>NZ_JADEWX010000216.1 GCF_015207395.1 Nodosilinea sp. LEGE 07088
ATATGCGCTCGGTCACGCGTCCGATAGGGAACTGTCTGAGCCTCCCGAAGTTCACTTAACGTGCGGTCTTCTTCCTCGGTCAAAATGATGCGTAATGGGGCGGGCATTTGAGGGCACTCTGGCTACCCTGCTATCTTACATTTAATCTCAACTGCCTACTTAGGAGTTCTGCTATGAGAGCAAAGTCATTGCGATCGCTACGGCAGTCCTAGGGGAACCCGACGCCGGTGCAGTTAGGGTTAACACCGAGGTCTCATCACCGCGATCGACAGGATCTCATGATAATTACTGAATTCTGCCGCAACCCGCACGGCAACCTTATTTGGAGGGCACTATAGTCGAAAGCTAGTTCTCCTATTCAGCCATTTTTTTCCACCAGCCATGAAAACCTCTACAGTTCTCGTGCATTCAACCCTTGGGCAGACCCCTACCATCAGTCGTCTGCCAGTGGATAACCCCTGGATGCTATCGACCGGCGGACTGTTGGTATTGCTGCTGGGGTTAGGGGTGTATTCAAACCTGCAAACCCGCCGCTTGATGAAGCAACTCAAGTTTGAAACCTATAAAAACAAGGAGATGCAAAAGAAGGTCAAACTGGCGCTTAAAACCATCACTAAGATGGAGCGTAACCCTGACCTAATTCACTCCCGCGAGTGTAACCTCGACTATCTGCGGATGCGCATGGATGAGGAGCATTTCCACACCAGCATCGTCAACCAGCTCAAGGTTAAGGTAAAGCAAAAAATTTCTGTAGCCCTACGTCCACGTCAGGCCGAAGAAGGTCTGATTGGCATTGCCAGTAAGCCCCGGGCTGTCGATGAAATCTTTGATGTAGAGTACAGTCTCCAAGACAACCCCACAGGCAGGAAACAGGTGCTGTTTCGCATTCAAATTAGGCTAGCTAAGCTGCCTACCCAGGCCACCTCCTCTACAATTGGCCAGCTGATCGACTGCATTGAAAACTTTATGAGCCCCGATGCCGAAGAGGTTCACTGGCAACCCACCATTCAGGGCCGAATCGCCTATATGCACTGGGATCAAAAGGCAAAGCCCACGCCTCTGTTGGTGATTGAACAGTCTAGCGAGGGTGTTAATGTCACCCTTCGTAGCCGCAATAGCAGTATTCCGACTGTCCCCAAGGCCGCTCAGCACAAATCTGCCTAGAACGCCGGTACAGAAACCCGGTTTCTCGGCCAGAATGCCAGTCATGCCGTTAGGGCAGCGACCAAGAAACCGGGATTTTAGCCATACTGTACCATTGCTCTAGCTGCACCCAGGCAAGTGATGGTAGCGAAGAGTTGATGACCGCTGATTCCTAGGCTCTGGGGATCGATCGTCTAGCCGGGCACGGCGACAAAAACACCCGGCGGCATGGTCGCTGGGGTTGGAGCCGAGCGGGCCTGGGCCATATCTGAGAGAATCGCATCGAGCAATTGTTCACGCAGGTCGGGAATAACGGCCAGGGCACGGGTCCAGTCGGGGATTTGGGTGCCGGTGGGGTCGTCGAGGTACTGATTACCAGCCTCTAAAATGACCTGCTCAAAGGTTTCAATGGTCATTTCTTCTTTGTGGCGATCGTACTCAAGGCCGTTGAAGCGAGCATCGACAAAGTACTGGCGGGCCAGATTTTGAGCCTCACGGCGGTACTTGATCCGCAGAGCGCGAATGTGGTCGGCGCTAATGGCAACTTGCTCGGTTTCGGTCAGGGTACGAAACACCGATTGCAGAATGTCGCGACACATTTTTTGCAGTCCTGAGTTGGTCGAAGTGCCTAGGGACTGGTGCTTATGCTCGAAGATGCCCAGATCGATTTGGGCAATACGCTTTAGGGCCACATTGCGGTAGACTTCGGCCAGCAACCCCACTTCTAACCCCCAGTTCCCCGGGATGCGGGTGGTCAGGGCCAGATCCCTGGAGAGGGCAAATTCGCCAGAGAGGGGGTAACGATAGGCGTCGAGGTAGCGCAGGTAGTCGCTGTAGCCGAATAGCTCCATCAACGAGGTGATGAGTGGGGTGACAAATAGTCGGGTAACGCGACCGTGGAGGCTGCGAGGGTTATGCCCAACTCGGGCGTAGTAGGCTTTGCTAAAGGCGATGCCAAAGTCTTGTTCGAGCAGTGGGTACAGCAGTTTGAGGGGGTAGGCACGATCATAGGTAACAATGTCGGCATCGTGGAGGGCGATCGCAGCGGCATGCAGCGTGGCTACCCCCAGCCCCAGCCACACGGCCCGCCCTTTACCCTTAAACCGCAGCAGGTCTAGACCTTTATCTTTGAGGGTTTGCAGAATGCCGGTAATGCCTGGGCCATTTTCCCACAGCACGAAGGTGGGCTGGGGTAGGGGTTCGAAAAACTGGACGGCGTGGCAATACTGCTCAAAGGTATCGGCGTAGAGGCAAATGATGACATTGTTAACAAAGGGGCAATGGCTGAGGTGGTCGCGAATAGTGGCCAGGGCAGGGCGTTGGAGCTCGTCGTAGAGCGACGGAATCAGCACGGCGGTAGGGTTAGTTTGACTCAGCTCAGTCAGGCGCTGCTCCAGCCGCTCAGGATTGTAGCCGAGGTCGTGGATAGTCGTGATCAGCTCTTGCTTATAGTCCATACCCTGATGTCCCTAAAGGCCAGATTTCATCATAGGGATAAGTGGCGATCGCAAGATGTCTGAATCAATACTTGAACACTAGGCAAAGTCGTGGGCGAGAATAGCCTGCCCCCGGAGGTAGATTTCTTCAGCGTAGCCCGTCCAGGTGCCCTGGCCCCAGTAGCGAAAGCAGCTGGTTTGTAGCAGCAGGTTGTGGATCAGAGCGTTGCGATAGCGGGGTTGGCGTTCTAGAGCTTCGCCCTGCTCAGGCTGGCGGTTCATGGTTTGGTGGAACTGAGCCGACAACCGCTGCATGGGGTCGAGCACGTTGTCGTAGCCCTGCACCCAGCTGCGATCGCTTGTCCAGGAGCCCCCTTCCATGGAGAAGCTCTGATCTTCGGTGCGAATAGCGGCGATCGCAGTGGCCATGACCTCCGGCCCGGTGGCATCACCCATTGCCGCCCACAGCCGACTCTGGCCCACCGCCTGACAGGGAGGGAAGGTTTCAGGGCCGCATCCTGCCGCTGCCAACAGTTCCAGATATTCGGTGCCGTTAAAGCCCACTACACCCCGGCGACCACTGCCGTGATCGCGCATTTCGTACCACGATCGCATGAAGGCGCTGGGGAACTCATTCATCATTACGCCGCCGTTTTCGCCGTCGCTGATCTGGCTGACCAGCGGGGGCACCGTGGCGGGGCCGAGCACAACTTTGCCTAAGGTTTTTGCTTCCCAGTAGGGCTGCATCTGGCCCACCAGCTTGGTATCAGACCCCTGGGTTTTGACCAGTACCACAATCTCTTCAACCTCGCCCTGAGCATTGCGGGCCACCAGGCGGTGGGGCAAGTGGGGCTGCGATAGGCCCTGGCCATCGAGGGATTCTACGGTGTGTTCCTGCACCAGCAGCCAGCGATAGCCGCAGTCTTTGAGGGTTTTAACAAAGGCGTAGAGCAGGTCGGGGTGGTTGGGCAGGTGCATCTCCGGCGGCGAAAAGCCCCGCACCCGGCGCAGGGCCTCGATTCCGAATAGGGCGGCAAAGTGATGCTGCCAGGCGCGAATGTGCAGCTTGAGATCGGGCACCGGGGTCGAAGGCACCACCGCATGGCCCCAGCAGGTGCCCAGCCACTCGACGTGGGGTTGGTAGGCCGGGTCGCAGGCCAGGCGGCGCAGTTTATCCAAGATATCCTGGCGATCCATCTGTTGCAGCCCCCACAGCAGGGTGCCTGAGTAGTCGAGCATGACCCGAGGGTTGCAGCCCTGGTTTACCAACTCGGGGATGAAGTCCCCCAGGCGAGCGTAGCAGTAGGCAAAGGTGCCGGCATTGTGGTTGTCCCCATCGTAGGGGTGCTCAAACATGTACTGGAGATGGTTGATCAGCTCGCCCGTGGCCCCGGCGGGGATGGTGGGCTGGTGCATGTGCAGAGCGATCGCAAACCCCGCCGAAATTTCGTCTAATGCCAGATTAGTGTGAGGCAAAAATATGGGCGTATTGCTGGCCATGGCGGCTGCAATATCGGCCTCGCAACCCGACAACAGCGGCAGCCCATCTTCCAGGGTGGGCCAGTCAACAGGAGATAGCACAGCACCGGTCATAGAACCCTCCAAGCAAGGCCCCCCGCCTTTGAGTTGTCAATCCGCCGGGCAAGCCTATGGTCACTATTTAGTGTGGCACCCAGGGGAGCTTTTGCACTATGGCTAGCAACATTTTGTGGTCTGGTTGGCTCAAGTGGCTTGAAAGCTCAGGTACACACCTCTACAAGACAGATCTTAAGACCGCTATACTGACCTGTAGACTCTCAACATAGCCTGCTGACGTAGTGGGGAAAGCGCAGTGAATGTAAAAGAGGCCGTTGCCCGGGCGAAGCAGTATGTCTTTGAGCTTTTTTCGGATGAAAGCCCCGCGAATATCAGGTTAGAAGAAGTTGAATTTGATGAAAAGGCCAATGAGTGGCTTGTCACCATTGGGTTTTCTCGTCCGTGGGATAATCCGGCAAAGTCTCCTCTGACAGCCTTCACGAATCCAGAAGTGCCGCCGCTGCCAGCCAGAAGAGCCTATAAAGTTGTGAGGATTTCTAATGATAAAGATGACGTGATCTCTGTAAAATCCCGTGAGATTAAAGTTTGACTGTGCGTACAGTTTTAGTTGACACAAATCTTCTCGTTTTGTTGATTGTGGGAGCAACGTCGCGAGACTATATTGCCAGACACAAGCGCCTGACCGCCTTTATTCCGCAAGATTATGATGTCTTGCTCCACATCATCTCAGATGCAGCAGTACGAGTGACGCCGAACATATTGACAGAGATATCTAATTTAGCCGCTTACATTGACAATCTAGCCAAAAGGCAGATTTTTGAAACTTTTCAAAAGCTTATTTCCAATTGTTTGGAGGTTTATGTTCCCAGTACTACCGCTATCAGGCGTTGGGAATTCATTCACCTTGGCCTAACCGATGCAGCAGTGCTTGAAGCGTTGACCAATCAAGTTGTTCTTCTCACCACTGATTTAGATTTATTTTTGGCTGCTCAGTCCGCTGGGGTTTCAGCCATTAACTTTAACCAACTGCGCGATCGGTATCTATGACTGACGGCTCGCCTTTGACCGCACTAAGCCACCAGCTGGGGCCAGGGTGAGGGCGGCGGGTTAAGCTCAATAGTGGCGACCACCTGGCCATGGTCTGACTGCCAGGGCTCAAAGTTTTCTTCTAGCAGGGTCTGGTCAAATAGGTGATCGTTAAACACCGACACGTAGGTGACGCGGCCAATGCGATCGCGGTTTTGGGCCGAAAACTCTTCGCTCACCATGATGTGGTCGAGGCTGTCGTAGTGGCCGTTGTGAATGTGGGTATAGTAGTGGTCGCCGTAGCCCAGCCGGGCCTGAATGTCTTTGACCTGGTACAGCAGCACATCCCACACCGGGGCTTTTTTGCGGTAGGGCCAGCATTCCCAGGGGGGGGTACCGGCCACAATCTGGGTGGTGACGGCGGTGTGGTTGTCGTTGACATCGCCCATGACAATGACCGGATACTTGCGATCGCGCAGCCCATCCATCAGCAAAAACCGTAGGGCCGTGGCCTCGGCGGTGCGGCGAATAAGCGATCGGGCGTGGCCTTTGGCGATTTCTACCGGGTCGCTGCGATCGACCCCGTTGGTCATCATCGGTCGCTTCGACTTCAGATGCACCACAAATACAGTGCAGTGAATGGTGTCGCTCAGCGCCAGATCGACCGCCAGCACTGGGTGCGAAAACTGCCGCATGGGAATCTCGGCCCCGTCTAAGTCCAAAATGCTCTCAGCCGGAAACTCGTCGTAGACCCGCTGCCCCAACACCGGAAAATTGGTCGCTAGCGCCACCCCCGGCCCGCGGCCAAACCCCTCGGCCATGACAATCTCGTGCTGCTGGTGGTATTCGCTGCGGTGCAGCGCTTCCTTGAGCGCCCCCCGGTGAAACACCTCTTGAAAGCCGCAGATGTCTGCCTTCATGCGATCGAGTTGGGCTCCAATCCAGGTGAGTTTTTTGAGATACTGTGCTTGGGAGTAGGTTTCGCCCTGGTAAAACTCGCGATCGGGCAGCATCAGGTTGTTGAGGTTAAAGGTGCCGACGCGAAACTGGTTGCGTTCCATAGCTGCCGCTGGGGGTAGAGGTGCCCATAAGCATACCGCCGCCGCTTAAATGTGGATGTCGGCACCAAACTCTCTGTGACTGTTTGGTGATTGGTAGGGGAAAAACTCTGCGATCGCGCAATTAGAGCGAACAATACCATTGTCTCCTCTGCCTCTACCCTGCTCAGATGGTTCAACTGGGGCGAGGCTCTGGTCAGTCTTTAGCCAAAGCAATCTGCATCTTATTGCAAAACATGTAGTCCATGGACAATACCACCTTCTGAATCAAATCTAGGCTCAATTATAGAAAAGAACTTATCATCACCCTTTTCAAAGTTCCGAAAAATAGCATAGGCGATTAAATCGGCTAGTTGAATTAACCTTGATGCTTTCGAGTCTAAGAAGAGAGGCACCTCTGAAAAATTCCTGATCACGCCCCATGTATATCCTATAGTCCTGAAATCAGTCGCTAAGGCTTGGATAGTTGTTTCGTAAGTGGATTTATCGAAAATGATAATCCCTCTATGAGTATCGCTATTCCTATGTAATCGCATAAGGTATTGATCAAATCTGCTGGCGAGTTGCTCAAATGTAACCTCAACTGGGTCCTTGGGGGAAACCACAGTCTTCTTGATTACGCTTGCGAATAACCGATTGCTTGGATGAGATTGTAGAAAAACTTTAAGGGCATCTTCAATGGCTGAGTGCCTAAACTCTCTGGGGTAACGTCTCCATTGCCCTCTACCTCCAAACATTGGACTGCCATGCAACTCTACATTCGCAGGATCAGCCGGGTCGAATTTAGCTGCAATTTGATCAAGTTCGTTGGCAAGCCAGAACCCTTGGCGTTCAAATACACAAAACCCTGCAAGTACAAAATATTGCTGGTTTGGGTCGTGTGTTGTACCAGATTCATCTACGTACAGTAGATACATTCAATAGGGTTGGTTTTAATATTCAAAACAGTCAAGGGAAGACCAAGCTTCCGCGATCCGAAAAGGCCAGACCTCTCGACTGTAAGTACAGTATAACCATTGGTTTGATGCCATTGTATGTTTCACCGTTAAACGCCTAACATTCTTCATGGAGAGTATTCACAGGTTTAGAGCCCTTTCATTCTGCAACTCTACATTCCCACATACTCCTGGAGCGATTTGACCTGGAGAGGATGTTGCTGCAAGGAGTGGATCGCAGAAGCCGTTGCTTTAGCCCCCGCGATCGTGGTGATAATTGGCACCTTATAGGCCAGGGCGGTGCGGCGAATCGAGCGATCGTCTTCTAGGGCAGTGCTGCCTGCCGGGGTGTTGATGATCAGCTGAATTTCGTTGTTTTTGATCGCATCCTCGATGTTGGGGCGGCCCTCGTGGACTTTGAGAATCAGGTTTACATCAAGCCCTTCATCCATCAGGGCGGCGCGGGTGCCGGAGGTGGCAATTAGCTTTAGGCCCATCTCGGCTAGCTCTTTGGCTACGGGGATGACGGCGACCTTATCGCGATCGTTCATGGAGATAAATACGGTGCCCGTGAGCGGCAGCTTTTGGTTGGCCCCCAGTTCGGCCTTGGCAAAGGCTTTACCAAAGTCGGCATCGATGCCCATGACTTCGCCAGTGGAACGCATTTCGGGGCCAAGGAGGGCGTCGGTGCCGGCAAACTTATCGAAGGGCAGCACCGCTTCTTTGACCGAGATATGGTGGGGAATTACCTCTTCGGTAAAGCCTAGTTCGGCCAGGGTTTTGCCCGACATCACCCGTACGGCTAGCTTGGCCAATGGGTGGCCGATCGCCTTCGACACAAAGGGCACCGTGCGTGAGGCGCGGGGGTTGGCCTCGATGATGTAGACCTGGTCGCCCTTGACCGCAAACTGAATATTCATCAGGCCGATGACGCTGAGGCGCTTGGCCAGCTTTTTTGTCCAGTCGCGGATGGTGGCCAGGGCCTCGGGGGGCAGGGTCATGGTGGGCAGCGAACAGGCCGAATCGCCGGAGTGAATGCCCGCCTGTTCGATGTGCTCCATAATGCCGCCGATGACGACCTGGCCGGTGTGGTCGGCGATCGCATCCACATCCACCTCGATCGCATTCTCTAGAAACTTGTCGATGAGAATAGGGTGGTCGGGCTCGACCAGCACCGCGTAGGTCATGTAGCGCTCCAGGTCGGCGTCGGAGTAGACGATTTCCATGGCCCGACCCCCGAGCACGTAGCTGGGCCGCACCACGACGGGGTAGTCGATCTGCTGGGCCACCTGGAGGGCGTCATTGTAGCTGCGGGCCATGCCGTTGGGGGGTTGTTTGATATCCAGCTCGCGCAAGATCGCCTCGAAGCGCTCCCGGTCTTCGGCGGTGTCGATGGAGTCGGGGGAGGTGCCCCAGATG
>NZ_JADEWX010000217.1 GCF_015207395.1 Nodosilinea sp. LEGE 07088
TGGTTTGGTAGGATGCAGGAAACATATTGGTTTAGGGGAGCTGCACTGAGGCTCCCTATTTTTTGTCCCCTTTATTGTCTCAAAGCCCTGTACCGCATGACGTTGAGTACCCTTGTCACCCGTTAAGATGTTTTTCATGCCGTCACCCACCAACACCAAATCTGGCAGCCAGACCTATACGACGTTGACACTATTCATCCAGAAGCCCGCTCAGCCTACGAGCAGCTCCTAAATCGAGCCGATAGTTCTGCCGCTAGCGATTCAGGCCGCATCCTATTGCTACTGGGAGAGTCGGGGGCGGGTAAAACTCATTTGATGCGGTTTTTTCGCAATCAAACCCACGAACAACAGAAGGGCTTCTTTAGCTACATGCAGATGACCTCTGCGGTGTCGAACTATGCTCGGTATGTGCTGAGGAACACCATCGATTCTTTCGATAAGCCTTACTACGAACCCTTTGGGCCAAAAACTGGACTGATTGAGTTCTCTAATGCCCTAGCCGAAAGCTCAGGCGTCGTTACACCTAATGAACTTGCTCTCCTGAAAGAAGACGATCTATCCCAGGAAGAGCTAATCGATTTAATCTACCCAATCGCCGATCGTGTGATTGCCCTGCCACAGTTTAATGGGGTTGATATCGACGTTATTCGGGCGCTGCTATACCTGCAACCTGGCCAGCCTGCTATCAGCGCTAAAGTTCTTAAATTATTGCGGTGCGAACCCTTAACCCCCTACGACAGTAGAGTTTTAGGTGGGGTAGTCGGCCGCGATCACGATGATGATCCCCTGCGGATGCTACGGTCTTTTGCCTTGCTGATTCAAGCAGTTACCGGCGGGGCCTTTGTCGTTTGCTTAGACCAGCTCGAAGATATTCACAGTATGGATGAAGCTGGTCAGCGTTTCCGGCGTGCTGTTCAGACCATCGTTACGCTAGCTGAGATTCCCAACGTCATCGTCGTGCTCTCCTGCCTAGAGAGCTTTTACGATCTGTTGAAACAACACCTGCCAAAATCCCATCTCGATCGTCTAGAGCTAGATCCGACCCCCATAAGCCTTAGTGCCCGGCGTTCAGAAGATGAAGTCAGGCAAATTCTCTCGCGGCGACTGCAAAATCTTTACGAATTGGCAGAAATATCGGTCAACAGTGACGAGGCGTTATATCCCTTCCCTGACTCTATCGCTGAGACGCTAGCGGGTCAGACAACTCGCGATGTCTTGGAATGGTGTCGCCGTCAGCGAGAAAAAAGCATCACCACAGGACAATTACCCGACCTGGATGCCACTGCCTCGGGGTCTGAAAATGGGTCGAAACCTTCAGAAGACTATGAGCTGAGCCAGCATTGGAATGACCATTTAGCAGAGAGTTTTGAGCCTTCCGACGATGATCGCGATCTAGTGTACCTCATGGGCAATAGCATCCAGCGCTGTGGGCAAGAACTGGGCCATGGCTACCACTTCACCACCCAGATCGATGGGGAGTACATGACCGCAGACCTGCACCTGGAGCCAAATAACTCTAGGGAATCTTTACGGCTGGGTTTATGTCAGAAGTCTTCAAAGGGTGGTGCTCTAGCCAAACAAATTCGGGAGCTTCAGCAAAACGCTGGTGATCGTATTCCCGTTGCCCTACGCACCACAGAGTTTCCTAACAATCCTCGAACCCAGATTGCCCAGCAGATTGGTACCTTTCTTAGTCAGGGAGGTCGTCGCGCCCAGGTGGCCGATTCTGACTGGCGCACCATGCTGGCGATTCAGAGCTTCGAGCAGCAGTACGGCGATCGCCCCGAATACCCCGCCTGGCTCCAGGCCGAGAAACCCCTGTCGCAATTGCCCTCGCTCCAGCGCATCTTGGATTTGGCCAACCTGAAGATTGCCGCCGGTTCTACGTCCAGCAGCCAGCCTCAGCCGACCCCACCAACGCCCCAGCCGCCAGCCACAAAGCCTGGGGATAATGCTCCTGAAGACGCACCAAAACCAAGTCCCGACCTTGAGGCCGAACCGACCTTACCTGAGCCAGTGTCAGCCATTCCCTTGGGCCAAACCCGTACCACAGTGCCGACTCCGGTGGATCTGCCTCGGGAAGCGCTGGTGCGCCACGCCGCGTTCCTGGGGGGCTCGGGCAGCGGTAAAACCACCCTGGCCCTGACCTTGATCGAACAACTGTTGCTGCGGGGCGTTCCTGCCATTTTGCTCGATCGCAAGGGCGATTTGTGCAGCTACGCTAACCCCGAGGCGTGGGAACAGCCCACCGACAATCCTCGGCTGATGGCCTACCGGCAACTGCTGCGCGACCATACTGATGTTGCGGTCTACACCCCTGGTACCCTGGGCAACGCTGGGCGACCGCTGAGCATTGCCATTACCCCGCCGGGCCTGGGGCAACTACCCAGCGCTGAGCGGCAGCAAATGGCTAACTACTGCGCCGCCGCTCTGGGCGGCATTATGGGCTATAAGTCGGCGGGGCTGGATAAAATCCGGATGGCGATTCTGGGGCAGGCGATCGCCGTGCTCAGCACCCTCCAGACAGACAACCCCCTGAGCATCGACCGGCTGATTTCCTTCATCGCTGAGCAGGATCCACTGCTGGTAAATGCGATCGGGGTATTAGACCCGAAGCACTGCAAAAAGCTGGCGGAAGACCTCCAGACCCTCAGCCTGATGGCCGGGCACCTCTTCAATCCTCAGTGCGAACAACTGTCCACCGAGCAGCTGTTGGCCTCGTCTCACCCCCAGAAAACTCGGCTATCGGTGATCAACCTGGGCAGCCTAGGCGACAACGCCAGCATCCTGTTTTGGGTGTCGCAGTTTTTGCTTAACCTCAACCGCTATGCCCAGCAACACCCCTCGGGCCAGCTCCAGGCGGTGGTGTTGTTTGATGAGGCCGATCTGTACCTGCCCGCTCAGGGCAAACCCTCCACCAAAGAGCCGATGGAAAGCCTGCTGAAGCGAGCCCGCTCCGCCGGGCTGGGCATTTTGCTCGCCACCCAGAGCCCCGGCGATCTGGACTACAAGTGTCGAGATCAAATCTCGTCCTGGTTTGTCGGCAAGGTGAAGGAAAACACCGCCCTCAACAAGCTGAAGCCTATGCTCAGCGAGGCCAAGACAGATGTTACCAGCAAGCTCGCCAACCAACAGGTCGGCGAGTTCTTCGCGATCCGTGCTGGGGAGGTCACCAGCTTGAAGGCAAACCTGTCATTGATTCGGGCTGAACAGGTACCGCTGGAAATGGTGCAAGCCCTAGCGGCTAGTTCTGTAAATCAACCTCAGTTCGGGATAAGGAAAGGAGGGGCTCTGTAAGCTGATATCACCGAAACGATTCAGCAGGCCCCCCTATGGACAGTCTAGAAGAGCTGTTTTGCCACATTGATGATTTTTGCCAGCAGTTCGAGCCCAAATGGCACTCCCTGCTGCTGGGTGAAGGCGTTCAGCACCGTCAGCGCCAGCGATCGCTGAGTTTGAGCGAGATCATGACAATTTTGGTGTGCTTCCATCAGCAGCACTATCGCAACGTCAAAACGTTCTACAACAAGCATGTCTGTGTGCATTGGCGAGAGGCGTTTCCCGGCCTGGTCAGCTACAACCGCTTTGTGGAATGGATGCCCTCAGCGCTGATGCCGCTGTGCGTGTATCTAAAGCACTGCTTTGGCGGCTGCACCGGCATCAGCTTCATTGATAGCAGCAGCCTCAAGGTTTGCCACAACCGTCGGATTCGACGCCACAAGGTGTTTCGAGGCCTGGCCGCTCGTGGCAAAACCTCCGTCGATTGGTTCTTTGGCTTCAAACTCCACCTGGTGGTCAATGAACGGGGGGAGTTGCTCAATATCCAGATCACGCCGGGCAATACCGATGACCGCAAGCCCGTCGAGGACTTGCTTGAAGGCCTTTATGGCAAGGTCTTTGCTGACCGGGGCTATGTCTCTAAAGCGCTGGCGCAACGGCTATTCGAGACCTATGGCATTGAGTTCTTTGCTAAACCCAAACGCAACATGAAAAACCACCTGATGCGGCTCACCGACAAGTTACTGGCTCGCAAGCGCGCCATTATCGAAACCGTCATTGACCAGCTCAAGAACATTTCCCAAATTGAGCATTCCAGGCATCGCAGCCCCACCAACTTCATGGTCAATGTCATCTGTGGCTTGATTGCCTACTGCCATCAGCCCAAGAAGCCGTCTCTCAATCTGGACTTCGCCCTTCCTCCATCGGCTTAACCCGAACTCAGGTTCCCTAATGCCTGGATGGCGCTGCATTGTACGGCCAGGTTTGGGTCTGCCAGAGATGCTAGCAGCAATGGTGTGGTTGATTGATCGCCCAGTTTGCCTAAGGACTCTGCTGCTTTGGCGCGAACCTCTGGGTTGGGGTCACTGGTGAGAGCATGGGTAATGGTGTCTAAGACCATCTGGCGGTAATCGGTTGGCTGTACCATCTGACTTTCCACAGTAGGGGTAAGAAATCAGGCGTAGAGACTTTGCTCAATCATAGAGGAAGCAATTTTCTTGAGTGAATCCGAGTGATTCTATTGTTCGTATTGAGAAATAGCCTGCCTAACGGTTTCAAGATCAACGTCGGGTTGGTCAGATTTTGAGTACATAGTGACTAAGATGATGCGGTCTTGGTCTTTCAAATAGTAAATGACTCGATAGCCGCCACTTTTACCTTTTTGAATATCGCTGTTTTTGACCCGAACTTTGAAGATGGTCAGCTTCATTCCCGACACTTGATCGCCGGGAAGTTCACCTGCCTCTAATTGATTGAGCAAGGGCTGCAAGTCACTGCGAATGCGGCGATAGCGCTTGGCCAGGGTGCGGAGATCTTTTTGAAAGCGAGGGGTCAGGTCAATTTGTACTGGTGTTGGGTCATTCGGCATCGATACCATCCCACATGTGCGAGAGAGGGATGGTTTGACCGTTGAGGGCTTGCTGTAAGCCTTCCCTTAACCCTTCGAGGATAACTTCGTTGGGAGTATCATCGGGGCCGGAAGGCTCAACCAGTTGAACCAAGGACTCTAGAATCAATGTCTCTAAAGGAACGTTGAGTTGAGATGCTCGCTCTGTGAGCTTCTGTTCGAGGTCATCAGGGATTTGAATGGTGACTTGCATATTTAAGCCCCGTAGTTAGGTTCTTCACTAAGTTTGTCTAAGTAAATAATAATAATTTTCGCCCAAACACTATCTTCTAAGTGATTTCTCATGCAGAGTGTGGTTGCTCTGGCTGCCCTGTGGGGTGTTATGGCGAAGGCTGGCTTTGCTCAGTCTATCGCGACTAGCTCTCGGCTAGTCACCAGGAGGTTTATAACCATCACCCTTGTCCCTTTGCGGCTCGGATGACGTTTAACAATTGACGAGAACTCATCGTTTCCATTATTCCTATGCTCCGCGTGGGAATGCTCCGATGGCGCTCCTGCGCCCCTGCCCCGGAGGACACTGGAGCGCCAGGGCCATATCCGACGCAGAAGCGTTGGCACAATAAGTCGCCCCCCTGCCGTGGGTAGCCTGCGGCAAGCGAGCTATAGTAATGTCATTACTAATTCTAATAGCAATTTCTAGGAGCCCCTCTAGGAGTAAGCAACTAAGAGTTTCAGATTAGTCAGTCTAAAATTCTTATCTCTTCAAAGAGTTTTTTCAAATGTCCATCGGACATATCTAGAATTGGCTCATACATAAATGAATTTAGATGGATACTTTCAGGCGTCATCAAAACCACTCTTTCTATAACATCAATAGACTGGTATTCTTGAGAAAACTCAACTTTGAACCTATCAAATAATACTTTTGTCTGATTAGATCTGATTCCACTTGCAAATGCTGAATCATTAATTTTTTGAATCATGTATCTTTCAGCAAAAAGACGCGCAGCAATAGATAAAACTACTTTATTTTCAAAATTAATACTTTCATCATCCTGAAGACATTCTGTTGCTGATGTTTCAATGACTTCTATTATTGGCTGATCCGTGATAATGGAAGAATTTGAACATTCAAAAACCTGGTTAAATATACTGTCAAGATCCTGCACGGTAATCGTATTAGTATCCTCTTTCCAGTGAACCATAGAAGTAAGCCTTAAGTAAGACTCATCTGCTTCTCCTTTTGTATATTCTATAAGGTTTCGTATAAAAGGGATGGAAGCAATTTTCTTTTTATTGTCGCTATAGAAATGCTGTTTCCAATCTTTTACGAAAATATTTTTGATGCCTTTGGCTTTATTTAATCTCAGTTCGGTTTCAGATTTGTAAGTCATCAAACAATTTGAGTACTTCACGAATCTACTTTGAACCGTTCTGAAAAAATCGAAATTATGAGTTAACAGCAGTTGATAAAAATAGGGTTCTTGCGAAATATCGCGCAGATATTCAATGATGGCATACTTATTTTTGTAGTCGAATGAATCAGCTATATCATCTATCACAAAAAGAGTATTTTGCCGTGCCTTCTTTCTGACTTCTACCTCAAAAATTATGTTCAGTATATAAAGGGCCTTTTTCTCACCTGTGCTTAGCACTTGTAGTAATTCATCCTTTTCCACTGATGTATGATCAGTGCCATCTTCAAATTCAAATCCTAGTTTCAGTAGTGGTTCTTGTGCAAGAATTACTTCAGTCTTGTTCTTCGCTACTAGCTTAAAAGGAACATGGAATCTTTTGTTAAATATTTCAATTACTGATTCCCACTGAGTTTGTTGGTCTCTAGCCTCAAGCTCAATCTCTCTCTTTCGTCTTTCTGCATTCTGATGTTTAGTTACTAAGTCCGCACATAAGTCCAGGTTTTCTACAAGATATGACTTCCAGAAGATCTTCTTTAATTCTGCCATGTCAGAAAAATATGGCAGAATATATTCATTTTCAAGCAAAAACTCCTGAAAATTTCTTAGGTCAACGTTTTTATTGAGTTTCTCTTCTATCTTTTTGAATCTATTACGTAAAACTGTGTCTTCAGTTATCTGTTTTTTCTCTGCCTCAATTAAACTCTCAAATTCTTTTTTTGTTTTAATTTCAACTAGCTTGGCATCGGTAGCATTCAATATAATCGTGTGATTAGCGTCAAAGAAACCGTTTTGAGCCAAACTCTTTGCTACAGTGCTTCCATTGTAGTAGTTAAATGTACCTTTCTTGAAGTATAGTGATGTTTCTAGTAATTCATTATATCTTGCTATATATTCTTGTACCAAAGCACTAAAATCTTCCGTATTCAAAAATGACTGAACTTTTTCATTGAATATCTGATCGTAGGGGACACATGCAAGGGAAGCATCACTAGCCGAAGTCGAAATTTCTTCGTTAATATCCACCAAGGCTTCATAGAATTTGTCCTCATCTCCAGTAAAAGAAAGAGATAATTCGCGTTGAATATCTTTTCTGGTTTTAGAAATTTCTTTCAAACCACTTATTAATCTGTTCTTTGCTTGATTAATAGCTATATGTAGTTGTTCGTATTCCTCTCGAAGGGTAGCATCTACAAGTAAGGTTGATGTTTTTTCAGTATGTCCAAAAACTTCGTCATAAGGCCAGATAACTACTATCTCATTACTGTCAAGTTCATTCCCTAATTCGTCTACAATTGTCCTTATTGTTGTCCGTGAAGGAAACAATCTGTCTTTTGAAATACAGTTATTTGCTATATCATCAAATACTTTTGCAAAGGACGACTTCATGCAGCCATTAGGCGCATAAATGGCGATTGCTTGACAGTTAGAAAAGTCAAAGCTTGTTTGGAACTGCTTGATACCGTAGCAGTTCCTAAGAGTTACACTAAGGTTTTTCAAAATACCTCCTAGCTATGCATCCAAATAAGGATTTGGGTAAATTACTGATTAAAAACTTGAGTTTTAGATAGCCTACTTTAATCACATAAAGCACAAAATTTTGCAAAATAGAGTATCTTGTGTGCTATAAGATGGTTTTCAAGAAATCTTTGATTGCTTTTCTAAGGGAAGACTTCAGTTGCCAGCCTGAGAAAAGGTGAAATTTGAAGGTTAAGATATATTATCCAATCCTTCGATATAGATAGCCAGCTTTTTTGATGTTTTTATCCAAAAAACTCCCATGTGAACTAGCTGCCATTAAACCTTCGTAAACTAGTTTTGGGACATCTGAATATTGATAGACTGCTCCGTTTATAAACTCTATTTCTAGAACTCTAGAATTAGGTTCATATCCAATTGAAGCAATGTTAGAAGATGAAACTTTAATTCTACCCATGGTTTTAACTATTTATTATTCAACAAGCTGGTCAGATTAAGATGATGTAAGAATTTCCTTAACTTTTGCTACATATTAGTATTCTCTAGGGTAACTTGATGCTGGTCAGTGATGGCGATCACTAGTTCATTATTCGCTGACTGCCTGACACATCTTTAGGCAGCCTCCCAGGGTGGTAATTGACAGCACAGGGATTGGATCCTAGAGAACCAGATGCGGTCATAATACCGGGCTTCAGCTCTTTTAGAGGCAAAACAGGGCTC
>NZ_JADEWX010000020.1 GCF_015207395.1 Nodosilinea sp. LEGE 07088
TAGCGATGACCGAATACCACCGTTACCGGATGTGATTCGCGCTCAAGCTTCAGCGCCGCAGGTGGCGGCAGCTACCTGCGGCTAAGCTTATAGATCCTGTCTCTACCAGCACTTTTGGAGTAGTTACCCTTCCACACCCCGGAAAGAGTCTGGGTAGAATGATGAACGCTCAGAATCCACCTCTATTTCACCTGCAAACCCTACCGTCATGTTGGGAAAAGGTGACTCAAAGGATTCAGACATCCATTGGGTTTGGTTATGCTCTTCCGTATGCGATCGCATGAAAACCTCCTGAGGCCAGTGACAATAGGTTAGGCTTTACCCGAAAAAGCAGCCAAACCCCATGACTTAATTTCTGGAATGGCCGCTGCATTTTCCAGGTTTCTGAAACTCGGTAACAGGGGGATGTTTGCGATCGCTCAACTGATACCAGATCTTCCACCCTGGACAACACAAACGTGTCCCAATCTTCTGGGTTCGCAGAGCGATCGCGATATTGCGGCAGTCCTTTCGCAGTCTTGCGCATCACCCCCGGAATGCTCAATCCCCAGCCCAACCCGAAAGGCCCATTGCCATTGCCAGTGCTGTAAACCAGGCTCAGCTGAGGCTGCAAACCGTTGCGACCTGGAGGAAGCGCGATCGGCACTGAGAAATTGCCGGTACCGGATTGCAGGTCAGGGGAAAAGGTCTCACCAATGCCGTGGAGCGCTCCGCCGCCTTGGGGGAGAGAGATGATCTGATTTGAGGTGCCTGATTTATTACTCACCGCAACACCTTAAACAAGAAAAATAAAGTATGAACCAGAAAGACAATAGGGTATTGAGGTCAGCAGATCTGTCAAATTTTGCTGACTGAAATTATTCTCCCTCACAGATCACCTTTTTAGGCAGCCTATTTAAATCGCGCAATCTTTCCTAAAACAAAGTATTTTCCAATCAGAAATTTCGGCTTTAGCCAGCACACTCAAGTCTCTAGAATGAAAATACAATGGTAGTCTCTATTTTTTTAGATAACTTGCGAGATCTTGCGAATTTGCGAGATCTTGCCATAATTGACACACTTCTTGAGATCTCTAAATCTTCAGAAATTGCTTCGGAGTGCAATGGACGATTCGCTTAAAGTGATAATCAAAGTGACTGTGATGGGAAAAACCGCTCTCTATGGCAACTTCACTGATGCTTAGTTTCCCGTGTCGCAGCAAGCTTTTTGCATACTCAACCCTTTGCTGAAGAATATACTGATAGGGACTAATTCCCATTGATTGCTTGAACAATCGGCAAAAATAATATCGACTCATTCCTAATTGGCTTGAGATACTTTCTAATGAGATTGCTTGAGTTAAATGAGTGTTAATATAGTCAGTCGCTGTCTTTATTTTTGAATCAGGCAAGCCATTGGCATAGGCTTTAATAATCTTCTTTTGGGTGGAATAATAGCGTAGCAAATGAACACTTAAAAGGGTTGCGACCGACTCGGCATATAGAGAATCACCATCGGGATTATTTGCTAGCTCGCGGGTCAATGCTAGTCCCATCTGATAAACAAGAGGATCGGATTGACCAAACTGTGCTGTGAGCTCAACTTTTTCAGGATCAATCGTTTCGTGAATAGCTTGATGCACATACTCCGGCTCAAGCGTAATATGAATCGTTTCCATCTCTTGATGCCAACGATACTGGCGAGGCATCCCTTGAGGCTCAAAAGAAATACTGCCGGGATGAAATTCAGCCACTTGTACCTTCTTGCCAGATATTTCCTCTATGCACAGCGCTCCACCCTGAGGAATCGTGATCATATGCTGGAGCACTGTGCATTTTGGAGTTTCAAAGGGGGGGTGCCGATAAACTTCTAGTCCTATTCCCTGCCAACAGGTCTGATAACTTGAAAGTAGACAGGGGCGACCCAGAACCCGAGAAAACTCTTTTTCACGGGAAAAGTCGAATCTTACCAGGTTTTCTTTAGCCATGAGTAAGAGAGCATGATAATGCCTAAAGCAAGTGTAAATTAGTGTTGACAGCGCATAAAGTGAAGGAGTTATCGGATACTTGCATATCACTCTCACAGCGAAGAATATTCAGACCTTCCAGGCGATCGCTTCGATGAAACCTTAGCCGAAACCGAACAGATGCTGTTAATTTCTATATTTTGCCAGATATAATTTTCTTTGCTTAGAGTCATTCAAGAAAGATAAAGCAATGTTACGATCTGGCTAACTGACAGAACATACCTTATGGAAGCCTGGAACTCTTCTCTGACAAGGATTTTAGGCAACACAATGGCAATCTCTTGCCAAAATCACCTAAAATTCTAGCCCGGCAAAATTCTCATACTTATGCGACGTTGTCGGCTGACGTGGGGCTTGCAAGAACCACCGCCGAAACTAGAAATCTAGCCCCCTCGGCGGTGATGCTCAGCAGCCTTCAGGCCGATGAATTCAGCGGGTAAGAATCCAGATGCCAGAACGACTGGCGCAGCCTTGCATATCATCTCCACCACCCTTATGGGGCGAACTTCCCGCTGGCCCCTACCCAGTGGGGTTTCAGTCGTTTATTACCTATGACTACAGCAGGCGCTACGACTTGCCAAGCACCCACCCTGGGGCGGCTACCACCAGGTTCAAAGGTCGTCCCATTGTCGTGCAGGTTTGGTATCCGGCGCAGCCTCCGGTGGATACCGCTGCCATGCCCTACGAGACTTATCTCACCGTGTCATCTACGGACAATTCCCTGCAAGCCTTTGTGGAACAGCTCAATCGCTTTACCTGCGAGGCCGAGCAGTGCTGGTCTGGGCTAGATGCAGCGGATACCGATGCCTTTCAACGCTTTCTGCAAACCCCCACCGCGTGCTACCTGAACGCGCCGCCCCTGGATGGCTCCTACCCGGCAGTAATTTACCATCAGGGATTGGGTGGCAGTATTGTGGACAATCACATGTTGTTGGAGTTTCTTGCCAGCCACGGGTATGTGGTGGCGACCAGCGCCTTTCAACCGGAGCATGGCCTGTGGTTTGGGGTTGATGCTGACTTGAATCGCTCGATTAAGGATATGGCTTGTGTGGTCAATACCCTGGGCGATCGCTACGGGATAGATATGGCCCGCATTGGGTTGATCGGCCACAGCTATGGAGCCTAGGTGGTGTTGGCCTATGCCGCCGAGGCCCAGGCAAACGTGGGGGCAGTGGTCAGCCTCGACTCGACCCGCGAGTGGAACCCAGCCTATGACCACCTCTACAGCGCCATCGCGGAGCGGTTGAACGGGGCAGAACGGTTCTCGGTGCCGCTGATGATTTTCAGCAAGGTGACGCCAACGGTGACCTTTGAGCACTATGAAACGCTGAGCCACGCCGATCGCTACTACGTCACCGTCCAGCACCTGGAGCACAACGATTTTGTCACCCCAGGGCCAACCGCTGCGACCCTGGCAGGAGATGGAAGCGATGAACAGGAGCCGCTGATCCGTTCGACCTCCCAGGTTGTTTGTCAGAGCGTTCTGGCGTTCCTGAATGCCTATCTGAAAGAAGAACCCAATTCTGAGACTTTAATGGCAACCCTGCACGCCCTGGACCGGGATAGTCGAGCCTTAGCTGTTCAAGAGCGTCGTGCTGAGCCAGTGGCGATCGCAGCCACCTCCCTGCTTGAGCTGTTTCTGCACCAGGACGCTGAAGCCGGATGCAAGCGAATCGCTCAGGATGTCTCCCAGGTCACGACAGCGATGCTGATGCAGGTTGGACGTGCCTTGCAGGAACGGGGATTGCACGGGGAGGCGTTGGCCCTTCGGGGCCGGTCTTCGACCATCGCCTTGTACCAGGCCATCAACCACCATTTTCCTGACTTTACCAAAGCCTACGAAGCCCTGGGCGACCTCTACCACTACACCTTGAGCGATAAGCCAAAGGCCAGAGTTGCTTATCAAGCGGCCCTGGAAGCACTACCTCGGGACTCAACCCTTTCAGCTCCAGAGCAAGACTACCTGCGCTATTCCCTGAGCAACGACATCGAAGCACTCAGATGAGGATGAGATCGTAGCGACTGCACTCGTGCACTCGCCGAAAACGTTTCTGAATCTGAGCCGCATTATCCCCTTGATAATGGGCGAACAGGTGACGGGGGCTGAGGCCAGGGATGGCGCTGCTAATGGCGGCGTCCACTTCGCCACCCTCTAGATACACATGCCAGTAGCTCTCGACCTTTTCAAAGCCCTGGGCTTCATACCAGCGCAGGGTGGCGGCATCGTCGCGAGTCCAGGCTTCGAGACGGCGGAGGTGAAGGGGTTGGGCCAGGGCGATCGCGGCTTCCAGCAGGGCTTTCCCTACTCCCTGATGGCGGTAGTCAGGGTGAACAGCCAGGTTCCAGATCATGCCTGCTTTCCCGTCCATCTTAGGAGTGGCTGGGGGCGAGCAAACGCTACCGGGTTCCGCCTCACATTCGATGTCGATCAGGCCGATGATCTGTCCGCCTAACTCGGCCACCAGCTCTATGGAAGGATTGGCGTAATGCTCCTTTTCGCGATAGACGTTATCGAAGTAGGCGGTGTCGAGAAAGGCCAGCACCCGACAGCGCAGCCACTGGGCTTCATCGGCTGGCCGGTAAGGGCGAATTTTCCAGGTCATTGCATGATCGTCGTTCCAAGCCACAGGGGTGACCGTCTCAGTCTCCCAATCCTCCCGCAAAATGGCGTATTGCAAAGCGTCGTAGCGCTTCCCCTCATCCTTGCGAAAGTGGCCTTCTTTGACGTAGCCGCAGGCACGAAACACCCGCTGCATGGCAACGTTGTCTTCCCGCGTGGTTCCGGCAATGCGATCTAGCTGAGACCAGGTGTCGAACAGGTAGCGGGTCAGCCACTGCACGGCCTGCTTGCCAATGCCCTGTCCCCGATAGGCGGTTCGGATGCGCAGGTCGAAAAGGGGGTAGCCATCATCGACATCCTCCAGGTCATACAGGCGAATGAGCCCGACTTGCTCCTGGGTGGCTGACATGATCCAGAAGGTTTGGTGGTTGGTGCCGGTGAAGATGCCCGCCTGAATCCAGCCCAGGACTTGCTCTCGGCTGGGGTGGGGGTTGACGTGATAAGGCCAGCGATCGCTCGTCAACCATTCGACCAACAGGTCTTGCTCGGCAGGCAGTTTAAGGGGGATAAACGACAGCTGCATGGCATTTTTCAGAGATTTGCCTTGATCACCGATCGCTAAAGTAGCCAGTGTAGTGGGAGCCAATGGGCTGAAAACCCAGAGATTTGTAGAGGGCGATCGCGCCCCAATTATCATCATCGACCCAGAGCTTCACCGCTGAAAACTCCTGAAACAGCTCTCGCAGCACAAAGGCGAGTAGCTGCCTGCCGAAGCCTTGGCGGCGGAAGGGGGCAAAAGTAAAGGCTCCAACGATCATGCCGTGGTGGAGCGTTGCCCCCCGTTTCACGACGGAAACCACTTGCCCCTGGTGCTCCAGGACCGCCACGCGCTGTTGCTGAATCAGTGCATCCCAATTGTGGGGCACAATGCGGATGCCTCGCTCGGCCTGGTTGGCTGCAAGATAGGCTTGCAGAGCGGGCTTGTCGTCAGGGATGGCCCAACGTCCGTTGCCTTCTGCCGGTACCTGGGTGCAGACCATGATTAGCGAGGTGTACTCTCGCTGAAGCTGATAATCGTGAAGTAAGCGGGGACGAACCCAATCGCGGCTGGGGAGCGAGGTGGCAATGCGCTGGGGGCAGCCTCGGGACTGCACTAGGGAGAGGAGAGTCTCGGTGGTAGTGCGATCGCACCCGGCCAGCGAGACAGCTTTGTTGTCTGGGCCTGCCATCAAGGCCCCACAGATATGACTGCGATCGAGGGTCTCTGGGGTAGCGGAGATATGGGCAATGGCCAGCAATTCTCCCTGATTCTGCGGCAATCGACCCATCAGGATGAGGCTGAGAACGTATTCCAAGTCCGGGTTGGGGTGAGGCCCGGTGGATAACCATTCAACCGCAGCCTGGATCTGATGCTGGGTAGGAGCCTTGATGATGTCCATCTCAGGTATGGGAAAATGCGATTACTCTATTGCAACACCCTGAAATGGAGCCTTTCCGCACTGTTGACCTCACTCCTCGGGATGCTGAGCTGATTCAGCAGACGGCTAAGGTGGCCTATGAAGCTTCCAAAAGCATTTCGAAGATTTGGCTGCCCACAGTTGAGGCAGCGATCGAGGAAGTCCACGAAAGCCTGGAACGGGAGGGCATCAGTCAGGTACTGCTGGATGGCCATCGGGTTGCGGCCTGGATCGGTGCTTCGCCCCAGTTCAGTGGTCGGGTGGTGGAGATTCATCCTTTAATTGTTGCCAGAGGCTATCACGGGAAGGGGCTGGGGCGATGGATGGTGAATCAGGTTGAAGCCTGGGCCAGGCAGCAGGGAGCGTTAACCCTATGGATTGGCACCAGCGATGAGACCCATGCCACGTCCCTTTCCGGCGTGAATTTGTATGAGAATACTGGGCCTGTCATTGCCAGTTTTCATCAGGTCGCACCCCATCCCTGTGGATTTTGGTTGCGGCTGGGGTTTCACATTGTGGGGGTACTACCGGATGCAGAGGGGATTGGAAAGCCCAGCATCATGATGGCCAAACCCCTGCAGCAAAAGGGAGGAGAGGCGCATGAAGATTGAGATTCTGCCTGCCCAGGTTGAGGATAAGCCCGTGTTGCGGCATCTCCTGCAGCTGTGCCTACACGACTACAGCGAGTTCAACGGCAAAGAGGTCAATGCCCATGGGCTGTTTGACTACCCCTATCTGGACTACTACTGGACGGAGGCTGGGCGGTATCCGTTTCTGGTGCGGGTAGAGGGGACGTTGGCCGGATTCGTGTTGGTCAGACAGTTGGAGCTAGATGCAGATGAACCGCTTTGGCAGATGGCGGAGTTCTTTGTTCTGAGCAAGTACCGACGACAGGGGATTGGGCGAGAGGTGGCACACCGGGTATTTGACCAATTTGAGGGCAGGTGGCAGGTACCCCCCCAGGAGGGCAATCTGCCTGTCCTGGGGTTCTGGCAACGGGTGATAGAGGACTATCAGCACAAAAAGCCTGGAGCTGTCTTTCTCCAATAATTCATAGGGAAGCCCCTCATCTGAGTCGATCAGGGGCTTCTATCTATTCGGAAGTGTCGATGCTACGGGCTGGCGCTGTCACCTGTTAAGGCAACAAGACCCGCTCTATTCCTCAGGCAGGAATTGAGGAAATGCGCAGGTTGCCACTGCCACCGATGCGTCGGGTGCTGTTGACCTGGTTAGCATAGGGAGACCCCATGGCTTCCATAACGGGCTTGGCGAGACCATCCTGAATCCGGAAGGGGTCCGCACCGTTAGCGGCATTGACTGCCTCCTTAAAGCTGCCTCCCATCACCCAGGTGCCGAGGAAAGCGGGGAAGCTCACCACCGAATCGGCATAGACCTGCTCAGAACCTGAGGCAACTTTGAAGCCACACGCCAGCCATTCATCAATGTGTGAGGCCCCAAAGCAGGCGGTGGAGAACACCATGCGGAACTTGCGCCGATAGGCCACCGGGATTGCCTTGATTTTGTCTGCCACTAGGGCCATGGATACGGCGTCATTGGGGTAGAAGTAGAGTTCATCGTCCAATCCATGGGGGGAAATGATCAAATCAACGGCTTTGACCGAGGGCTTCGCGGCCACCTGCTCCAACTTCTGGCAGAGCGCCGATAGGGTCGCCTGCTGTTCCTGCAGATAGTGGGTGTTCCCATAGTGAGGACCGAGCAGGGAGTTGGACGTCAGGGCCGCCCCGGCTTCGACGGCCTCATAGAACTGTTTACTGGCTCCATCCATTTCTTCGCTCAGGGTAATCAGGTGAATGACTTCCCGCTGAGCTTTCAAAACGGGAGGAGTAACGGGCATCACAATGGGCACAGAGGCATTGTTGCCGGTATGGAAATAGGGGCCTTTGTGGACCCGGCCATCGGCATCGACCCGAAACTCCAGAGCCAGAATATCGGGCACCTCCTGGGTGAAGGTGCCAAAGGGGGTACTGAAACGAATGGTATTGCGGTCAACCCATTCCTGGGATAATCCTGAAAATTCGCCGTTGCTGTTGGTTCTTCCTTCGTAGATTTTGTCGTTGCCGTTACCGCCCTGGTCGAGGTCATAAATCTGGACTCGGGCATTGACGACGGGGGTTTGCATGTCGTTGTAGAGGACCTTTCCACCTAACGCTAATCGAGACATTGTTTTCTCCTTAATTGAGGATGCAAATCAGGTTGCGAAGTTGCATTTGAAGAATTTCTCGGGTTATTGGAAGTCGGTTGAAGACTTCTCTAAGGTCTCGAAGAAACTCTCTAATGCTTTAATAGGTCCACTATCGAAGCAGTAGGTTCCCCCAAGCACCCATGCATCAATTCCCTAGAATTCCTCACGATTAAAGGGTTGTCGGACTTAGGGGTAGGAGATTGTCTTGGGGGATGCCCTGAAGTTTATCGGCCAGTTCCCTGCGAAAGGAACTTGGGGGAATCCCCGAAGTAAATGCGATTCCCAGAAGTATTCAAGCCCTTACTATATGAGCTTCTAAGAATTAGTAATGTAGGCAAGCTTGGGGGTAGATCTCCTGGGGATAGTGAATTTGTTCGAATTCATTCCCTTGTCTTAAAGGAGACAAACGATATGGCAATTACCGCAGATTACATAGTTGTTTCTGACGGCGCGATTACCCTTGTCCCCCCAGGGGGAGACAGCGATCGCAAGTACACCTTCACCATCCCGATTGGGGCAAAGATTGCCCCCGGTCAAAACCCCGTCCTGACTTTCATGACCTGGGCCGATGGTGGAATCGTTGATCTGGTGGTTGAGCTGAATGGGCAAAACATTGTTAACCCCACTCGATTCAACAGCGATCGTCGTTCTTACCATGAGGTAGTAAACCTGAACATCCCCAGAATTGGACTGCCCAATGATCTGGTATTTCGAGCTGCCGCTGGCCCAAGTAATGCCCGCATTTGGGTGTCTGATGTGGTCTTCTGGTTCCAGCGTGAGGCGCTGCTGCCTGGTGACTAAATAGCAGCAAACTTGACGGAGGAGAGGGAGCCTGCCCACCTCCGTCGAGCTTCTGGAACTAGCTTGCCTGAAAACTTTTGTCTCAAAATGCAAAGAGCCATTGACAAGATGGCTATGGAAGCAATTTTTGGATAATGCTGGATATTATCCCTGTATTTCAGCTTTTTTCCGTAACTTGCAGAAAACATATCGTAGCTACCGATATCTGGCCTAAAGTCCCCTGTAGGTAGATATAGCCATGAAAATTCTTGAGCAGCTCATGAAGTGGGATTATGGGTAGCTGCCCCAGGTAGAGACGCCTGGATTGCTCGGGATGTGTGGCAATAGAAGGGCCAGCATAACTTTGAGACAAACTTGCCCTTACTAGCTTCAAAAGACGAGCATCTGAAGTTAGCCCAACAAACCTGAATTTCAAACATAGACACTAGTATTAGAAGCTTGCAAGCCAAATTCTTAAAAACTCACTGCTGAGATTTCGGCCTCACCAGCTGCGAAACTTCGTTCCCTGAATCGTCACCCTAGTTTCCTATAGCCCCCCATAGGTAATAGAGTTGTGGAAAAAATCAAAATCCTCATCCTGTCAGCCAATCCGAAGGATACGGATAGGCTTCGACTGGGCCAGGAAAAGCGAGAAATTGAGGAAGCCCTGGAACTGGCCCAAAAGCGCGATCGCTTTGAAATCGTCAGTAAAGATGCGGTGCGGGTAGACGACCTGCGCCGAGCCCTCCTGAAGTACAGTCCTCAGATAGTCCACTTTTCAGGACATGGAGCAGGTACCAACGGTATCGTTCTAGAAAATGATGCTGGCAACATGGATTTTGTCAGTACAGATGCTCTTTCAGGTTTATTCAGACTGTTTCGTGATACTTTGCAGTGCGTTTTCCTAAATGCCTGTTACTCAGAGATACAGGCAGAGGCAATTCACCAACACATCAATTACGTGGTGGGGATGAACAAGACAATTGGAGATCGCGCTGCTATTCAGTTTGCCAAAGGATTTTACGATGCCCTAGGTGCTGGACGCCCCATCGAGTTTGCTTTTGATATGGGATGTGCAGCCATTAACTTGGCGAGTATCCCGGAATCCTTAACCCCAGTCATGAAGAAGAGACCAGATATAAGCGATTCTTTTCTCTTAGACCCCTTGTATGACGAAGATTTAGGTGATGACGGTACAAACACTTCTTCTAAGGAGAGTAATTCAATGGAAACCGAAAGAGCTTCACAGTCCATCATTTTCAGTGGTGGGACTAATACTGGTCAGATAGCTCAAGCTGGAGGTGATGTAAACCAGACTCAATATCAAACACAAACTGAGCCAGAAAAACAATTAACATCTGCCCAAGTTTTGGCACTGCTTACAGAGCTTGAAAATCTAGTCGGTACATCTCCCCTTTCTGTCGATGAAAAAGAAGAAGCGATGACCCATTTAAAGGTTGCTAAGTCAACGGCTTCAAAGGAAAAACCGGACAAGAATTATGTTGCTACAAGTTTGAAGCATGCAACCGAGGTACTAAAGCAAGCAGACGAAGTGGTTGGCACTAGCCAAGGACTTTGGAGCAAAGCAAAGCCAATAATTTCGTCTCTTTTGCCTTGGTTAGGTGCTGTTTCCCACATCGTTGGTTTATAAGGGAAAAGCCATGAATCAAAATTCAAAGCTTCCGAATCAAAAAATCAATGTAACTGACTCCTCAGTTGAGGGGCAAGTTGGACAAGCTGGAAGAGATTTATACCAAACTCAAAATAGAGCAACGATTAAGGGGAATGTTATTCAGTTCATTAATCCCGATGCCTCTTTTCTTCAAAATTTTCAGGAGATTTCCTCAATCTCGACAGAAATTAAGCTAAGTTCTTCTAGGGAAACCTCTCAATTATCCCAAGAATCGCTTGAAAGTATGAGGCAAAGACTGGATGAGATCCTGGATTTGGTCAAGGATTCAAACAGACATGGAGATGACATTCAACATGTCAAAGTAGGCAATGTTGAAATTTCTCGTGTTGAAGCTTTACTAAAGAAAGCTATTCTGTTGAAAGCAGAAGCAGACCAAATGTACTTTGACTCAATAGAACGAAATAAAGCAAGATTAGAAGAAGCAAAGAATAAGTCATTTGGTAACACTTTTCAAGTAGACCTGGCTGACCTTCTTGTTGGATTTGATGAATCAGCTCATAGTGCCAAACTCCAAGAGGCTCTTAATGTCTTGGGAGAAGCCAATAAGATTGAGCCTACCAACACAGAAGTGCTAATACATTCCGCACAACTTCTAAATGAGCTAATGCCAGACAATCACTATGAAGTCCAGAAAATCCTGAACAAGGTACTCAGCCTTTTAGACCATCCACAAAATGATGCTGAACGTTTCCAAAAGGGAGAAGCGATGTTCTTGCTTGCAACATCGAATGATGAAAACGTTCATACGAGGCTTTTGCAAGAAGCAAGGGCTATTTTTCAGAATTTAGGGGAAATTGGATGGGTTGAAAGTTGTGATAACTTCTTGCAACCGCAGAGCAATGTGGGTTTTCAGGAATCCATAGCCTACGAGAACCCGTCTTTCCAGCAACCCAACCAACAACTTGGATTTGATTTCACTGGTCAGTGGCAAGTGCAGATAACAAGTGGAAGCAGTATCTTTGCACAGTTGTATCCAAATGGTGCCTGTCAAGGAGTTCAAACACTTAGTTTTGGTATACAGGCCCAATTTTCTGGGCAGTGGATGTTCATACCCCAAACGCAAACCCTGCAAGTGCAAGGTTTCGTAAATGGGTTTCAACCATTTATGTTATCCCTAGCTATCCAGAACTTTGCAAGGGATGGATTTTATGCAGTAGGGACAGATGGATTTGGTTATACATTCTTAAGAGCGTGAACCTGTCAGAATTATTTTGACATTTTTGTCGTTTATTAGTAGGTGCAGTGATTTCAGATTCTTTTGGTAAAAATCAAAAAATTGATATCGAAGGTTCCAGTATTGAAGGGCAAGTTGGCCAAGCGGGTCGGGATCTTCGCCAATTTCAGTTTGTCTTCGCAAAGCGGAAGCAAAAGGATCTTGATCAACGAGATCGACAGGCCTTGTTGAATAAGGTCAAAAATTTTTGGATCAAGGGCGTTTTAGCTCAAATCTCTGATAGGCCATTGGTTGAAAACAGATTGGAAGAACGCCTAGATGTATTAGAGCAGGCTTGGGGCATGGTCTATGAGACGCCCCAACAATTGAGGCAGGTTTTGCCAGCAGGCATACAGATTACTGAATTGTTTTGCCAACTAGGTCAAGGAGGAACGCTCTTAATTCTAGGTGAACCAGGCTGTGGCAAAACACGGCTTTTACTTGAGTTAGCTCGTGATTTAATCAATTTTGCTGAGTCAGATAGTGAAGCTCCGATCCCAGTAGTTTTATGCCTGGATTCCTGGAAGGGTGGAAGGCAATCAGTCGCTAATTGGCTCATCCAGGAGTTACAAAAGCGATATCGAATTTCTAAGAAACTGAGTAAGAAGCTGGTTGAAGAGGAATATCTGCTTCTATTACTAGATGGCTTTAGTGAGGTTCACCCTAATCAGCAAGAAACCTGCGTACAAGCTCTCAACCAGTTTATTAAGCGGTATGGAAAAACCGAGACCATTGTTTGCAGTCGTATTCAGGAATACCTGAACCTTTCGAATCGATTACAGTTTCAACGCGCAGTTTGTATTTTAGCTAGATCTGCACAAATCTGATTAACGCTGAGGAAAGTTGTATGAGCCAACCTCCTTCCCCCCGTCGTCGTCAAAGACTAAGTGTTTCTGCCTCCTCTGTTAGTGGGCAGATTGGTCAGGCAATGCGTGACCTGTGGCAATTTCAATTTATTTTTGGCAGTGAAGAGGAGCAGGCTAGGGAAGCACAGCAAAATCGTCAGGCGCTTATCGATAAAGTCAGAAATTACTGGATTAAAGGCGTTCTAGAGAAATCGCTGCATCATCAGGTCATGATTGACTTGAATCTGGAAAATCGGCTTGATGCGGTGGAACAGCCATTTAATATGGATTGGGTATCACCAGAGCGTAAACGCCAAAGTTTACCACCAGGAACAAAAGCTATTGATGTCTTTGATCAGCTAGGCGAAGGCGCAACGCTGCTTATTCTAGGGGAACCTGGTGCTGGAAAGACCATTACTCTTTTGGAACTTGCACGAGATTTTCTCAAGCGAGCTGAAGAAAACGAGAGCCAACCAATTCCTGTGGTTTTCAACCTTTCGTCATGGAAGAATCAACCAATTGAAGATTGGTTGGCTCATGAGCTTTGGGAGAAATACCAAGTGAGTAAAGAACTTGGAAAAAACTGGGTAGTAACTGAGAATTTATTATTACTATTGGACGGTCTTGACGAAGTTGTCAGTAATCTAAGAAGTAGTTGTGTTAATGAAATTAATGAGTTCGTCAGGAAATTTTATAGGACGAAAGTTATAATTTGTAGCCGAATCAAGGACTATGAATCAATTAATCAAAACTTCCATTTTCAAGGCTCTGTACTACTAAAGCTTTTGACAGAAAGACAAATCTTTTCCTACCTAGGTCGTAGCAAAGTAAATCTGCCACAATTACAACAAGTAATCGAAAATAATTCTTGCTTGCGGAAGCTTGTGAAAACACCTCTGCTACTTAACTTAGCAGTCTTAACTTTTCAAGATACGCCATCTCACAATATAAGCGATATCTTCTCTTCGCAAGGAAGTACTAAGCTTTTCTTTGATGCTTATACTAAGCGAATGCTGTTTAGAAGGCAGAAAGAATTTAACTATAAAGCAAGTGTTACGAAAGAATGGCTAACAATTTTAGCCAAATATATGCAAAAAAATGATCACTCTATATTTTTGATAGACAACCTACAGTACAATTTTTTGCCAAAGAAAGAAAAGTTGTATTGCCAGTTTTTAGGGTCTTTTTTAACTTTTCTGACTGTATCCTGTATTACCTTAGTAGTGCTTTTTTCTTTATTTTTTATTTATTTGCTTGAGTACAAGAGGATAGCCTCCTTAGAGTTAGAAATGGTGGGTAGAATGACTTTCGAAAACTATTTTGTTTCTTTTTTCCGTTTAGCTATATTTCTTTGGTTGGTGGTATCCATAGTAGGTAGTATCTCTGTTGGCTTTTGGGGTTATATGATCAAACCTATAGGTATATTAGGTTGGTCATGGTCGAAAGCAAAAATGGGTTTTAGTAAAGGGTCGCTTATAGGAATATTAGTCGGATTATTGGTAGCTTTAGGACTGATAGCAGGTGGCCAACCTTCTTCAATTAGGAATATCAGAGCCCAATTATTTTCCAACTCAAACTATATTACGTATCAATCAAATAACTTTATTGAAAGCGAGTATGTTTTTTCTCGGATCAGCAGTGAAATTCATAAGATAGATAGAAATGATTTAGGATTGGAAGCTGCCAGTTTTTTGCTTTCTTTTGGAGATAATTTTTTACGCGAACTGGAGTGGAAACTATTACTACTATGGGATAATATTCATTTTTTTTATTTGAGCTTTGAAGGAATTATTACTGTTTTTTTTGCTTGCATTTTCCTGGGAATATTCCTCCTTGGAACTTACACAGGTCTTATTAGTGGTTTGACGGGTGTAAACATTCGAAGAAGGACTCAAAAGCCAAATGAAAACATTTTGAATTCGGCACGAAATTCCTTAACTATAAGTCTTACACTAGGAACTTTAACAGGCTTCCTTGTCAGTGGCTTCGTCCACTTTGGAGGATGGAACTTGGTGTTTTATAATTTCCCTACAGCATCTCATTATATTATGAATACTTTTAACCCTCATGCAATGATTAGTGTATCGGTTTCTCAGGAAGACTGTTTAAGAATGTACCAAGAGGAAAAAAATAGACATGAAAAAATATGGGATGAATATGGATGGGCTCCAAATGAAGAAGAGATAGAAGATGCAGTCAGAAGTTTTCTTCCGATTCAATGCTTTCCTGACTTAGTTTATCAACCACGTTTAATGATAAGCACAATAATCTGGACAAGCCTAGGGATTGCTTCATTTGGCATGCTTGCTGGGCTTTTTTCTGGGGGAAAGGCATGTATCAGGCATTTTTCTCTAAGGCTTTTATTGTGGAAAAATAAAGTGGCTCCGTGGAATTATGCTCGTTTTCTTGACTATGCTTGTGAGCGAATTTTTCTGCAAAAGGTTGGAGGTAGCTATATCTTTATTCACCGCTTGCTACTTGAACATTTTGCCCAAATGGAATTAAAGGAATAGTTAGACAGCTATGTCCCAATCATCTTCCCCTCCTCCTCACCAAACAGCGAATGTAACGGATTCTTCTGTCAAAGGCCAGATAGGGCAAGCTGGGCGTGATCTCTGGCAACTTCAGGTGTTATTTGGTGGAGAACAAGAACGACTTCAGCAAGCCCAGCAAAATCGTCAGGCTTTAATTGATAAAGTCAGAAATTTTTGGGTTAAGGGTGTTTTAGAAAAATCTCTGCATCAGCAGGTCCTAATTCAACTGGATCTGGAAAACCGTACAAATTTTGTAGATCAACCATTCAATATTGAGTTGGTAAAATCAGCCCAAGCTCAAAAGAAACTGCCGGCTGGTACGAAAATAGTCGATCTCTTTAATGATCTGGGGCAGGGATGTACACTTCTTATTTTGGGAGAGCCAGGAGCAGGCAAAACAATCAGTCTTTTAGAGCTTGCCAGGGATTTACTCAATCAAGCTGAGCAGGATGTTAACCGGCCTATCTCTGTTGTCTTTAATCTTGCCTCCTGGAGAGGCCAACCTCTTAGTGATTGGTTAGTGCAAGAACTCCAGGAAAAATATCAAGTTAGTAAAAACCTCGGAAAAGATTGGGTTAAGCAAGAAAAACTAACTCTATTGTTAGATGGTTTAGACGAGGTTCGCAACGACTTGCGAAATAACTGCACCTTAGCAATCAATGAGTTTATACAAAAAAATGGAAGTACTAATGCCGTTGTTTGTAGCCGAGTTGGCGACTACGAGGTGCTTGCTCAAAAGCTTAAGTTTCAAGATTCGATTCTTATAGCATCTTTAACGCAGGAACAAATAAGATTCTATCTATCTCATTTAGATTTAAATCAAACAGAACTCGAACAAGCTATTCAGCATAACCCAATTTTGCAGAATTTAGCCAGGGTTCCTTTAACTCTAAATTTTTTGGTTCTTGCTTTTCAGGGAGAGGCAAATTTAAATTATTTACAGCGAAATTCTGAGGAAGAATATCTTAATTATCTTTTTGATGCTTATATCAAGCGGATGCTGTTTCGCCGACAAACACGTTCAAAAATCTATAGTGATCAAAAAACTAAGCTTTGGTTAAGCTTTTTAGCCCAAAAAATGATGAAGGAATCTCAATCTATATTCCTGATTGAGAAGATTCAGCCTAATTGGCTAGTCAGCAAAAAGCTTAGAATTACTTATCGACTCATTAATATTTTAATTGGAATTATCTTTGGCTGGAAAATTATTGGCCCTAAAATCGGAACCTTTGCAGGGGGAGCTGTCGGGGCATTTAGTTCTCCAATAACACCTAAGGCGACATTGAAGTGGTCTTGGTTAAGATTTATAAGAGGATTTTTAATTGGCTTTTTGGCTATTTTAGCTATTTCACTGATTTTGGGATTTGTCCAAGGAATTCTTATTGGGGTTAGAGAAGAAAGGTTGTTTCTCGGTTTGGCCGCCGGTTTAATAGGAGCGCCTCTTAGAAATTTTGATCTTGGAGTTATTGTTGGTTTTGTAGTAGCTTTTTTTCTTGGTTTTAGAGGGCAAGAAGTAGAAAAGACATCTTATCCCAATCAAGGTATAAGGAAATCTCTTCTTAACAGCATTATTTTTGGCTTTGCTTTTGGCATTATGGGTGGCATTTTAGTTGGCTTTGCTGTTCCATTCGCTACTAATTCTGCCCTTTTATTACGGTCTGTCATTATAAGTGCTTTCGCTATTGGAGCAATTGGTAGCTTAGTGATTGGCGGAGGCAAGGCTTGCATTCAGCACTTAATTTTGCGTTGCCTTTTATCACTGGGTGGTAATACTCCATGGAATTATGCACAATTTCTAGACTACGCAACTGAACGTATTTTTCTCCAAAAAGTTGGGGGAGGCTATATTTTTGTCCATCGCTTACTCCTTGAGCACTTTGCCACCATGCAAACCAAATAGCCCTACTTTGATCAGTTGGTTGCACTCTACAAGCAACTTCAGGGATCCCCGAAGCTGGAGTGGTACAGAGGGCCTCAAAGCTAAGTTTGTAGCGAGTTTGCAGCATTCCCTTTAAACGTGCTTCGGGGCAGGAACCAAAAGGATAGTGAGGTTATCAACAATCAGCGTTGTCTCTACCTTGCAGAAAACATTGGGTTGTCGCTGAAGCATTCTTACACCACAGCACACCCAAACCTCAAAATCACTTACCCCCTACCCAAGGACAAACCCATGAAAAAGACACTGATTACCCTTGCCCTCTCCCTCACTTCCCTCGTTGGCCCCCTCGCCTGGAATGCTAATGCCCAGGTCGTCGTCAACGGCTACCTGATGCAGGGAGAAGACCTGATGCTGTTGCAGTATCTGGTAGGTTCCCCCATCCCAGCCGGTTACTACTGGCTCGATGAAAACGGCAACTGGGGTTACGAAGGTAGCTCTGTTGTTCAGGGCAATATCCTCTACGGTACCCAGTCAACGAATAGCGGCGGTTCAGGAAACATCTACGACGGTGAAGCCTCTTATATTGAGAGCGATAACGGCTGCGCCTACTTCAGCAGCGATGCTGGTTCAATTTCTTCCTGTAACTGAGACTGCACTTCCACTGCTGCTCCCAAGTCAGGCTTTGACTGGGAGCAGCACATCCACTGACCAAGCCAAATAAGCAACCATCAGAGCAAACCCCATGAGCAAACTCACCCCCATTCAGCTTGACGACGGCAGCCTAATTTACATCGAAGCTTCCACCGATGCCGAGATAGAAGCCGCCGCACCCAAAGAACCTGAAGAACCCACACGGGGCATTCCCGGCATGCCGCCCCCGGCTCCTCCGGCAGCAAAACTACCCCAGAGCGTTCAATCCATTCAAAACACCATTCGCGCCCATACCCTCTACACCCTCAACGCCTTCAAAAATTTGGGTCTGGCCGAAGTCAGCGAAATTACCCTGAGCTTTGGCCTCAGCATCGACGTGCAGACCGGCATGCCCTACATCGCTAACGGCAGAGCCAGTTGCAGTACCGAAATTACCGTGCGGTGCGAGTTTCCTAAAAAAGAATAGCCCCCAAGCCTTCCCCTCCTGGGAGGGGCGCAGGGGTGGGTAATCTTAATTCGCTACCACCTTTCTGATTCAGTCAACCTTTACAGTGTCTGGGTTTGGCCCACCCCGCCCTTCGGGTACCCCTCCCTGGGAGGGGATTGTTGAAGTGTTTTTCGGATCAGACGGCTACTCTTCTTCCGGCACAATTAATTTCCTGACGGGTTCAGAGGTTTCTGCATCGAGGTTCTCTCCCTGCGGCACCATTACATCCCGTTCCGTCTTCGTTGGTGTGCGAGGATCATCCGGGTCGGGCTCTTCACTGGAAGGAGTAGGAACCACCAACTTCCTGACCGCTTCATCCTCTGATGGACCTTGAGGTTGATTCATCACGCTCACCTGTTAAACTTCAGCGGGTTGCTTTTGGTCGCGCCAGTGCTCATAAGCTACATTGTTGCCTCCAAAGGAATCGACAGACACCTGCCTTTCCGGCATCGGCTTAAGTGGGGCATTAATAGGGTTATACGTGCAGTAGCACACCACCACTGACTCAAACTCACCCATCGGTATTTCTGGGGTGTAGGTTTCTACTCGGGTTACCTCCCAATCTCCCTGACGGTAATGGGTCTTTTCCTTAGAAAAGTCGGGATCAGCCAATTTCTCCACCCTTACAAATTCAGGGGGACGATAACCAACCTCAGGGATGGGACCATCCGTAGCGTCAAAATGTTCCGCCAGAATCTTAGTGAGGGCTTGGGTATGTTCGAGCTTCCGCTGCTCCCAGCCCGGTTGCCGCTTCTCGGCTTTGAAGATAATCCACCTAGTCATCCTCATCCTCCTTGCCTTCACGTTCTTTATACCAGTCGGGAAACTCGGTTTTTCCATCAAATACACAATCGACTGGCAAAATCTCTGAGCCGTTCAACTCAACACTGACCAGCCGCCAATGGTATTTTTCAGCCATTTCTTCACAACAATCGGCATCTGCCGCAGCATGGCGAGACTTATCGTCATTGGGGTCATACCGTAACCAGCGGCGATTCGGCATGAATCCTATGCTCCTTGTTAGGTTATACAACAGGCAACGAAGCTTCCAGCTAAGTCCTCAACCAAACTATGCTAAGAAACTTCCATAGGACAAATATACTGCTAATAGCGATCGTGGTTATAGGATTTAGCTTCAGGATTTTGACTTACTCTATAGGTTAGGTGCTGGAGGTCATCATGCAGTTGGAAGACTACTTCGATTTTCAATCCGAAGATGACATTCGCATCAAGGGGCATCGGCTTGGTATCGATACCGTCCTGGAACCCTTTCTGAATGGCTTTGCCCCCGAAACCATCGCTCAAGACTATCCCGAACTCGGACTTGAAAAAATTTACGCAACCATCACCTACTACTTTCATAACCAGTCAGAGGTAGAAGCCTATCTGCAACGGCTGCGTCAGTGGCAGCAGCAGCACTATGAACAATCCTTGCAACACCCCTCACCCATGGCTGAGCGCATGAGAAAACTCAAAGCTCAGCAGGGTCTACCATCGGCTTCATGAAAGTTCGGTTCCTGCTAGACGAAAACCTGTCTCCTCGCCTGAAGATGGCCGTTCTACGGCTACAGTCCGACATTGACATTCTGCGTATTGGAGAACCCAATACCCTTCCCTTTGGCAGTCTAGATCCCGAAGTTCTGGTTTACCTGGAGCGCTCTCAGCGGTTGATGATCACGGATAATCGAGCCAGTATGCCAGGACATCTACAAGCTCATTGGGATGCGGGTCATCATACATGGGGGCTTTTGTGGGTACGGCCAAGGACACCTATGTGAGTTTTGGCTCAAGAACTGGTTTTGATTTGGGAAACTACCGAAGCTGCCGAGTGGAAAGATTCTCTCGACTGGATCCCTTTCTGAAGCTTTTGGCAGTTTAATCTAGCTCGACTGCCCCCAGTGCCTTTAGCGTTGTCCGTTGCGCTGCCGTTAGTCCAGTCGCGCCTCGAATGTTCATGCCCTCATAGGGTCGAGCCGCCCGCAGAGTCTGAAGACAGGTTCCTGTCTCAACATGCCAGAGCTTAATGGTCTCATCCTCACTACCACTGATAACCACTGGTTCCGTAGGGCTAAAGGCCACGGACCAGATGGTTTTGGCATGTCCATGCAGAACGGAAATCTCCCTGCCCGTCTTCCCATGCCAAACCCTGATGGTCTGGTCATCACTGCCACTAACCAGATATTGACCGTCTGGGCTAAAGGTCAGCGATCGCACCCGATGCCCATGCCCTTTTAACGTCTGCAAACACTCCCCCGTCCGTACCTCCCAGAACTTAACGGTATAGTCTCCACTGCCGCTGGCAACCCACCGACCATCTGGACTAAAGGCCACTGCTGTAACAAAACCCTCATGCCCCTCAAATACCTGAATTTGCTGCCCCGTTTCAACATCCCACAACACAATTGTCTGATCATCTCCCGCACTGGCCAGAGTACGACCATCCGGACTGAACGCCACCGTTTTGACCCTATGAGCATGGCCTTCTAACGTCTGCAAACATTCCCCCGTTCGGCTATCCCAGAGCTTCACCGTCTGGTCATGGCTGCCGCTGGCCAGCAGTGCTCCATCGGGGCTAAATGCCACCGCCGTCACCCAGCTGCGATGCCCCTGCAGCGTCAGCAGGCAGTCTCCTGACTGGCAGTCCCACAGTTTGAGGGTCTGGTCATCACTGGCGCTGGCGAGCTTGGGAAGATCAGGGGCAAATGCGATCGCAGATACCAGATTCTGATGCCCCGCCAGCTCTCGCAGAGCGTTCCCCATTGCCCGATCCCACAACCGAACCAGCCCATCCTCTCCACTGCTGGCTAGCATTTGCCCGTCCGGACTCGCCGCCACCGCCAGCACCGAATTGCTGTAGCCCGTCAGGGTCCGCAGGCATTTCCCCGTCCCGGTGTCCCAAAACTTGAGAGTCTGGTCATCGCTGATGCTCACCAGGGTGTGGCTGTTGGGGCTGAAGGTTGCCAGCCATACCCGCTGGTCATGGCCCTGCAAAGTTTTAAGGCAATCTCCGGTTTCTGCATCCCAGAGACGAATGGTTTTGTCTTCGCTGGCGGTTGCGACTCTATCGCCGTTAGGACTATAGGCTACCGTCCAGACTTCGCTGGTGTAGTTAAGGGCAGGTTGAATGGGTTCTCCCGTCGCCAGGTTCCAGAATTTGACAGAGTTGCGATCGCTGCCAGTAGCGAGGGTCTGGCCATTGGGATGGAGTGCGATCGCCAGTGCCCAATTCACCGGAATCTCGAACACCTCCCGGCACTTTCCTGCTGAAACATCCCATAGGCGTACAGTGCCATCGTCGCTGCTAGTGACCAACGCTTCTCCATTTGGGGTGAAATCTACAGAAAACACTCGTCCCTGATGTCCCTCCAGGATGTGCAGACACTCCCAGCTTTCTGTATCCCACACCCGAACCGTCTGGTCATGGCTACCGCTGGCTAAGCAGCTTCCGTCTGGGCTGAAGGCCAGCGCCTGTATTGGGCCACTATACCCCCGCAAGGTTTTCACGCATTGCCCCGTTGAACTATTCCACAGCCGAATCGTCTGATCATGGCTACCACTGGCCAGCCACTGCCCATCGGGACTAAACGCCAGAGACTGCACCCACCCCTTATGGCCCTTGCAGGTCAGCAAAGGACGAATATCATCCGCATCCCACAGACAAACCTCATCCTCAAGCCCTGTCGCCAGCAGCCTTCCATCCAGGCTAAACACGGCTGAGAAGAGGCTTCCCAGGGTTTGAGTAAAGACCGATTGCGACAAATCCGCCCCTGTGAAATTCACCCCCCGCAACTTCAACCCACCCAGATAAGCCTGACGCACCGCCACATCCGAAAAGTCAAAAGGCTGAATCTCAAGGTTGAGCTGCCCCAGCAGGTTGATCAAATTACCGGCCCCATAGCCCGATTGACCGACCAGGCTTTGTCTCAATTCCGACAGGGTTTGTTGCAAACAAGCCCGAACAGCTTCCCCACTACCCAGTTGCGCCCACAACTTCTCCGCCAGCGGTTGCAGAATGAGCCGCACCTGGGACTGCCTCAAATAATCTTTGGTCTGCGCCTTAATTAGCGCATGGGTGTCGAAGAGATCCGGCTTCCCCTGGCTCAGTTCCGCAAAGACCTGCTCAATCAAGTTTTCCGTCACATACCCCATCACCACCGACTGTTGGGTAAAGCTGAGGGGGTAGGGTTTCCCCGGCGATCGCCTTTCAATTAACGAGCGGAACTGCAGTGATTCGAGAGCTTCTAGCAGGGACCGGGATGCGATTAAATTCCCAAAATCCGTCTGCAACTCCGCCAGCGTCATCCACTCCCGCTGAATCGCTAACCAGTACATCACCTGCTTTTCCAGTGCAGAAAGACGGCTGAACTGCTGCTCAAGCAAGTCAGCGATATCCCCAAAAATCACCGTTCCCTGCTGCAAAAACAGATCCGCGTCACCGCCAAACAGTTCCTGGATAGTGGTCGCCACAATCTTCAACGCCAAGGGATTGCCCCCATAGTGAGCTACCAGAGCCTGACTGGCTTCAGCAGAAACGGCGAAGCCCTTCTCCCCCAGCACCGCCTGCCCTGCCGCTTGGGGCAACCCCGCCAGTCGCAGCGATCGAATCGGCAAATCCGGGCCTTCCTGCGTGCTTAGGCTCTTGAACTTCTCTCGACTGGTCACCACCAGACAACTCTGATGCCGGGTTTCCCCGATGCTTCTCAAGAGCTGACCATACCCCTCATACCCAGGGCGAAACTGTCCCGTCCGCTGCTCCCCACTCAGCAAGGATTCTGCATTGTCCAGAATCAGTAAACAGCGAGCCTCGCGCAGATAATCAATCAGACAGGAGATTTGGGCATCCAGCGATTCGGGCATCTCTCCCGCCTGCTGGTCAGACAAAACCCCAATCACATCCCGTAATAACTCCTCTAACGGCGGGGCATTGCGCAGCGATCGCCAGACCAAAACCTCGAACTCGTTCTGAACCTGCTCCCCCAGCTTCACAGACAACGCCGTTTTCCCAATTCCTCCCATACCCACCAGGGTAATCAGTCGGCACCGGTCCTGGACCACCCACTCCCTCAGCAGGGCTAGCTCATCTTCCCGACCGTGGAAAGTGGACACATCCAGAGCCTCGCCCCAATCCTGTCGAGACTTCTGAAGCGGCTCTCCCTGGAAAAGCGTTCCTGCATTACCCTCATCTGCCTGCGGCTCATCCTTGGTCGCCAGCTTCGATTTCAGAGGACGGCGTTCTTCCCACTCCACCTCAAACTGTCGCAGGTTCGCCTCCATTTCCTGCCTGCGATACCAGAGGTTGAGAGAAAAATGCCAGTCCTCAGCTCCTTGGGTGGCGGCACGGTTATCCTCCAGCACCTCCATAAAGTCCTCTAAGCGTTTCAGGGCTTCCTTAATTTGCTCTCCCGTCAGCGCCCCTTCGTAACGGTCTTTGGACGTTAGCTCTTGCAAAAACCGCACCTTCGTCTGCACAACTAGGCGCTTGTCAGTTTGCCAGTTCACTCGAATAGGGATAGTGTCAGCATCGTCCAAATCAAAGTTGGCAAAGGCGATCAATGCCTCAAACAACCGCTTCGCCCGCTTCTTCGCCTGTGGTCCGTAGTTCGGTCGCGCCATCGATGCCCCTCAATTTCAGAGGAACTTCGGGGAATCCCCTAAGCCGAGCATTAACCCCCGAGGTCTTGTGTCTTTGATTTTAGAGGACTTTCGGTAAGCGGGAGGAAAGCGGATTATCTACTAATCTCCAATCTCCAGTTGGTGCTGGCGAAACACCTTTGGCTGTATGTGTTGTTGCCTACCCTGGCAGCTCAGTTGAGCTACCCGATTCACATACTTCATAGCCTGCAACTTTCTCTGCTCCTGCATCATATGCTTTACAGTTGGACTCCCCGCCACCAGCATTAGAGCAATCTCTTTTTGGCTCACTCCAGCTTCAAACGCTTGATGCCCGACTTTGAAATCCAACTCAGCCGCGTTAGAGTAGCTAACTTTTTGAGAATATTGTTGCCACATTTGGTAATACTGCTCCCTGTTTGAATTTTCTTGGGGTGGAGGTGGACTGTGAATTTCTCCCTCACTGCCAGTATTGACTTCTATAAATCTGGATGATCCTTCGACATCAAGGACTCCAGAATATTTTGTCTCTCGCTGCCGTCGATTCTGTCTTTCAGCCGCTCTAGCGAGTCGATCAACTGCTGCTGCAACCTCAGCTCGGTCTTGAGCTGCCCGTTCCAACTGCTCAAGGCCGCGATTAACTGCCGCAACTGCTCCTGCAAGGTCGCCTGCGCATCGGAAGAGGTCTCGTCGCTGACGATACGCTGCAATTGCGCGACCAAGCACCCCAAGCTCTGATTCCAGTGCTGGGGTAGCGTTGCCAAATCCTCTCCCAAGGTCTGGACGTGATCTTCGAGGTGCAACACCCGCTGCGTGTTGACGCAAATCTCGGCTCGCAGCGGCTCTAAACTGCTCTGCAACACGCTGGCCAATACGCTCTCCCACTGCTCTGGGGTCAAAGCCGGGGATGGGTTCTGGTTGCCGTTGTTCCTGTTGTTCATGCTGTCCATAGGTCATCACCTGTTGAGTTAATGGCATGTAGTCACTCACGTTCTCCTTCGCCCGCGACACCTGGGCCAGTTGCACCAAGTCGGCCTGGCTGGTGGTATATAAGGTCACCGCTCGCTTGGCTCTGGAAATCGCGACATAAAAGGCTTCTCGATTCGTCGTTTCGCCCAGCAGTGCCAGTACCCGCTCCGCCGTTTTGCCCTGGCTGCTGTAGGTGGTGCTTACCCAGGCGTAATCGATGTACTGATTCCCGCTAAGGTTGATGGTTGCGATCTGTCCTGAACCATCTCGAATAGTCGCTGTCCCATCCGATTCCAGCCCCGTCACCACAAACCCTTGGCCATTGCGGATTCCGGCTTTGGGGTTATTGCGTGTCCATCTGAGGCGATCGCCCACTGCGATCGGAATCGATTGCGTCGCATACACCGTCTTCCGAGGGCAAGCCGCCGGACTGATCGATAACACCGATCCATTCGGCGTCTCCAACACTACCTGCTGAGCTTCAGAGTTCACCGCAATCACTCGGTACTGCTCCCCCCTCAGCAACCCCTGCTTCCGATAATCCTGAATCGGCACCAGGACATCCCCCGGTGCGTAAGCCTTGAGGTAACTGGCCTGAGCCGTGGTCAAATCCTTACGACGCAAGCTCTGCATTACAAAGCCATCCGCACCCAAAGCCCTCTCATCCTGTAACCCGGATCGCATCACCTGAGTCAGGGCCAACCGCTCCGCATTCGTCCCCGCCAGCACCAGCGTGGACTCCCGATCCTCTGCCGCCAGCGCCAAATAATCTGCCGCCACCTGCTGAATTCGATCCTGAGCTTGAGCCCCTTCCTTCACAAATCCGGCTTGGGCCAGGATCTCAATGCCTTCACTGATCTGCCCCTGGGACACAAACTCCACGACTGATCGCAGCACCCCGGTTTGCTGCCGCCGATGGGTCCTCAGATAAGCGGTCGTCATTCCCCCCGCCTGCAAGCTCTTGAAGGGATTGCCCGCTTCCACGGCTGAAAGCTGTCGGGTATCGCCGACCAGCAGTACCCTGGCCTGCTCTAGTGCTGCCCGCCGCAACAGGGCATGAGCATCCTTCATACTCAATAGCCCCGCCTCATCGACAATCCAGAGTGTTGGTTGAGGTGCTTGATCAGGGGTATCAGAAACCAATCGGCCCGCTACGGTCGTGGTCTCGATCCCCAGCGACTCTCCCAAAACGTGGGCAGCTTCAGCACTGGGGGCCAACCCCCGAATGTCGTATCCCTGGCCCTGGGCAAGCTCTTTCAATACACTCAGAGCATAGGTCTTGCCCGCTCCCGCCACTCCCTGCCACGCCATCACCGCATCGGGTGTGGTCGCCGCCATCTCCACCGCATTTTTCTGCTCCGGGTTCAGGGAATGGTTCACCAGACTGTCCAACTGGGTGCCATTGGGGACAATCGCCGCCACCTGCCCCCGGCCCTGCTGCATCAGGCGGATGGTATTGAGTTCCAGGTTGAGCGCCGTTTGGGTAGTGAACTTGCCGTCGGCGACTTTGATCAGTTCGGGGCTGTCGGCGATCGCTCCCTCAATCGCCTCAAACTCTTGCGCCCCCAGCTCATGCTCAAAGACAAACCGCTCCAGCGTCGTCCTACGAAATACCGACTCCCGCTCCCCACAGTGCTGGATTGCCGCGTCAATTGTTGAGTAGACCGATGGCTGATCGCCAACTGTCTGGGTAGCACCCTCCGGTAACTCCGGTAGTTCCAGCCCCTTCAACTGAATCAGGGCATTCCACCCTCGTTGCAACAGCCCCTCGTCCACCTCCTTGGGTTTCCGCTTACGCGATACTAAAGTCGCCGTTTCCCGCATTGTCCGGTTGTTCTCAGATCCCGTCGCCTCCCATTCCTCGATCAGCTTCAGAATCTGCTGCCTGCGGGTCGAGAATGCCTTGAGCAGATCTGGAGAATACCCAGCCAGTTCAAACTGCCCATGGGGCTTAGGTTCAATTCCATAACCCTGCTGCTTCAGCGCGACGGCCAACTCGTTCTGGTAGATCTGGCCCAGGAGTTTTTGATTGGCGATCGCCCCCTCATTGCTCAAGCTAAACCACCGCCCATCGTCCAACTGGGTCGCGTTCATCACCACACAATGGCTGTGCAGTTGTGGTTCCGCCTCCCGACTGGTGGAATGGGTAAACACCGCTGCGGCAATGTTCCCTGTCGTCACTTTCGTCCGTCCCGCTTCCGTTGAAATCCGGGTCTGGGCATAGCGTTCTTCCAGTACCGATAAGGCTTTGGCCACCGCTTGATGATGAGCCTCTAACACCCGTGCGTCTTGCTGCACCAACGCCGCGATGCTGACACTCTTCGGCGCACTAAAGGTAAAGTCTGTTGCCGCCCGCCGCTTTTCAGGGGCAACCACTTTTCCCTTCAGCGATCGCCCATCGGGAGCCTGCCCCGAGAGCATTTGGCTGAATTCCTGCTGATTGACGATTCCTGCTAACCCCAACGACGCAGCCCCTTTGCCCACCCACTTCGTCGGGTGAGCCGTTTCTTCAGCCGAGTAATAATCCTCGCGGGTGTAGTAGGTCTCCGCTTGAGCGGCAGAGAGGTTGCTCGTGGAAAGCATGGAGAACACAGGTTAAAAATACGACGCCACCCTGGAGCGAAAGCGATAGCGTCTTCAAAAGCGGTAGAAATCTTGGGGGGAGGGCCGTTGCCCGGTTTTTGCCAAAACCTTGGCGTACTGTGTGGCCTCTCCGCGAAGTCCCCGATAGGGGCGCAGCATCCTGATACCCACAATTCTATCTCATGAAATCAGCATTAAAAGCGATTGGCTCAAATAGTCACGTTCAAGACTGCGCTTATTCAGCGTATTGAGTTAAGTTTCACGAAAAAGAACGTTTTATGCTGTCTACGTGCTGATAATGAGTGGAGTTATTTGGAGATACCACTATGTTTTCTCAACCTCCAACCCTTTTACTCGCCTGTGACCTGGGTAAATCCGGCGGCAAGTTCTTCTATAAGCTGCTCAATGGTCAGACTCACGCCCTCTGGATGGATGCTGAGGTGGCGCAGCGATCTACAGCGGGTGTCGCTCAGGTCAGCCAGAGTGGTCGGCCTCAAGATAATGCCTGGTTTCGTCTGGAGGATGACTTGGTGTTTGTCGGCAAAGCGGCTCAAGCGTTTCTCGACTACAACAGCTTTAAGGAGGATAAGTCTCTGAAGGCAGCGGAGCGGATTGCGGGTGTATTGGGTGCGATCGCAAAAATCGAGAATTTGCCCCCTAAATTCGAAGCCATCGTCTGGGTCCTCCTCCCCATCAACGAACTCGCTACCCGGCAGAAAATTTCCTCTCGCTTGTCAGACATCTGCCAAGGCTTCTGCTTTCAGGACGAAACCGAATACCGGATTGACCTCAAACTCAGCTTTCGTCCCGAAGGCTACGGCATCTACGTTCAGCGCAAATGCCAACTTCAGCAAACGGGGGTCGCGATTACTCAGCGCACCACCTGGATCGAAATGCTGGGCCACCGTAACGGCACCCAGCTAGCCTTCGAGACCGGCACCCTGAACGCAGCCAAATCCACGTCTAAGTTTCCTGGATTCTGGGAGCCCTTTGAGAAAGCCGCTAATGCTGCCGGGGTTTCAGTGACGGAGTATGACGTGCTGCTTAAAGCTCTGGAAACGGGTCAGTCGCAGCAGTATTCTGTGGCCAAGGGGGAGACCATTGATTTCTCAGACGCCATGGCCCAGGTCGAAGCGGGTTATCTGGATGCTCTTGATTCTCACTTCAATGACCATCTGATTCCCAGTCTGGCTAAGGGCAAGGGAGATGTCATTCTGGCGGGCGGTGCCGCTTACCTGATGCGCCAGGCTCTACAGCTCTATTTTGAGGACCGAGGATTTTTCCCTCGCCTGTCCCTGGCTTGGGAACATCAAGACGCCTTAACGCGGTTGGTCGAAGCTCAGCTGCCGGAATCCTACGAAATGCCGTCGATGGCAATGCGCATGACGGATTGCTTTGGCCTGTTCCAGGCGCTGCTGGGTGACATGAATCGGATGAAGGTGGCGTCATGACCCAGAATCCTGAAAGCCGCCCTGAGCGGATCAAGCTGGTCTACAATGCTCAATTTCCGGCATCAACGGCTGTGGTGCTGGAATATCTCCTGCGGAATTCCGACTTCAGCAGTCGCACCGGGCGTCAAGAAGCGATGGATGCCATCATGGCGTTCTTCCATCCCCTGGCGGAAACGGCCCGAGGAGAACGGTCGGTTTCTGAGGTGCAGGACATCGCGCGTCACTGTGTGGATCGGTTGCTGAAGCAGGTTGATATGTTGTGTACGACCTATCAAATCTCCAACCCCATGGTGAACGTGTCATCAGCACTGTCCAAAGATTTCCGGCAGCTGGAAGCTGTTCTCGACCAGGGATTTCTGAGGCTTGCTGGGGTGCTGCAGTCCGGAGCAGCTCTGCCTCAGGCGACGGTTGTGCCCAGCATTGAGCAGGGAGTGGAAATGGATGGCAGTGAGTTGGGTGATCTGGGACAGATTCTCGAAGGTTAGATTGCTGAACAGGTAATTGGGGTGTCATCTACCAATCTTTTTCAAGATAATGCAAATGAATACTATCTAGACTCAAAGGACTGAGCATTAAGTTGAAGAGTGCATCCCACTTTTGCAAATGGGTATAAACGCCCAGATGTCAACCCCTGCCAAATAAGTGCTTTTGAAAGCTTGTCCCAAATTGAGTCTTACAAGACTGGAATGCACTCAAGTTGAAGACTTGCTTTATGATCCCATTCTTAGAATTCGAAGTAAGCTTTCACTATTGTGAAACATAGCTTAGGGACGGGGATTGTATAATATCCAATCTTTGTACGGCAGGCATTTTGGCTCCCTTTGGACAGTCGAGACGGCTATCCCACATTAATAAATTCTCATTCCTTACTGACATCTGGATGGGGGAGCATGGAGCAATTGGTGTGAGGCAGACTCAAAAGACGAAGCTAGTAACAACTCTATTAAGCATAGCTTTAGCCTATCCTTTAATGGCTATGGCTAGACTAGAAGCATCGATTCTTTCACCAGAGAGCATTCAAGCTAACACTCCAGAAGCAAATACTTTCCCTCTCCGCTTGGTAGCAGAAGACATTCCGTCTGTTCAAGGAAATCTGGAACGCTTTCAAGTAAGCGAAATCGAAGTTTTGGGTAGCACCGTTTTTACATCAGAGGAGCTTGATGCCGTTGTTGCGCCTTTCGAAAACCGGCTTCTGACCGAGGAAGAATTGTCCGACATTACAGGAGCTGTAACAGAGCTTTACGTGGAAGGGGGCTACATTAACTCACAGGCTGTTATCCCCGAACAAGCTGTTGATCCAGACAATGGTGTAATCCGAATTCAGGTTATCGAAGGCGGAATAGAAGATATCCAGGTAGAAGGTAGTTCTCGTCTGGCTGAATACCTTAAGAGCAGGCTTGCACCCGTTGCTACACGGCCTTTGAACCTGATTGTTCTAGAAGATAAACTCCGAGTCTTGCAGCTAGATCCATTATTTGACAAGGTGCAGGCCAATCTGAAAGAGGGAAGCAGTGTAGGAAATAGCATTTTAGTCGTCACCGTAGAAGAAGCCAATCCAATTTCATTTCGGCTCGCGTTAGATACCCTATCACCCCCAAGTGTTGGGCAGTTCAGAACTGGGGCAACCTTCCAATATTTGAACTTTGCAGGCATTGGCGATCAATTTCAAGCGTCTGCCTATCGCTCTACCACAGGGGGATCCCATATTTACGATCTCAGCTACCAGGTTCCACTCAATCCACAGGATGGAACATTATTGCTACGGTTTGCCCCATCTAGTTTCCGCATTACGGATCCTACAGAACCTTTATTCCAGTTGGGGCTTCAGGGGTCAACTAATATCTATGAAGTGGCGTTTAGACAGCCCCTTATTCGCACGACCCGTGAGGAGTTGGCGTTTTCGTTAGGGTTCCGCCACCGTAACGGGTCTACTTTAATCGGGGGCCTAATTACTCCTCCTACCGTGACCAGTGTTATCAGCTTTGGGCAAGACTATCTCAGTCGAGACCCCAATGGAGCATGGTCTTTGCGGTCTGAGTTTAGAGTGGGTACCGGGTTATTCGATGCTACCAGTAATCCAGCTCCCTTACCTGACGGTCAGTTTTTCAGCTGGAATGGCCAGGCACAACGAGTCCAGGTGCTGAACTCCAATAACTTTTTAGTTATTCAAGGGAATATTCAACTCACTCCGGATAGCCTACTGGGCTCGGAACAATTTTTCATTGGTGGTGCCCAGTCTGTTCGAGGATATTACCAAAATGGACGATTTGGGGATAATGGCTTTCGGTTTTCCATGGAGAACCGTATATCTCTACAGCGGGATGAAGGCGGCAACACCATTTTTCAAGCGAGTCCTTTTATTGACCTGGGATATGTTTGGGCTTCTAACCCTAATTTTCAGGTGGCTGATCAAAACTTTTTGCTGGGTACAGGTTTGGGACTAACCTTAGTGCCAACTCCTAACTTAGATGCTCGCATTGATTTCGGCGTGCCACTGATAACCCTTGATGAGTTCCCCAGTGATCGCCCATCAGGTCTGAGGATTTATTTTGATGTGAACTACAAGTTTTAATTGGGTACAGTGCAAGAATGATAATTCTGCAGCCTGATTTTACCAGGGATTACCAACAATAGTAAAGCCTGACCAATAGTACGGATGGGCAAACCGAAAAGAGCTACGTTGGAGAGCTCCTAAAAGTTCTTCCGGAAGTATTTTCTCAAAATTCTCCGAAAGTAATCGCCCTTCTTCAACTTGAACATCGCCATCAAGCAGCGCTAACTGAGCTCGTCTAAGAGACTCTGCCTTGATGGGTAACGTTCGCAAGCCTTGATAAAATTCAGCCATCAGCGCAGCTGTTCCCAGGTCTTCCACAGTCCATAGACTGGCCACGGTTGACTTTACCCCCGCCTGACTAGCGAATCCAGCAAAACCCAGCTCGACGTCACGGCTATCGCTGGCCGTCTCGCAGGCGCTTAATACCAGCATTTCGATAACCGGATTATCCCAACCCATCTGAGGCACTTCATTGAGTCTGAGCTTTTCCCCCCAGAGTTGGATATAGGACTGACTAGCATCTCCTGGTTCAAATTTGGCATGGGTCGCTAAATGAACAATACGTCTTGCCCTTCTTTCATTGACCAAATTAGCCTGGGTCACTTCGTCTTCAACAAGAGATGTACCGGCCCATTGAGATGAAATCGTATCAATTTCTAAAGGAACAGCGTCAAGGTTCTCTAAGTCTGTGAATTCAAAATTAGAGATGCCTGAAATCAGAATCTGGCTCTGTCGAACATCTTGGTAGTTGGTATCGGTCAAGGCCAAACTGGGCATCATACCGACGCTGTAGTTTTCAATCAGATACTGCTCTCCATCGTGTAGTGCGGCTAGGGGAACCGCCCGTAGCCCCTGGTCAGCAATAAATACAAGGTTGTTAATGCTATGGGTATCAAGGGACTGCTCTATTGGGGCAATCAGCCAATTAAACAAAGCTTGAGCAGGCTCTAGATAATCGTCGTCTCTCTCAAGTATTTCAGTACGCATGTAGCGTGCTACATCAATGACTCCAGTACAGGTTGTATTGGGGAGGGCCTGCCAGGTGGCCTCACCTGCAGGTGTTACCAGAATGACGCTTAGCCAATAATCCTCTCGTCCGTTACAGCTTTCGGCACTTAGAGATTGAGCTATCAAATTTGATAGCTCTACAGATTTAGCCTGAGCTTCAAGCGCTGCTATGCCATCTTCACTCAATGGAATAGGGCCATTACCAAGAGCCTCCAGTGAATCTATAGTGTTGGGTGGAATAAAAAAGGCGTAGATAATAGCGGGTTGAATATTAGCTGCATTCTGGACATCCCTCAGGGCTTGCTGAGCAATCTTTAAAGTACTATCGGAGGGGCTTGCTTCTTCACCAGGTTGGTTGGGTTGACTGGTCCCAGATCCGGCTTCCCCTTGGGGGCTATCGTCGGGCGAAGCAGGCATAGAGCCCAAAGGCTCAATTGCTGGCAATACAGGAGTATCTGAGGACCCAGGTATTGCAGGCTCTCCATCGTCTGGTTCGGATTGAGAAGGCTCTACTAAATCGTCAGAGGCAGGATCTGTAGAAGGAGAACTCTCGTCATTGGCAGAGGGTTCAAATGTTTCGGAAATTGATGGGGGTTCTTCCTCAGATGAATTGTCAGCATCTTGAGATGCTCCTCCAGGGTTTTCTTGAGGTACTGGCTCAGACTCTTCATCTATTGCTGGGGATGTTGACTCTGCTTCAGGCGGTTGTTCAGCAACGTCTTCGCTATCTGGAGAACTTGCTGGTTCCATAACACCATGTGGCGGCTGTTCTACGTTTGCCGGTGTAGTGGCAGGCTGGCCTCCAGGCAAATCTTCTCCTGAAGGGCTTGAATCAGATTGTTGATTTCCAGGTGAAGTTAGTTCTATATCCGACTCAGGTGTTGGTTCAAGAACTATTCCCGGTGCGGCAGGGCTACTTGGCTGTGCAGGGCTACTCGGTGCTGTAGGACTACCAAAATCCGAATCCGCTGGAGGCGCTGGTTCTACATCTACCGATGGGGATGGCATTTGCCCCTGTTCAGATTGTGACGGTAGTGTAGTCTCCGCTCCAGTTTCAGAGGGTGAAGTCTGGGCACTAGATTGATTGGTTTCGGGAGTAAGGTCTCTATCGTAATGTTCTTCATACTGTCTGGTGAATTCCTCATCAATGGCCTCAACCACCGCTTCTACAACCTCTTCACTGGGGGGAATTAGAGTAATGAGAGAAACTGTTTCGGCCTCATTTTCTGATGATGGTTCTGTCTCGTTATCTGACGTAGCATTATCTTCAAGAATCTCTTCGTCTATGACTTGAGGAACTTCTGAAGAGGCCGATGTAAGAATTGCGATTTGCTCGGGTAGTATGCCTTGAATTAAAGGGAAAGTAATAGCTTGGAAAGGTATTAAGCTATTGCTAAAGCCAGTGGAGATTGCTCCAGCAGTACCGTTGATGGTTGCATCTCCAATAACAAATGGGGTTGCTCGACCACCTCCGCCATGGCGAATGGTTATCGCCCCTCCCCCCTGTCCTCCTGCGGTGGAAAGACTCGCTTCGATACCGTTTTGGTCAGTAAAGGTTTCCAGTGCTCGAAAAAACTGGCCCGCAGTAATATCTACCACACCGCCAACTCCGTCTAGACCTCCTTGAGCATTGATGAAAGACACTTGAACATCTGCAATGGGGTCGATAATGACGTCACCACCTCTGCCAGTAGCACCACTTGTGTTAATCGAGCCTGTTATCACCTGAGTCAGGGCGTTAATGGTGATGGAGTTACCCGCAGTGCCGGAGCTATCCAGGTTATCTGTAATGACAGATCCATTGGTGCTCGTTATACTGATCTCACCAGCTGACGTTATATCGTTCGTCCTAACATTACCACTGGCCGCTACACTGACACGACCGGAAGAGGTTACGGCATTCTCGAAGTCGACAGTTCCCGAAGCAGCAATAGCTAAACCTTCTATCCCAACATTAACGATGGACTGGGCTACAACGTTAACCGCATTAATGCTCAACCCAGCCAATAGGCTGGCCGTACCAGAGGCGTCTTCTCCTACAGCGGCACTAAACAATACATTGCCGTTGCTAGCCGCAACCCTGAGCCCCTGAGCCCCCTCAATCGGTGCTGCAAACGTGACACTACCGCTCTGGCTGATGATGTTGCCTCCACCTGCACCCAGAATGACTGGAGATGCGAAGGTAATATTGCCTGCCTCTGAAGTAACTTCGCTGTTAAGCAAAAGGGTAGGTCGACCCTGACCATTCTGCCGATTACCGAGGGTAATATCTCCTGAGCCCCTAGCTTGAACTGGCTCAGCAATATTGATATTTCCATCGACTCCATTTAGATAGCCCAGGAAGATGCTGCCGTTGGGGGCCGTGGTCAGTCCGCTGAGAGTTGTAATTGGAGGTTCTGCAAATGGACGCTCATAGGTAACCGTACTGATCGTTGGTGTGATGGCAGGAGCCAGATCCGCTGAACGCAAAGTTAAGGCAATATCCCCTGAATTGCGAGTGCGGGCGGCAATGTTGGCAACACTAATATCTAAACCGCCCGTTCCACCTCGAATGCCAGTAGCCGCATCGAGCAGTAGATTACCGCTGGCACCATCAATTTGAATATCGATACCGCTGCCTTCTGTGATGGTTCCAGCAGAAATCAGGGCTAAGGTTTCATTCTCTGCAAGGCGAATAGTTGGAGCATTCGACTGACTGCCTCCCGCAAAGGAGAAATCGCCGCCTCTAATGGTTAGGCTATAGGTTTCGTTAACCAGGTTTTCAAGATTGCTCAGCTGAACTGGGCCAAAGTTGCTATTCGGCGGAGCGTTGAGAACATCTTCTCCAATCGTTACTGTGCCATTGACGTTTAGATTGTCGGTTAATTCTGTCGTACTGAGGTTAAAGTCCCCGATGGCGTTATCCCCCAGGCCGATAGAGGTCTCTAGGTTGGGGGGACTAAGCTCTACATTTTCGGCAGTAACCACTGCTCCGAGGTCAATATCAGCCGCTTCGATGACCAGGGTATTACTGGCATTAATCGGGCGCTGGATATTGACTCTGCCGGTATTGGTTTGAAACTGGATGACAGAGACAGTCTGATTAAACGCGAGTGGGGTAGTGTTTATGCCATCCCCAACAATAATGTTGCCAACCTGAAAGTCAGGACGATTATCTAATCTACCGACTGTAATCCTCCCGCTGCTGGGTTGCAGCGTTGCCAATTCTTGTTCTGTTAAATCCAATGCATTGGGGGTATCAATATTGGGATCTCCAGCCACAACAATATCTCTGCCATCCCCAGAAAGTAGTTGAATATTGGCAAAGCTACCTCCCCCTGTTGCCTGAATAGAGTCTGGAGTTCCAAGCAGATTAATTTCACCCCCTTGCAGGGAAATGGGACCCTCTACATCTAAAGGACGCTCAATGGTGAGGGTATCCTCTGCCCTTAAGGTTAGATTGCGATTGAAGTCCAGACTTTGATCATTTAGCGCAGCCGGAATCGTCAGGTTGCGGTTGCTTAAAATCGCATAAACGGCAGGAACAATAGAGCTATTAGGATCGGTAGAAAATGCTCCCAGATCGGATTCGGTAATATCTAGAACATTGTCTCCTGTGTCGGTGCCTCCCCCAACGACCACATCAATTAAACTTCCTCCAGGAGGCGAGAGGGTAACTAAACAACAGGAAGAATCTGGATCGTCTCTGGTCTGAATCGAGCCATTCCCCCCATTCAGATTAATCTCATTGCTCCGCAGGGTAAGATCGCCCCCTGAAGCCATGTCGATCCGGCCTAAGGTGATGTTGGTTCCAGCAATAACTGTCAGATTGCCGCCTTGGGTGCTGATGGTATCATCAGAATTCATGGAGAACGTTTCCCCTGCCTCAAACCTGATGGTTGCCCCAGGCGTAGTCGGGAAGCTTAAGTTACCATCACTTAAACCTACAATAGTGATGCTGTTCGATGCCTCCAAGGTGAGATTGGTGCCAGCGCTTAATCGTTCAAGCGCATTTTCGGAAATCGTAAACGTGTTGCCAGGGCTCTCCTCATCTAATATTTGGCCATCGCTAAGCTCAGGATCATTGCTGCCACTCTCTCCAGCTACAATCTCAATGTTTTCGGGGTCCAGCAACAACGTCCCAACTTCTCCATTTGCTGCGCTGGTATCTACATTGCCCCGAAAGGCTAGAGTTTCCTGCCCGGAGACCTCCACGAAGCCTCCATTACCCGCTTCGGGGCCGCCTCTGGCACTAATCGTTCCGTCAAATTGGGTCGCTTCATCGGCCCAGATAATGACCTGTCCTCCATCCCCGCTATTGAGGGCATCTGCGGCAATGGTTGTGGCTTCGTCTACAAACGTTCTAGAGGCATTGGGAACCGTGCCCTGTCCCTGGTAATCGCCGCCAATTCTGACGGTGCCACCACCATTGCTTCCAGATGCATTGACTGTGGCACTGGCTAACCCGACCCGATCCCCCACAATGGCGATTTCTCCCCCTGATTCCCCAGAGGTATCAATTTCACCGGCAGCAATCACGGTTCCTGTCTGGGGTTGGTAAACAAAGTTCGAGCCTGTTAGCCCAACTGTGCCATCTGCGTTGGCGACTAATCCGGTGGCACTGGTGACATCGCCACCGGTTAATAGATTGGGCAAATCCGTTGGCACCAGCGACCAGCCCAGACCGGTACCCTGCGAGGTTTCGACCGGCGATATCTCCAAACTCACCAGGCTGTCGGCATGGCTAATGCGAACGATGCTTTCTCCCGGCACGGCTGTCAGCGTAATGTTGCCATCGGATGCGGTCAGGGTGCCGGTATTCACAACTTCACCGGCTACCAGGGTAATATCCTGACCGGTAGCAACGGCTAACTCTCCGGCATTCAAAATCATGCCGGGTTGGCTCAGGTCGAAGGCAAAGGCATCGGGAGAACCGGTCAGGCTGGCGTAGTCATGGGAGCCACATGCTTCCAACCAATTGTCCCCAAACCCCAGTCGGTTAGCGGTAGACACCGTAAAGCTGGCGGGCAGGTTCAAACTGCTGTTGGGGCCAAAGATCACCCCTGCCGGGTTGAGAATAAACAGGTTGGCATTGCCGCCAGAGACCTGCAAGAGGCCATCAATTACCGAAACATTGCCTCCAACTACTCGGGTGATGATATTTTGCACCTGGGGTTGAGACAGAAAATTGGCAATTTCCCCCTGACTGAGTCCAAGTTGCTGGAGGCTATGGAACAGGTTGGCGCTATCTCCAGATAGGGTGCCCCCTGTGATGACGTACTCATTGCCTTCGACATTCACCACCGTCCCAGTACCATCATTTGCTGGCACGATGGGGTTCGCCATGGTGATACCCGTTAACGCTAACCATCCGAGGCTAGATAGGGAAACTAGACGGCGAAGAATTTGCAGCCTTTGCAAAACCATGGTCTTCTCCCGGCAATGTGACTGCCATTATGGGGTAGGGATGTGCAAAATTCCAGAAATTGGAGCATTGATAATTTCGTCTGCAAACCCACCATCCATAAGGAGCGCAGACCAGGCCGTTTGGGTAGCAGAGGTTGATATATCGGTTAAAATTTCATTGCCTAAAATGCTTAAGGCGTCGTACCAGATAGCGCTATCGCGATAAAGGGTACTGACTTCTACCGGGTCAGGAGTTCCAGCAACCTGGTTTTCTAGAGCCAAATTTTCGGTGCGTATAATCCACCCTTCTGTCATGGCAGGGGAACTCTGGCCCACTGCGGCTTCTCCACCACAATAGATCAGAACTTTCCAGGTATAAGCTTGTCCTACTTCTAAATTCGGAAGCTGATTTGTACCGAGAGGAATACCGATTACCCCCTCAGCCATTGTTGGTGGTGGGAAGCTGTGCTCAAAGTCTACATCTATCGCTCCATCTACACTCTCCAGCTCAAATTTGAACCACATATCAGCGGTCAGTGGAAAGGGGCTATGGAACCACAGGGTGGGTGAAGCCGAGAGGGTTAGACCACCTGCATCGTAGATATAGGGGGTAAGGGCAAACGGTTTTTCTGAACAATCCCCGCGACTGCCACCACCACTATTTGTTTCTGGGCTAGAGGTTCCTGGTGGTAGTTCTGGCAATCCTTTGCTCAGAGTTTCTCCAATTTGATAGTGAATGCTATGGGGTTGACTGGCCCACGCTTTAGGGCTACCGGCATGAACTCGCCATGGAATGTGCAAGCTAGAAGGAACCGATACCAAACCCGCTAAAACAGGTAATACCAAAAGGTGAGAAGGTTGTGTCATAGCGATAACCTTGAAATTCGTTTATAAAAGCCTGGCCAGAATCGATTCACCAGCCACACAGTATTCGCTGGCAAGCAAACTGCCAGCAGAGGCGGCACCAGGGGAATCCACATCCCCTGTAGAAAAGCCCCGTAGCATCCTGCAATTAAGCAAGTCACTGCCAAGACTTGAAACCCTAAAACAGTTTTCAAGTTCGGCTTGACCCAAAAAACTAACACACTCCCCCCGAATGACCAGACCCAAATCCACGTCCACTCCTTCCACCGGGGCCAGGTTTGAATGAGCGGACGACCATCAAGTACAGCACTGAGCAGCTGACTAACCATGTGGGCATGAACTATCACTCCAGACACTGCTGTGCGATAGGGGGTTTGCCATATATCTGGATCAGGGACATTTGAACGGGCAGGACCAATTAGGATAATTCGATTATTTACGAGTTCTGGAGTAAGGCCATTATTTAAAGCCTCTGTTAAGGAAAGCGTTGTTGCAATGGCTTCTGGCTTTGGGGTATTGCGGTAATTCAATAGGATCTGCCCTCCCCTGGCGTCAGCGCCCTGATAGCCCCCCCAATGGGAAAGAAGTGGCACAAGGGGAAGCTGACCTAATTGCAACTGCTCAGCTTCATTGAATGTTGCTGAGATGTCCTCTCCCTCTAAGTAATGATTTGCTATCTGTAGACTCAAGGAATAGTCGGCTGGACAGACATTTGCAGGATCACTTTCTCTGTATAAGAGATGCCTCCTTACAAGTCGATCACCATCATCTACAAAGTCGCTAAATCCAACTTGGGCAAGGCTAGCGTCTGAGGCGGGTGAAAGACCATCATTCGCATACAAACACACACTATATAAATTGGGCTGCTGACTTAAGGCTTTGCCCAGTTCAGTACCTGACTCCAGCCTATCGAGATAAATATCCAGACCAATGGCCCTGGGCTGCAGAGCATTTAAGCTCTCGACTAAATCCAGCATTAAAGGATAGGCTAGCGACTGCCATTCACCCTGCCGCTCGAACCCCTGTTCATCCTGATAGTCCACATCCTGATCATCCACTGTAATGAGCAGCAGACGATTATCTGGTGGTTCTACTGGGAGCAAACGCAGCAGCAGGTCATAGGCCGGTAGCTCTAGAAACTGTAAGCCGCCTAAATGTCGCACCCCAAGTAGTAACCCAGACGTTACCAGACTGCCCATTAACGCTAAACCTGTTTTTTTTAGACGGCGTCTGTATTTTTCTTGTCTGGTGCGGTTGGGTTCCAGCTTGGCCGATAAAACCGGGTCTTGTTGGGCAATCGCTTCAAAACCAGGCAGCATTCGTAGTCTCGTCAAAATTTCCTCAGCCCTCTGGGGGCGCTGCTGAGGAAATCGCTCCATCATCTCATCCAGAAGCTGTGCCAGTTCTTCTGAGACATGTGGAGCATCTTGACGCCACATCAATTGGCCCTGATCAGAAAGTAACTTGGCAGGGTGCTTGATTGTCATCAAATGAACCAGAGTTCGTCCCAGGGCAAAAAAGTCAGACTGTAGTCCAGCCATCCCTTCCATTTGTTCCAAGGGCGTGTAGCCAGGGCTTTGTAAGCGTGTCCCGTCAGGGTCTCCTTGGGTATTAACTAAGTAGGTTTTCTCGATCTCTCGCACACCGCCAAAATCAATCAACACCAGTTGCCCATCGGGCCTGAGCATAATGTTCGAGGGCTTAATGTCTCGATGGAAGAAGGCGTGCTCATGGAGATAGCTGAGAATATCCGCCAATTGATATAGCCAGGAAATCGCCTGCTCTTCCGAGAGAAGTTGATTTGGATGTTGTTCCATCCACTGCTGCAGGTTGATACCGGGCACCTTTTCCATGACGGAGCAGTGGTAAGGTTCAGGACGCCCCTCTGCCCGAAAGCTAAAGTAGCTATCTTGCTCCATACTGGGTATGCCGGAATGGTTCAAGCTGCTGAGAACCACAGGCTCTTGTTTAAACAGCTCCACTGCCTTGGGGAAAGTGTGCAGCAGCAGCTTTAGGACTTTTGGTGTACCCCCATCATCCACCTCCCAGGTTTGGCTAAAGCCACCCTGACCAAGCGGGTGTTTAACCCGGTAGCGATTTTGTAGAACAATACCTGGGCGAAGGATATCCATTGCGCCAGAGAAATGACTTGCCTTGAAATTACCAGTAACTCTCCCATAAGCCATCATCTCTCAATGTTTCCTTATTACTTTTGGTGAAAGGTGACATATTTCATCACCGTTGGCTGGAGACTAAAGTGGGTTGCTTTGCCATCTCTGGAGGTTTCCACCAATGCTCTACGACTTAAGGACTGCAGGATGGTCATCAGTTCAGACCGACGCATGGGTCCTGGGATGATCTCGGCCAGAGCGGCAATGGTCATGGGGACATCTTCCTTTGCCAAGTAAGTCAGCACCTGCTTCTCGGGGGGAGAAAGCCGCGCAAACTGCTGATGCAGCAGATAGGCAAAATCTCCTAAGAACAGGGTGTTCTGATCTAAAAATTCAGCCACGCTACCGGCAAAGGTCTTATCGATATAGTCGGCGATCACCTTAAGCGCCCAGGGATTACCCCCGTAAGGACGGATCAGGTTATCCCAGAGAGCCCGGTCTTCAAGTTTTTTCTCAGCCAGGATTTGTTCCGCAGCGGTGCCCAACCCTCTGAGCTTAAAGGAACGTACGGACTGCCCTTCGCCAGTAAATCGTCCCTCTTCGCGTAACTGCTCCCAACTGGTAACGATGATACAACTGCTTTTGGCTTCTTCTTGGAGGTTTTGGTCTCTAAGCGGTTCTTCTTCGAGGCGTCTAAACAGTTCACCATAGGCTTCGTAGCCTTCCCGATATTGCCCGGCAGCGGTTTTGCTGGCCAGCACGGTTTGAATATCGTCTAGCACGACCAGATAGGGGTGCTGGCGGAAATGATCTAACAGCACAGAAATTTGGTCGGTAGTCGCAGTGGGGCAGTCGTTAATGGAGCCCCCATGGATGAAGCTGAGCAGGTCATAGGCAAAGGTCTGGAAGGAGGGGGCATTGCGCAGGGAGCGCCAGATGATGAAGTTGAATTGCGCTTCCACGGCTTCGACAAGCTTTGCGACCAGGGTGGTTTTGCCCATACCGCCCTGCCCCCAAATCGACACAAATTTGGTTTTGTCTTTGGTAATCCATTGGGTAAGGGTGGCCAGCTCGGTTTCGCGACCGTAGAAGGCGACAAGACCTGGTTTGCCGATCAGGCTTTCCCGAGATCCTGGTTGAACCGGTTGGTTACCCTTTTCCGCTGCAAAATGAGTGCGTTTATAACCGACCTGGCTTAGCAGTTTAGGAATGTCAGACCAGCTATTGACAGCGACTGCTTGCTGAAATTTAGTCTGCAGCAATTGCTCAACATAGCGATAAAGACCCGTAGATAGCCGTTTAGCGACCGTATTGGGAACTACATTACAGGCTTCTGCGATAGTTTGGGGTGAACAATAGCACAGCAAGCCCCTCAAGTAGACAAGTTCAACAGGGGGCAGACTGCGTTCTCGGATCTCTGCCAGGTCATAGGCTAATGCCTCTAAATCCCATTGTTCATGAGCTTCTAGAAATAAGTCTGCGAATGGGTCTTGCATAAATTCATCCCCCTTCATGTCTGCTTAATTCATAGTAGCAAAGATAGCTTTAAATCAACCAAAAGAGAACCGGAATTCCATGTCCAATAAAACTACCCATCAAATTACCAATACCGATGGGTAGCATGAAGAATTCTCCTCAAGCTATTGTGATGACATGCAATTTCAAGCAAGTTATTGACTATATGAAAATAAACTTTGGAGGAGTCATGAAAGATTTTTCAAAATACGTAGGATTGCTCTCAAGCGCGACTTTTGTTGCCCTGATCGGAGTAAGTAAGCCTGCACTTTCTCAAAATACTGACTATCTGAGAGTGACGATTAACTCAGTTGATGTCCATAGGCTTTTAGATCGAAATCTTCCAAATAAACGATCGGCTGAGCTATATGCAAAGGTTAAATTTCCTTACCACCAATGGCTTCACTCCAATATTGTAGGGGGTAATTCGATCAACCCACGCTGGACATTTAGTCGAAATGTGAGAAGTGCTAATAGCCATTCAATAGATATAGAAATATGGGATCACGATAGAAGAGGAGGCGATGATAGAGGACTCAATGCTTCAATTGACATAGTTAATATTTCCAACTGTACCTACGGCGTTGCTGTAGATAACTGGTCTGACAAAGTTATCTATCAGGGCCAATCTATAGAAGGTGGATGTCGGATTCGTGAACGGCTGCGAGGAAGTCATGTAATAGCTGACTTTACTGTCGAAGCTTTTCATAACTAGTTTTCTTATTGGGCTACATCTGTCTCCCAATTTGATGAGATCTTACTTGGATAAGCTCATCTGAAATGATCGCTTGAAAAATTTTCACAAAGCCAAAATTATCGGGAATTTGAAAACATTAGTTTGAGGGAAAACCATGAAGCTCAGAAATATCTTTGGACTCACTTTGCTAACCATGGCTTTGTCTTGTCCATCTGCTATGGCCAAATTCTATCTGGAAAATAGAACTGATACGTCTATTCAAATCGGTTATGTAACTCTTAGAGGCGATCAAATTCGTGGTCGTGGATGGCATACGCTTCAACCAGGTGAAGATACAACGATTGAGGGCAATGACTACCGCATTAATAAACGTTATTTCTTAGTGGCTAAAGACTTGTCAACTGGTGAATATCTGCGGATTGGCAACGGCACTTTGTGTGGTGACTACTGCTATGCAGAATACTCAGATTCGGATGTCTATATTCCCCACAGGGCTTTCAATGTTGGCTTTGATAATTCCTATGTTGCAGACCGGCTTAGAAGTGGTTCTTGGCCTGCCTTTCAGGAGTACATTTCCGATGCTGTAAGGCATTCCGGCTTCTACATTCAACCTAGAACAAATTGTTATGACAGTAGTGAGCTTTATATCAATAGCATCAATGGAAATACTGCAAGCATTGGTATGCGAGTTTGGGACCCTGCCAGTAATTTTTGGGGCTGTGGAAATTAGTAGGGCTAGGCAGATTTAATTCCTAGAAAAGTAAGGTCTTAGACGAAATAAGCCTCGTCTACATAATCCAGGTTCAATGTTTGTTAGGACAGGAAAGACTGTTTATAAGTCGGGCGGCGTATAGGTGGCTGTTTCCTGGCAATCAAGTAATTATTGGAGGAATTCAAGATGGGTAATGTACAACTTTCTGGAATGCATCATATCGACTCTCTTCTGTGGCTAAACAAAAAGTGGGGAGGTGATACAGGGGAAGGTGCAAAAATTACCTACAGCTTTGGTAATACCTCTGGAAGTGGAAATGATGTAAGCGAGATCCAAAAGGAAAAAATTAAGGCTGGTTTAGCCGCATGGAGTAGTATTGCAAACATTACATTTGAGGAAGCAAGTAACGGGAACGGACAGCTACGGTTCGCTTGGGTAGAGAATGGAGCGCAAGCAAGACCCTGGTGGAAGAGTGATGGTGAGTTGGACTTTATTGAAATAGATTTTGGCTTGAGAAGCGGCCCTGATTCCCAGAATCCTTACCCTGTAGGGGAATTATGGGAAACGGGTTACGCAAATGTTCTTCTTCATGAAATCGGTCATGCGCTTGGACTCAACCATCCCCACGAGGCAGGATTTGGTACCGTTGCTGACTTGGCTATTGACTCAATTCAATACTCTGTAATGAGTTATAGATCTTATGTCAATCAACCAGGGCCAGGGCCATATATCAATGATTTTGCATCCACTACACCTATGCTGCATGATATCGCAGCTATTCAGTACCTCTATGGGGCCAATATGAGTACCAGGAAAGGAAATACCACATATAAATGGAACCCTGGACAACATATTTTTGAAACGATTTGGGATGCAGGTGGAATCGATACTATTGATTGGTCTAACCAATCATCTGATGCTCAGATCAATCTGAATACTGGTCACTGGAGCGAGTTAGGTCCTGCTTACTGGAATGGTGTTGCACCTGAGACCAAAACATTAGCAATTGCCTATGGTGTGGTTATTGAAAATGTAATCGGTGGCACTGGCCATGACGCAATTATTGGTAATAGTGCTTCCAATCAGCTCTATGGTGGTTTAGGCAACGACTTTTTTGATGGAGGTTTGGGTAATGACCTAATTGATGGCCAAATAGGTAATGACATTATTTTGGCTGGTGGAGGCAATGATTTCTTACGGGGAGGTAGCGGTGATGACCAACTCTTTGGCGAATACGATTACCGTTTCACTGGCGTTCCAGATCCTAATTTTGGCCACGACACTATTTATGGAGGTGCTGGCAATGACTATATTGATGGCGGTCGTGGCAATGATGCCCTTTACGGAGGAGATGGAGACGACTTCATCAATGGTCGGGCCGAAAACGATACTCTCTATGGTAATGCTGGCAATGATACTCTCTACAGCGAAGACGGCAATGACATCATCGAAGCTGGAGAAGGCGATGATTTTGTAGACAGTGGCAACCATGAAGACTCTGTTAATGGAGGTGAAGGGCACGATTCTCTCTATGGAGCCGCAGGCAACGATACCCTTCAAGGCTGGACTGGGAACGACCTGCTCCGAGGGGGAGACGGCCACGATTGGCTTGACGGTTGGGATGGTGACGACAACCTCGATGGTGAAACCGGAAACGATGAGCTGCACGGTGGTGCCGGGAATGACACCATTCAAGGAGGGCTAGGTAATGACTCCCTATATGGCTGGGATGGTAACGACGCTCTCCATGGAGGCCAGGACATCGACCATTTAGACGGTGGCACAGGGAGTGACAGACTTTATGGTGACGCGGGCAGTGACACACTCGTGGGTGGACTGGGTGACGACAAACTCTTTGGCAGCGATGGCAACGATATCTTACGAGGCGACCTCAATCACGACATTTTATTAGCCAATCAAACCGGAGGCAACGATGTCCTAGATGGCGGGGCAGGCCATGACATGATTTATGGCAGTAGTGGCCGTGACAAACTCTATGGTGGTTCTGGCAACGATCAACTCTGGGGTGAAGCAGGCGAAGACCGTCTAAATGGCGGTGAAGACGACGATTATCTCTGGGGCGGTATTGGGAATGACGTTCTACAGGGAGATGCGGGTTCAGATGTCTTGAATGGAGGAGAGGGCATCGACCGAGTGGTTTTTGGAACGACTAGTGCAGGGGTAAAGGCGGATCTGACCCAAGGAACTGCCACCATCACCCTTCAGGACGGCACCGCTGAAACCGATAACCTGATCAGTATTGAAGATCTTTCTGGCAGTCAACTTTCCGATCAACTCATCGGTGATGCTCAGGAGAACTTTCTGGTTGGTGATGCTGGCAATGACACTTTATCCGGCGGTGAGGGAAACGACATCTTGCGTGGGGATACTGGGTCAGATGTCATTGATGGTGGCGATGGGAACGACCGTGCCGGTTTTGCAACCTCCAGGGCAGGCATTGTTGCCGATTTAACGCTCGGGACGGCTATCACAAAAAATGCTGAGGGGGAAACTGAAACGGATACGCTGATCAGCATTGAGCAGATTATGGGCAGCGATTTTGATGATCGGTTGATTGGCGACGATCAGAGCAACCTCCTGATGGGGCGAGCCGGGAATGACGAACTAATAGGGGGAGCTGGAGATGACTTTTTGCGTGGAGATTTTGGTAACGACACGCTAGATGGAGGCGACGGGCTTGATCGCGCTTCATATGTGACAGCCACAGCAGGGGTCACAGCAGACCTAAGTATGGGCATAGCCACGATTGTTAACGAAGCGGGAATTGCTGAAGAAGATACTTTGATCAGTATCGAATGGCTGACTGGCAGCGAATTTGATGACCAGCTTATAGGAGACAATCAGAGTAATACTCTAGTTGGTCGAGCAGGTGATGACCTACTGCTGGGTGGCGGCGGTAATGACCTTCTGATTGGGCAGGAAGGTGCTGATACCTTTGCATTTAATTCTCCCAGTCAAGGTCTTGCAGCAGCTCGCATCAGCGACTTTAACAGGCTGGAAGGAGATAAGCTGCAGGTCTTGGCAAGTGGTTTTGGCGGTGGCCTGAATCCTGGACTGTTGGATGCCAGCCAGTTCGTGCTGGGCTCCGCTGCCGCAAACGGCAATCACCGGTTCATTTTTAACCAAACCAATGGTTCCCTGGCTTTCGATGCCGATGGCTCTGGCAGTCAAGCTGCTGTACAGTTTGTCACTCTATCCGCAGGGCTGAACCTCTCCAGCCAGGACTTCATCTTGGTTTAGCAGCATTCACAACCGCATAGGTTTTAATCCAGGACTGTGCGAAGAGCATAGTTCTGGGTTCTTGTCTAGGTGTTAGGATCTAACTCTGTCAACGGAGAAGCTGGTTTGGCTTTTGAAATGTAGCTCAAGGTAACCTGGCAAGTCCAAGTTGCCCCTTAAAGCTTCTCTCTTTGAGCCTATATCATGCGAGTGGATTCCATCGAAATAATCTAGCCCCACTGAAAGAAGAGCTTCTTATAAGTAATGTTTAGCTCAGATACTGCATAACCAAAAGAAAACCCAAACCGAAAAGCAATTACTACTACTGGCCTTGACAACTTATTGATAGGCTTTCTAGATCAAAATTAGATCAATGAGATATTAACAGTTTGAAACAGCCTAATTGCAACACTTCCAGAGTTCGAGCGCCTGCCTTACAAGCATGAGCTCGAACTCAGTATGACCTTCCTAGCCAATCCAAGCTGGGTAAACAGCCATCTTCCAATACAGGATAGTCGGCCACAAAAACTAGTTCATATTTAGTTCACGCTTTTTGCCGATGGCTGAAACCTATGGGCGATACTGGACTCGAACCAGTGACATCCTGCTTGTAAGGCAGGCGCTCTACCAACTGAGCTAATCGCCCGTGCTGCATTTGCAGTTTTATATCTTAGCAGAGGATAGGGGCTGTTTGGAGCGATCGCACGACCAACTTACCCCCTTAGCTCCAGCCCAATCTTCTAAGCAACAGCCCAATCTTCTAGGAGCCTTGCCTACCGCTGTTTGCCTTCAAAGTGTTGGTACCAAACCCAGTTGCCCGCTACCGTTAGGGCTAGGGCTATCCCCCCACCCATCCAGCCCAGGGAAGGGGTGTAGCCACTGCGAGCAAGGTTAATCATCCACAGGTGAGTGAGATCGTTGCCCACCAGCCCGTCGGCGATCGCAGGGAAGAGATACATGATCGCCGCTCCCACGATCAGCCAGCCCACCATGGAGCCCAGCAGGAACAGAGTTTTTGCGGTCGATTGACTGCCGATCATAGCTAACGCTCCATCTCCTCTAGGGCTTTGGGCACCGCCGCCGTCAGCACCTCGCAGCCCGCGTCTGTGACCAGCACATCGTCTTCGGTGCGAATGCCAATGCCTCGCCAGCGATCGTCGATCTGGGGCTGGCCCTCCACCGGTTCGTAGGTGGGCGAGATATAAATCCCTGGCTCCACCGTCACCACATTGCCGACCTCGAAAGGTTGCCAGGTTTTGTCGGGGTTGCGCAAAATACCGGCATCGTGCACATCCAGGCCCAAGAAGTGGCCGGTGCCGTGCATGAAAAAGGCTTTGTGTTTTTTCTCTTCGATCAGGGTGTCGATGTCACCGGCCAGCAGGCCCAGTTCCACCAGCCCCTCGGTGATGGTGCGGGTGGCGGCATCGTGGAACTCGTTGAAGGGGGCACCGGGCTTGACGGCTGCGATCGCCCGCAGTTGCGCTTCCAGCACCAGCTCATACAAAATCCGCTGCTCGTCGCTAAAGCGCCCCCCCACCGGGAAGGTGCGGGTGATGTCGGCGTTGTAATAGTCGTAGGCGCAGCCCGCGTCAATCAGCAGCAGGTCGCCCTCCTGCATCTGGCAGTTGTTTTCGACGTAGTGCAAAATGCAGGCGTTGACCCCCGCTGCCACAATCGAGGTGTAGGCTGGCCCCATCGCCCCTTCCAGGCGAAAGATATGCTCCATCTCGGCCTGAATTTCGTACTCGTAGCGACCGGGGCGGGTGATGTCGCGGGCGTGGTTGTGGGCCTTGGCTGAAATAGCGATCGCCCGCCGCAGCTTCTCTAGTTCCTCTGGCCCCTTCACCCGGCGCAGGGTCTGCATCATCAGGGTGGCATCGGCGATCGCCACCGGGCCGGTGCCGCGCTTGGCGTAGGTGGCCAGCAGCCGCTGCCAGTGGCGCATCACTCGGTCGTTGAGTGCCGAGTCGTGGCCAAAGTGATAGTAGAGCCGATCGGCCTTTTCCAGGTATTTGGGCAGGTGCTCATCCAGTTCGGCGATCGAGTAGACTTCGTCGGCCCCGAACTGCTCCTTCGCTGTGTCCACGCCGACTCGGTAGCCCGACCAGGTCTCTTGCTCGGGGTCTTTGGGCCGCACAAACAGCACAAACCGATGCTCATCGTGGTGAGGAGCCAGCACCGCCACCGCCCCCGGCTCGTTAAACCCGGTCAGGTAGTAAAAGTTGCTGTCTTGACGAAAGGGGTAGTCAACATCGTTGTGCATCACCGCCGGCGGCGCGCTGGCAAAAATGGCCGTGCCACCGCCGACTAGATCCATTACACGCTGGCGGCGGTGGGCGTAGGGTATGGTCATGGTCGGTAAACAGTAGGGAGGGGGCAGTGAAGCGAGAAACCGGATTGCATTTATCAATGCTAAAGGATATCGGCTGTGGCCGCAGCAACCCGATTTCTAAACCGAAGTTTTAGGCAGTGGGGTACTGATACACCTGAATCCGCATGCCCTGGCTGGGGAGATCGTTGGGGCGAACGGTGAGGGCACCGCTGGTGGCGCGGGTCACCGGAGTCCCCTGCATCAGCGCCAAGAAGTCATCTACCGGGTTGAGCTCACAGCCTTCATCGGCGGCGGTAGTCAGGTAGTGGGTCGGAATCACAATTTTGGGTTTGAGCACCTGCACCGCCTGCACCGCCTCGGCTGGATTGTAGGCTTTGGGGCCATTGCCCACGGGCACCAGCATAATGTCGGGGCGACCCAGCAAAATCTGTTCTTCTACACCGAGGGGGGCAGCGGCACCACCCATGTGAACAATGGTGACGCCGCCCTGGGTCCACTTCCACACGGTGTTGGTGCCAAAACGCCGCCCGCCCTCGCGATCGTGGGGGGTGAGAATGCCCTGCACTTGCAGATTTTCAAATTCATAGACGCCGGGGTCGGTCAAAATACGGGGTTCACCGGGCAGGTCGTTGAGATAGCCCTCATCAAACAGGAGGCTGCTGATCATCACAATATCAGCGGCCACGGCAGGAGAGGGAAAGCCTGCTGTGCAGCCAATCTGGCGAAAGGGGTTGCTCAAAATCCGGCGTCCACCGCCGGTAAAGAGAAAGGCTGTATGGCCCAGGCTCTTGATCGTGACCCCTGACGTTTGAGCCTGGGCCTGGTTTAGCCAGCCTGTCGCCAGGATGGCCCCTGCCCCTGCCCCCGCATAGCCCAGTAGTTGTCGCCGTTTCATCACTCTCTCACTCCCGCACAGTATGTATAGCGTCGGCTAGCCTAGTGTAGACCGTCAACTGCGGGTTTTTTTCTCAATTTAAACCAGCCGGGGAACTGGACAGAGCTGTTTGGGATTTTGGATTGGCGATTTTGGATTTTGGAATGTGGGTTTGCGTTCAGTGGGCTATTGTCTGGTTGGGCGACTCTGCTGCTATTTGCTGGAGGCAGAGCCTCGGTAGGGCATTCCCCGGCAGGGTCTGGGAACGAGGGAAAAGGTACACCAGGTGGCCAGGTTTCGACTTCGCTCAACCTTCAGGGATCGCTCAACCTTCAGGGATCGAGAACTGAGCGAAGTCGAAGTTCGATCAGCCCGTAGGTTAGGCTATACCCCTCGGTATGGGTAGGCGGTGCGGTATGGCCTGGCGGGGGTTGGGGAGTTGTGGCCTGAGAGGGTGAGGCCGCGACGGCACCCTACCGAGGTCGGGGATGCTTGCGGGTGGAGAAACCGGGTTTCTGGTCGGTACGCGGGGGTATAGGCCGTCGGCACAGAAACCCGGTTTCTGGCATCAGGAGGTCATCGCATTTCTGACATTTACCAGGCTTTGTTGCATAGATTGCGTGTGGGGATGCTCTGGCCCCAGCTGTACCCGATACAGTCCTGGCAAATTCTCATCGAGCAAAAACTTCACCATGGAAGCATCACGCCGCCTGCCGAGAGGCTTTTAGCTGAATCAGGTGTTGAATTAGGGAGGAAGGATTTTGGTCTTGGCGCTGTTCAGCCTGGAGCGAGTGATCTAGCCAGTGTTGCAGGTAGTTGCGCACGGTGTCGGGTTGATGCAGGTAATAGAGCACCGTAGCGTAAACCTGCTCTAGGGTTAACCCAGGATAGGTCTGGGCAATTTCTTCTGGGCTTTGGCAACCGTGAATATAGTCATAGAGGACGGTCTCAATGCCGATGCGGGTGTCTTTAAGACGAATATCGTCTGCGGCCAGGAAGTCAAAATAATCTTCGAGCTGCATCGGGGTCACCTCAGATCGCACGTTCAACAATCATAGGCCCAGGATGGTTGAAGCTGTTGCACCAGGGCTTCAACCTGATGCCCTGGCTCTGCCTGGGCAGTTTTATTTGGCGGCTCTGCCGCTATTTGCTGGAGGCAGAGCCTCGGTGGAGCATTCCCAACTCAGTTGAGGGTGTCGCGGTATTCGCCGAGCAGCGCCAGAACCTGTGTCAGCTGCCGCTGATTTTGATCAGAGGGGTCAGCCAGAAAACTCAGGAGTGCAAGATCTCGTTCAACTTCGATTCGAGTTCGGCGAGTCGCTTGTTCTGTTGCCTCAGCTCGTTCATTTTCTGCTCGTGCTTTATCCTCGCCTCTTCGTTGCTCTTCCTCAGCGCTTCGTTGTGCTTCTTGAGCCAGGCGATCTGTTTCTCGGTTTCGACGGTCCCACTCAATGCCGAAATTAACCAGCGCCACCAGGATGGCTGCCACAGTGAGTCGGTTACTCCAGAGTCTGGGGCTGGTGACTTGTCCGAGGAGGGTGAAGTCGTTTTCATCGTAGAATCTCAAAAACGCGACGCCGATAATCAGAAGGGTGAGGGTCGTGCTGGGAATCAGGGCCAGAAAGTTGATCCATCGGTTCATGGGGGTAGGCGAACGTCCCGCTGTGGCCCAATTTTAATCTAATACCGAATCCTATGTGCATACCCCCGATTGGTGGGGGCATTGCACTGCAATGCCCCTACGGGATTCCTGTTTTGGTTTGGCGGCTCTGCCGCTAGCGGCTGGAGGCAGAGCCTCGGTAGGGCAGGGGAGACTAGGCCGATGTCAGTTGGTAAATAATGGGGCGATAGGTCGGTGGCGGGATGGGTTTGCCCTCAGCCTGGGCAGCCTCTAGCCAGACCTGCTTAGCCAGGGTCAGTTCCTGTAGGGCAGCCATGGGGGTTTCGCCAAAGGCCGAGCAATAGCTTAAATCAGGAATATCGGCAATGTAGCCCTTGTCTTCGTCGCTGTAAAAAATATTGATGTGGTAGTCTTTCACGGCTAGTCCTCTAACTTTAGATTGTGGGTTTCTACCAGATCTAAAATAGACCTCGGCTGGTTGAAGCTGTTGCAGCAGGGCTTCTCTATGGTGCCCTGGCTCTGCCTGGGCAGCCTGGTTGGGCGGCTCTGCCGCTAGTTGCTGGGGCAGAGCCTCTAGCCCCTACGGGTGTTGAAGCTGTGCTCTGACTCTGCCGCCCGTTGTAAGAGGCAGAGCCTCAGGGGTGTATTCCCACGCAGAGCATGGGAACGAGTGAACAGGAGAAACCCGGTTTCTAGCCTGGAGACGGGATGCACCGCTCGCGTTACGGAGAAACTCGATACAGATAGGCGGTGCGGTGCGGCTAGCTAGAAGTGGGCTAGGGGCGGCAGGGGGATAGCGGGGCCGCGATCGCACCCTACGCGGGAAGAGAATGCTCGCCGCCAGATCCCAGGGTTCTATCTTGGGCGGTACCAAAGGCGGTGGCCATTCCCCAAGAACCCTGGGATCTTTGTACCCTGGTGCCCACGCAGAGTTGTGGCCTGAGAGAGTGAGGTCGCGATCGCACCCTACCGAGGTCGGGGATGCTTGCGGGTGGAGAAACCGGGTTTCTGGGCGGGTACGCGGGGGTAAAGGCCGTCGGCCCAGAAACCCGGTTTCTGGCCTCAGGAGGTCATCCAGCCGCGCAAAATCTCCAGGCTTTGCTGCGTCGATTGCGTGTGGGGATGCTCTGGCCCTAATAGCTGCTGCCTCATGGCCAAGGCCTGCACCAATAGCGGTTCTGCCTGCGGGTATAACCCTTGATTTGCGTACAACACTGCGAGATTGTTGAGGCTGGTGGCGACAGCGGGATGGGCCTTGCCCAACAGCGCTTTGCGCATCGTCAGCGCCTCCAGGTACAGCGGTTCGGCGGCCTCGTAGCGCCCCTGCGAGTCATATAGACCCGCGAGATTGTTGAGGCTGGTGGCGACAGCGGGATGGGCCTCGCCCAACAGCGCTTTGCGCATCGCCAGCGCCTCCAGGTACAGCGGTTCGGCGGCCTCGTAGCGCCCCTGCGACCGATAGAGTTCCGCGAGATTGTTGAGGCTGGAGGCGACATCGGGATGGGCCTCGCCCAACAGCGCTTTGCGCATCGTCAGCGCCTCCAGGTACAGCGGTTCGGCGGCCTCGTAGCGCCCCTGCGACCGATAGAGTTCCGCGAGATTGTTGAGGCTGGAGGCGACATCGGGATGGGCCTCGCCGAGGCGATCGCGCGTTGCCGTCACACAATCTTGCCACCAGGGTTCGGCCTGCCCGTAGGCCCCCTGTCCGTCGTAGAATCGCCCCAGTCCGATAAAGGGCCATATCAGAGCATCATCCTCGATCCATAGCTGCCAGGTAGTGGCGGCCTCGGCCAGGTGGGGTATCGCTGGCGTCACCGCCAGAATCTGCTCGCGGGTGGGGGTCTGGGGTATGCCCTGGGCGATTTGCACCATGGCCCTGCAATAGGTCTGTTTCAGCCCTTCAGCCTCACTCCACTGTTCTAGCTTGGTGCGAAAAAACTCACGAATGATCTGGTGCAGTTGCACGGTGTTGGTGACGGCCTCTACCTCCAGCAGGCTGCGGCTAGCCAGCCCTTCATCGCGCCAGTCTTCGACCTCGTCCGGGTCGGTGCCCTCGTACCATTCCTCTATCCACTCCCACGGAATCGGGGCCAGGGCATACAGGCTGAGGCGGTAGGCCAACTCCTGTGCTTCGGGCTCCAGGTCTTGCCAGCTCAGCTCAAAGGCAGCGGCGATGCTTTCGTGGGCGGCGGTCATATCGGCCTGGGCCTGGCACAGGGCGCGGGCTTCCAGGCGCTTGTCGTTCAGCCGCTGCTGCATTTTGGCCAGGGGCCAGGTGGGCTTGCGGGCCAAAAAGCGCCCCACCAGCTCTAGCCCCAGGGGCAGGTAGCCCAGCCAGTGGCAGAGGGCCTGGGCGGTGTCGAGATCCTGGTCTATCCGATTGGCTCCTACCAGCGACCTCAGCAGGTCTAAGGCGGCGGCTTCGCTCAGCACATCGATGGGGTAGGTGCGAATCGACTCGCCCATCTGTAGCCGGGTGGTGAGCAGCACCCAAAAGCGCGACTCGGTGGGCGGCAGGTAGGGGGCGATGGCGCTGTAGGCGGCATTCTCGTTGAGGCCGCTGACGTCATCAATGACAACCAGCACATCGCCTGTCTGGCTTGGCCAATGTCGCCAAATAAAGTCAACCTGGTCGGGCAGATCTAACCCATCGGGCGGGGTCAGGTTCAGATGAACCAGGGCAAAGTTGACGATCTCGGTGCCGATGTCTTGCTCTTTGGCCTGGAGCCAGCAGATGCCGCTGGGGTAGGTGCCCTGGGCGAGGTGATAGCGGGCATATTGCAACGCCAGCTCGGTTTTGCCAATGCCCCCCATGCCGCGAATGGCGGTGATCGCAATGCGATCGGTCTGGTGCAGTTGGGTATGCAGCTCGGCCAGCTCGGTCTCACGCCCCACAAAGGCTTTCGCACCGCTGCGGGGCAAGTTGTGGGGAATCGGATCGGGGGGCCGCGCCCCGGCCAGCACGGCCCCCAAACTCTCAATCAGGCGGGCCATATCGGGGTCAAAGTCGGGGTCTTTTCTGGCGGTGGTGCTGCTGCGGTAGGCCAGTGCCTGAATGCTGTCGGGCAGCTCTGCGGCATTGAGCTGTTGGGCCTGGTTCACCAGCACCGGAATCAAAGGAATCCCTCGCTGGAGCGCCGTCTCAATTTCTCGCCGCACCCAGTCGTCGGGTTGATCAAGGCGGCGGTTGCCCTCAGCATCAGTAGCATTCAACCATTGCGGCCCAACCACCGCCACCATCACCTGACAATTGCGGAGTTCGTTGTCGATGTAATCTCGGTAGTCTATCCCCTTTGGAATAGACTGCACATCGCGGAAAATTTGTTCGGCCCCGAAGTGCCTGGCCAGTCGCTCGCGGATGCGATCGGTGATATTAGCGCTGTCGCTAATGCGGTAGGAGATAAAAATGCTGGGCATTGGGGCGGGGCTGTCGGCAGCGGCAGTAACGGGGAGGTTTCGTCAATCCTAACCTCAGCCTTCAAGTCTAGAAGGGCAAATTCCGTGCAGTTTGCTCCAATAGCCTTCTCTACAGGTAGGGGGATTATACGAAATCCGCTTCGGAAAACCCCGATTCACAATTAGGAACCTCGTAGGGGCATAGCATGCTATGCCCCTACGAACCGGGGGCATGTAACCAGGCTTAACGGGTGACAACGTACCTAAAGAGCTTGCTGCATCAGGGATAGAGCATAGAGACCACGCTGAAAATAGCGATGTTTATGGGGTTTGAGCGCTATCAGTTGGAGTGCCCAGTCGGTCCATAACT
>NZ_JADEWX010000389.1 GCF_015207395.1 Nodosilinea sp. LEGE 07088
AACCGACAACGGTTGCACTCAACTCTTGGATATCTGTCCCCAGTGCAGTTTGAAGACAACTACTGGCTCTCTCTAGAGGGCCTGAACGTAGCTTAAAGTACCTGTCCACTTTCTTGAGTCAAGATCAAGCAGGGCCAAAGTACAACCGTATTGACTGCTCTAGAATTCAAGGTTTGCTGACGGTTGGCGATCGCGGGGCTCAGGGCGTGGTACTCACCGCACTCATTGTGCCAGCGCTTCAGCGTTGACCTGCTCCCCCAAACGCTCCAGCGTTCTCTAGGGCTGGGGCGCAGGAAGGCAACCCTGAGCCTGCTTGCAGGAAGCGCAGGAAAGGTAGTAACCAGACTGAAGACTCTCCCACCAATCCCAAAGACTCTCTCGCCATTCCAAAAGAGTCTCCCGACACTCCCAGCGACTCTCTCGCCATTCCCAAAGACTCTCTCGCCATTCCCAAAGAGTCTCTCGACATTCCCAAAGAGTCTCTCGCCATTCCCAAAGAGTCTCTCGACAATTCCAGAAAGTCTCCCGACAAACCCAAAGACTTTGCAACCAATTTTTGAGCATCTCCAGCTAACCTCAGAGAGTCTTCGACCAAGCTCAGAGGTGAAGGGACGCGTTGCTGGGGAATGATTACGGTCAATGACTCGGCTTTCAACCTTTGATTTAGTGAATAAATGAGAAGTTGACGGATAACATCCTGAAATCCCGGACTTAACCGTCAAAGATTGTGATTAATACCTTAAATACTGGGTGTTATCCCCCAGAACTGTCGGATAATGCGGAGTGCAGGGGGTCTTATGGGTCAGATTTGACGCTGAATACATAGTTATGTCGCCCTAGAGCGAAATCTTGATCTCTGCCTTAATATTAACTTTTGACAAGGAAGGAGTTTCAATTGAAAAGCTTGATCGCCTGTCCAATGGTTACTGTTGCTTTACTACTTTCTGCATGTTCGGGACGTGGTGATTTCCCTGAACCTGGAAGTTTCGCCGCCAGGATGTGTGACACACCTTAACGGGTGACAAGGGTACTCAACGTCATGCGGTACAGGGCTTTGAGACAATAAAGGGGACAAAAAATAGGGAGCCTCAGTGCAGCTCCCCTAAACCAATATGTTTCCTGCATCCTACCAAACCA
>NZ_JADEWX010000021.1 GCF_015207395.1 Nodosilinea sp. LEGE 07088
CCCCTATTCCCTATTCCCTCCCCCCTATTCCCTATCACCCAAAATACCGAGAAGGCTGATGCGTCTGACCTGAGATTGGCCGATAGGTTTGAATCGATTTGATATATTGAGCCCGCTCGTAGGCGCTGGGGTCTGGGCAGTTGATCTGGCTCATGCTGCCCTGGAGCTGCTGAATCGATTCGTATTCGTTGTCTTGCAGCCAGGTGCGCATGTCCTGCTCTACGGTGCGCAGGTGATCGATGCCGTGGCGCAGCAGAGCGCTGACCATCATCGTGACATTGGCACCGGCCATCAGCAGTTTGAGCGCATCCTGGGCCTGATGCACTCCCCCTGTTGCAGCAAAATCCATCGGCACTGTGCCATACAGAATGGCAATCCAGCGCAGGGGCAGACGCAGATCCTGGGGAGTGCTGAGCAGCACATGGGGATAGGCTTCCAGGGCGTCGATGTCGAGGTCGGGCTGATAAAACCGATTGAACAACACCAGGCCGTCAACCCCCGTTTGAGACAGCCGCTGGGCAAAATTGGCCAGATTGGTAAAGTAAGGGCTGAGCTTGACTGCCACAGGAATCGTGACCGCCTCAGTCACCGATCGCACGATGTCGAGATAGGCCGCTTCGAGCTGGGCCGCCGTTTGGTTGGGGTCTGTTGGTACAGCGTAGAGGTTGAGTTCCAGGGCATCGGCCCCGGCGGCTTCGATCAGCTGAGCATAGCTGGTCCAGCCGCCGGGGCTATCGCCATTGAGGCTGGCCATGATGGGAATATCCACCATGGCTTTAGCCTGACGAACATGGTCCAAATAGGCCTCGGCACTGACGTGAAAAAGGGACTGCTGGGGGAAGTAGGTCAGGGCCTCGGCATAGCTTTCAGTGCCCTGGTTGAGGTAATAGTTCAGCGCCAGGCGGTCTGTTTGGATCTGTTCTTCAAACAGGGAGTGCAGCACGATAGCGCTGGCTCCGGCATCTTCTAGCTGCCGCAGGTGGCTGAGATCTTCGCTCAGGGGAGCACAGGCCCCCACCACCAGGGGAGACCTCAGGGTGAGGCCGAGGTAATGAGTGGTAAGCATGGTCAGGCACGGAGAAGGGGGGTAAACAGAGGGGGAGTCTATCTCCCCCAGTTGTGGTTACTCAGGCTGGTGCTCGAGGCGATCGAGGCCAATCGGCAGGGTGTTCGCGGTTTGAACACCAAAGCGGGACAGCAGGGTGGCCCCAAAGCCAAACAGGGTAATCAAACTGACCAACAGCCCGCCCGCGATCGGAATCAGGCTGATTACAAACAGCAAAAACAACCCCAGCCAGAAGTGCTGGAAGCGGGCGTCTGGCTGGCGCGCGCGCAGCCGCCTGCCCAGCCAGACGCTCATGGAGATACCGCCTAAGAGCCAGGTGAGCAAGATAGCAATATTGGCCAATGGAATCACGATCGCCCCCACCACGCTGCCCGAAACCAGCACGGTGAGAACAATCAGGCCGATGAATCCGCCAATGCCGTAGACCAGGCTCATAAACGGACGGGCCTGGACCGCAGCGGCGATCGCATCGACATGGCCGGGCAGCAGCAATAGCAGTAGACAACCGGCGATCGCAGCCACCACAAAGGTCACCGCCCAGATCGCCACGTTGCCCAGGTAGAGGGTGCCGAGCACGCCAAAGCGATCAAACATGCCACCAAAATTTTCTAGTACGGTAAACTCGCTGCCGTTGACCACAGCACTCTCGGAGCGAATCACCTGGCCTCCAACGGCAAAGGCATCCCCGGCCACCTGAGCGTTGTCTTCGAGCCGGAGGTTGCCGCCAATAGCGAAGGCGTCGCCCTGCACGATCGCCCCCGGCTGCACGGTGAGGTCGCCGCCGATGACAAAGGCATCATTCACCGTCTGGGATTCAGCCACAACGACATCACCGCCAATTTTGAAGGTGTCTTGGTAGGTGGAGTTGGCCTGAGCGGGCATGTAGCCACCGCCCACCCACAGCGCCCAGAGCAGGGCCAGAAAGCCGATCAGCCACCATTTCGCGATTTTCCATTTCATGGGTTTGTCTCCTTGGTTAGAGTTTGAAAATTGAATGGGAATAGAGGGAATAGGGAGTAGGGGGAAGAGGGAATAGGGAATAGGGGGAAGAGGGAATAGGCAGAGGGCGGAAGGCGAAGGGCGAAGGGCGAAGGGCGAAGGGCGAAGGGCAAAATTTAGGCTTTGACGAGCTCAGCTACCAATCCAAGATCCAACTCCCCTACTCCCTACTCCCCACTCCCTACTCCCTACTCCCTACTCCCTACTCCCTACTCCCTACTCCCCCATCTCCGCCAGCGCCTCATACAGCCGCCACCGCGTCTGCACATCCTGCCCCACCTCCTGAAGCAGGGCTTTCGCGGCTTCGGGATGGCTGTGGGCCAGCATTTTGAACCGATTTTCGGCGTACATCGACTGCTCTACGGGCAGTTTGGGGGCGCGGCTGTCTACCCGGAGCGGGTTGAGGCCCTCGGCACGGCGGCGGGGGTCGTAGCGGTAGAGCAGCCAGCGACCCGACTCGACGATCGCCTTTTGGTGGTGCATGGCCGTGGCCATGTCGATGCCGTGGGCGATGCAGTGGCTGTAGGCGATGATCAGCGAGGGGCCGTCGTAGGCTTCGGCTTCCAGGAAGGCTTTGAGGGTGTGTTCGTCGCGGGCGCCCAGGGCGACGCTGGCGACGTAGGCGGTGCCGTAGGTCATGGCCATCAGGCCCAGGTCTTTTTTGGCGGTGGCTTTGCCGGCGGCGGCGAACTTGGCGACGGCGGCTTTGGGGGTGGCTTTGGACTGCTGGCCGCCGGTGTTGGAGTAGACCTCGGTGTCGAGGACGAGGATGTTGACGTTGCGGTTGCTCGCCAGCACATGGTCTAACCCGCCGTAGCCAATGTCGTAGGCCCAGCCGTCGCCGCCCACAATCCACACGCTCTTTTTCACCAGGTAGTCGGCCAGGGACAGCAGCCGCTGGAGGGTAGTTTGCAAGGATTCAGAGGCCTGGGGCATCTCTGTGAGTAAGGCTTTGAGCTGGCCAACCCGCTCGCGCTGCTCCACGATGTCGGCTTCGTCACGCTGCTGGGCCTGGAGAATGGGCTGGGCCAGGGCGGGCAGGGCCGTCTCCCGGAATGGGTCTGAGGCGGCGACCTGCTCTAGAAGCTCGGCAGCATAGTCCGCCTGCTTGTCGATGGCAACCCGGAAGCCGAGACCAAATTCGGCGTTGTCTTCAAACAGGGAGTTCGACCAGGCCGGGCCGCGGCCCTCAGCGTTGTGGCTCCAGGGAGTGGTGGGCAAGTTGCCGCCGTAGATCGAGGAGCAGCCGGTGGCGTTGGCCACCAGCAGGCGATCGCCAAACAGCTGGGTCAGCAGCTTCAGGTAGGGGGTTTCGCCGCAGCCCGCGCAGGCCCCGGAAAATTCAAACAGCGGTTCCTGCATCTGCTGCTGGCTGACCTTGTGCAGGTTCAGCGAGGCGCGATCGGGGTTGGGCAGCTGGAGGAAGAACTCCCAGTTGGGCTTTTCCTGCTGCCGCAGGTCGATGGTTTCGTCAGCCCGGGTGTCGTCAATGCTGTCTGGCTCAGGCGAGTCATCCCCAGAGACGGCTTGCCCAGAGACGGCTTGATAAACCGGCGTCATATTGATCGCTTTGAGTCGGGGGATGGCCTTATTTTTAGCTGGGCACACATCCACGCAGATGCCGCAGCCGGTGCAGTCTTCCGCCGCCACCTGAATCGTAAATTCCTGGTTGGCCCACTCGCGGGCCGGGGTGTGCTTGAAGCCATCGGGGGCCGCAGCGAGCCGCTCGGGCTCGTACACTTTGCTGCGAATCACGGCGTGGGGGCAAACCATCACGCATTTGCCGCACTGCACACACACCGCCGGGTCCCACACGGGAATGGTCTGGGCAATGTTGCGCTTTTCCCACTGGGTGGTGCCGGTGGGGTAGGTGCCGTCGCAGGGCAGGGCGCTGACCGGAATGGCGTCGCCCTGGCGCTGCATCATCGGGGCCAGCACGGTTTGCACAAAGGCCGGGGCGCGATCGCTGACCGGAGACGTCAGCGGCGGCATCGTCGCGTCTTGAGCCGCTGAACCATAGGGAACGTCGTATAGGTGCTGGAGGGTTTGATCTACCGCTTGCAGGTTCATGGCGACGATCGCGTCGCCCTTTTTGGCATAGGTCTTGCGAATCGAGTCTTTAATGGCCGCGACCGCCTCGACCTCAGGCAAAATCTGCGACAGGGCAAAAAAGCAGGTCTGCATCACGGTGTTGATGTGGTTGCCCATTCCGGCTGCTCGGGCCACCTGATAGGCGTTGATGGCATAGACCCGCAACTGCTTTTGCAGAATCTGGGCCTGAATGCGATCGGGGAACTGATGCCAGGTTTCCTCAGGGGCGTAGGGCGAGTTGACCAGAAAGGTCGCCCCAGCGATCGCGGGCGCCAAAATATCCAGCTGCTCCAGCAGCATCCACTGGTGGCAGGCGACCAGATTTGCCTGGTCAATCAGGTAGGGCGCATGAATGGGGGCAGGGCCAAACCTGAGGTGGGAGGTAGTGACTGAGCCCGATTTCTTCGAGTCGTAAACGAAGTAACCCTGGGCGTAGTTTTTGGTGGCTTCGCCAATAATTTTAATCGTGTTTTTGTTGGCCCCCACGGTGCCATCTGCCCCCAGGCCGTAAAAGACCGCTCGCACCGTCTGCGCTGACTCAATCGAGAAGGTGGGGTCGTAGGCCAGGCTGGTGTGGGTGACATCGTCGTGGATGCCGATGGTGAAGTGATTCTTGGGGCCAGGCCGATTGCCCTGAAACCCATCGAGCAATAAATTGTCGAAAACGGCCTTCACCATCGCCGGGGTAAATTCCTTAGACGACAGGCCGTAGCGCCCGCCAACCACCACCGGAAAGCCTTGGCCAACGGGGGCGAACCGCTGCTCTAGCAGGGCACTGAGCACGTCCAGGTAGAGGGGTTCGCCAGTACTGCCGGGCTCTTTGGTGCGATCGAGCACGCTGATCGCCTTGACGGTGGGGGGCAGGGCGGCGACGAAGCGCTGCGGGTCAAAGGGACGGTAGAGCCGCACCACTACCACGCCCACATTTTCGCCCTGGTCGTTGAGGGCATCGACCGTGGCGCGAACGGTTTCACACCCCGAGCCCATCAGCACGGCAACCCGCTCAGCAGTGGGGCTGCCGTAGTACTCAAAGGGCCGATACCGCCGTCCGGTGAGCTGGGCAAAGGTATCCATCACCTGCTCTACAATACCGATGCAGCCCTGATAGTAGGGGTTCACCGTTTCCCGCGCCTGGAAAAACACGTCCGGATTTTGGGCCGTGCCGCGAATAACGGGATGATCGGGGCTGAGGGCGCGCTGGCGATGCTGGGCAATCAGCGCGTCGTCCGTCAGCGATCGCAGCACATCCTCGGGCAGCAGCTCAATTTTTTGGATTTCGTGGGAGGTGCGAAAGCCGTCAAAAAAGTGAATGAAGGGAATGCGGCTGGCGAAGGTGGCGGCGGTGGCGATCGCGGCCATATCCTGGGCCTCCTGCACCGAGGCCGAGCACAGCAGGCCAAAGCCCGTCCCCCGCGCCGCCATCACATCGCTGTGGTCGCCAAAGATCGACAGTGCCTGGGCCGCCACCGAGCGGGCCGCCACGTGAATCACGCAGGGGGTCAGCTCCCCGGCAATCTTGTACAGATTGGGCAGCATCAGCAGCAAACCCTGGGAAGCAGTGAAAGTGGTGGTCAGCGCCCCCGTTTGCAAGGCACCATGCACCGCTCCGGCCACGCCCCCCTCGCTCTGCATCTCTACGATCGCGGGTACGGTGCCCCATAGGTTGGGCCTGCCGCTGGCGGCCCAGGCATCGGCCCATTCCCCCATCGGCGAGGCCGGGGTAATCGGATAAATGGCAATTACTTCATTCAGGGCATAGGCTACCCGCGCTACGGCTTCGTTGCCGTCTAGGGTGGCCGTCGTCGTCTGGAGCAAGGTGGAGACCGTCATAGCGGTAATCCTCAAACAGCTGTCGTTAGGTAGCTTTTGCTGGCCTCTGGACTTCAGCTTAGAGAGAGAGTTTGAGGAAGTTGTGAAGGTGTTGGGGGCGATCGCTCCACGTGAAGGCGATACGATGAACATACTTGCTTTAAGATTGACTAAGAGAATCATGTCGAATGATGCTAAAGCCATCCAAGAAATTGAAGAATTTATAGAAGATTGGCATTGGGATGATAGATCTCATAAGTACGCACAAGAATTGTGCAGATTTTTATTTCAATTTCTAGATAGCCTAAAACAGCAACACCTTACAGAGAAAACGATACGAAAGCATACAAGCAACTGTTCGCTTATAGGAGCATTTGAGTGTGGCTATGGATATCGGGATGGGTTTTCCCCGGGAGTAGTGTTCTCTAGCCCAGAAGCAAACTATGAGTATGAATTCAATAGAAAAGTTAGCGATTCCAAGTATGCAATGGATTCATATAGATCGACTTGGAGAAAAATACATAATTATACAAAGCAACTGGGTTTGACTGACTAGCTTTTTTCATGATTTGTATAAATTAACTAATTCGTCATCGTCGAAGTCCTAAATTCGAACAGATGTATCTGTTGAGCAAGTTGGCTCAGACGCTTACGATAGAATGTAAGCCTAGTTTTGAGGAATGAGGAGACATGAAGAAAAAGAGAAAAGGGGGAGGCATAGGCTTTGGGAATGTACAAAAACCTGAAGCTGAGAGTATTGTGATATCAGATTTTGAACCCCAAGCTGAACGCGAGCCCTGGGTTGAGCAAGAATCTCGCATCGCCGAGCTGATTGGTGACCTTGATGAGTGCCCCTTTGGCAAGGCTATGTCAAAGTTTTACGATCATTTGCGTAGTTCTTTAGAACTGCCTTGTGAGGTTACGGGTATTGAAGATTTTCGGTGGGAAGAGCGCTATGTCCTCGGGCCGCCTAAGCCTAAGGAGTATGCGAGACTAAGAGAGAAACAGCCGTCGTTTCGGGATACCTTTGAGCTTCTGTCAATCGAGCAGGGTGTTGTGTCAAAGTGGATGCTTTTTGCAGGTGAAGACTTAGCAGCTCACGTTCGACGTAAGTCGGATGGTAAAGCGTTCTGTCTTGGCCTCGCTGAATTAAAAGCTACCAATAAAAATTCTAAGAACCATCAATTGCTTAGTGATTACGTGATGTACTTTGTCAATTATCGATAATTCAAGCTGAAATCTTGAAAACTCTCTGCTATCCCCAGCGCCGGAAAAAGGAGTTTTCTTGCCAGACGCTGGCCGTGCGGTGTTCCATGTCGGCCAGCGCCTCAGCACTGAGAGACTGAAAGGCCCGAGCGGTGGCGACATTTTCTTCTAGGTGGGCCAGCGTCTCGGCGGCAATAATGGCGGTGTGTACCCCCGCTTGAGAGAGCGCATAGCCCATGGCTTCCGGCATGCCGGAAAGCACGCCCGGCTTAAACAACCGACCGTAGGCGGGGACTTTCATCGCGATGATCCCCACCTGCTGCTGCTGGGCCACGGGCAGCACGGTGGTAATAAAGGGCCGTTGGGTATGCCGATCCGCCGCGTTGATGGGCACCAGAGCGGTGTCGAAGGGGTAGCGCTGGAGGGCGGCCACAATAATGTCTGGGTTGTGGTGGCCCGTCACCCCCACATGGCCCACCAGCCCCTGGGCCTGGGCCTCTTGGGCCGCTTTGATCGCACCCGTCTGGGGCTGCAAGATCGTGTCTAAGTCCCAAGCGTGGGTGAGGGCATGGAACTGCCAGAGGTCGATGCGATCGGTCTGGAGACGTTTGAGGGATTGCTCTAAGTCGCGCCAGGCCCCGTCATACCCGCGCTGGCTGGTTTTGGTGGCGATCGCCACCTCAGCCCGGTGAGCCGGGAGCACCTGCCCCAAAAAGGCCTCGCTGGGGCCATAGTTAGCCGCCGTATCGAAATAGCGCACACCCAGGGCCAGGGCTCGCTCGATAATGGCCAGGGCCTCGGCTTCGTCTTGAGTGCGGGACAGCGGTGAGGCCGAACCCCCCAACCCCAGCACCGGCAGCACCAGACCCGTCTGGCCTAAAGGCCGCTCGGGCATGGCATCCAGGGAGGCCGAAGCCTCTGTAGCCGGGCTGAACGGCTCGGTGGGCAGCGCCGTTGAGCCGCTGGGGAGGATCGCCTGAGAAGACGTCATCGCTCGCTGGCAGGCAGACATGCCGAAGGCACCGCCCAGGGCACCCAGGGCCGAGGCCAAAAACTGACGGCGGTTGTGGGGAGAGGGAGTCATCGGAGAAGGGCGATCGCGTCAAAGACTTGACTGGCCTTATGCTAACAAGCTGGTTCCTAAAGGGGGCGATCGGTGCGAATTCACCATTTGTGCTTGATACCAAATCCTATCTGTATACCCCCGGTTCGTAGGGGCATAGCATGCTATGCCCCTACGAGGTTCCTGATTATGAATCGGAGTTTCCCAAATCGGATTTGGTATGACTCAATTATTAGGATGGGTTGGCGATAGCGTAAGGGGCGCTTCAGCGCCTTGGTCTGGAAGACGCAGGAGCGTTAGGGAGTGGTGTCAACGCAGGAGCGTTGGCACCATCAAAAGCCAAGCAGGGATGGGGGTTTGGGTAGCGATCGCGATTGTCTTTTGGACACCCTTCAGGAACGCTGAAACCGCTGGGCAAGGTCATGGAGCACTACTTGATGCCTTTGACGCGCTTAGCCATAGACCCTGGCATCGACAGTTCGCTGCAGAGCGGGCTGGCGCAACCATTGAGGACGGCGTTCGCTGCCCCCATCGTGGCGTTGGCAACGAACGCCGCAATAATGCTACGGAGTAGCAATGCAGGACTTCGCCGCAGCAGGACAACGCTACACAGCGGTGCCACTTCTCTACACAGCTGTGCCAGTAAAGCTGATCGCGGGGTCGATCTGCTTGATCGCGGGGTCGATACGCTACACAGCGGTGCCACGTCTCTACACAGCGGTGCCAGTAAAGCTGATCGTGGGGTCGATCTATTTGATCGCACGGTCAATCTGTTTGATCGCGGGGTCGATACGCTTTACAGCGGTGCCACTTCTTTATACAGCTGTGCCAGTAAAGCTGATCGCGGGGTCGATCTGCTTGATCGCGGGAGCGATCTGCTTCATTGAGGAGTTGAGTTATTATGGCGAGTTTCACTGGGGCAAAGTACGCCGCGATGATCCCCCCTGCCCCCCTTGATAAGGGGGAAAGTGGACTTTGCACTCAATGCTACGGTCTGGGTTGAAGGAGCTACATTGCGCTCAATAGCCAAATGGGACAGGTAAGCCCGGATTTCATCAGCCCCTATCTCCTTTGGGCGGCGTTTGTTGTGGAACAGAATAAAGTCTCGAACGTAATGAACATAGGACTTTTCAGTCTTGAAGCTGAAGTGTCTGAGCCGAATGGCTTCTCTGACTTGGTCGAGGAGTCGCGGTGGCTGAGGTGACGGCATAGGTAGGTGATGGATAATCCCAGTAATAGGGGTGTTATCCACCGCTTTTGACGGATAAGCCCCCTGATTCCTAGGATCGACCACCACATCTGTCGGATAACACCCTGAAATCCCGGACTTAACTGCCAAAGATTGTGATTAATACCTTAAATACTGGGTGTTATCCCGCAGAACTGTCGGATAATGCGCGAAACAGGGGATCTTATCGGTCAGATCTGACGCTGAATACATAGTTATGCCGCGCAACCCTGACCTTAAAGAAATTCTTTGCCGCTCAGGGTTTACAAATCGCTTCGTAGGACTTTAAAGGGCTTATTATTAGCTTCCCAGTCGTGAATATTTGCATATAGTTGTGTATCACGGAAATAGCTTTCCTCATAGGCAAGCCTTAAGCAAAGTTCAAGTTTGTCAGCTTCAATATCAGATGGTTTGTTAGAACCAATAGTTTTTCGTAAGCCAAGCGATAAAATTTCAACTAAGTGATGACCGCAACAAATCTGCCAAGGATCATAATTATTGCTTTGCTGACTGCTCATCTTAAGTTGCAAATCCTCATCTTTTAATGAGAAAGCCTGAGATTTATTCTTAACCTCACGAATTAGTTTGAGTTCATCTATCTGTAAATTTTGTTCATCGACAAACTTACTGAATGTAATGCCGTCAAAAGTTAGGTTCAACCCATCACATTGAGAAATCCAAAGCAGATAGCCTACTGAAATACTACTTTCAAGTATTGCTAACCTTATGTCTCTATTAAACTGAAGCACTTTCTCTTCAGAACCAAACTCGGTGAGAACCTTGTCAAAAGCTGGAGAATTGATGAGCATTGACTCAAGATCATGAGTATCCGTGCAAAGAAGATTGGAACTGTAGTATAGCGGAATAGTAAGTCGATCAAAATCTGCATCAACAATTGCTAAAATCCCCTTGAAACCTGATTCCTGCTCCAAGATTTTTAGCACAGCAATAACACGTAACTTGCTAGAGGGCTTGCCTGAAACAGTTGCCAATTCGCACTCTGCCTTGTTAATAAAGCGTTCATAAAAAATTTTATCTGAGCCACCCTCTACTAATAAAAATGTTCCTTGATACGTGCTTCGTCGCAATCGGATCTGGTTTGCAACACGGTCTACTGAAAGTAAATCTCTCACTTCTCTGGCCCTTCCAATTCAACCGTCAAATCCCATCTATCTTGAATAATATCAGGTGAGTGAGTAGCCATTAAGATATCTAAGTCAGCAAGCTGTATAATTTCTTGTAAATCCTTTAAGAATTGAATTTGCCAGCCTACATGTAGAGAAAGCTCAGGCTCATCAATTAGAACCAATGAGTTAGGCTCAACCTTAAACAACAACTCGTACAAAAGAACTAATTCATGCTGTTCACCAGATGACAGATCCGTTGGCGACAGCTTCTTTGAATCAGAGGAGGATTTATAGCGCGTCGAAAAAACAAATCCCTTTTCCTTGCTAAAGTTTATTTCCTTGTAGGAATAAGCAAATTTGTTGTTAATAATTCTCCTTAAAAGATCAATCTTTCTTGCAGTTTCAGAAAATACATTCAGTTTTTTTTCTACATCTTCGACATAAACCGACAAGGCATTTTTAGTGCTTTCGTCTATATCTTGAGGTTGAATTTGAAATTCTGAATCTTCTTCTTTATCTAGCAGCCCTACTTCTATGAGGCGGGAACGAGTTGACTCAAGCTCATTCAACTGGTCACGAAGTTGTTCATCTGCCACATCCGCAGATGGCTGCTGCTTTACGACCCTTAATGGAAATGTTCTATCAAGAGATTGTGATGTTGTGCCATATTCTTTGAATTTATCCTGCATAAGTTTTGCAAGCTCATCAGAATAGGCGGAGACAGTAGATAGCATTGAAGGTGTTCCACGATATGTTCTAGAAGAACGGCTAGGAACGAGATTGAGTAGACGCTGTGATTCAATAAGGCGAATATGAGTAGCATTTTTTAGATCCTTCAACCACTCAGGCTCTTCTTTTGAATAAGAACCCCTTAATTTTGTAGACAAAGAATCAGGCAAAGAGTCTCCAAAACGCTCAACAACTTCTTCCAAGGATAAAACTTCATCAGTAGGAAGATATATCCACTTTCTAGTATCCATCCTTTCCAAGCCTGGTATCACCTCATCTAAGATACCAATTGGAAAACCTATGTCAGGAGAAAATTTAACCTGACCTAAAGAGAAAGAGAGTTTCTTAGATTTAGCTTTCTGAAAATGGAAGGTTATATCAACCCTTCCTGCATCCTGAAGTTCTTTCGAATCTCTTACAACTTCAATGATTTCACCGTTGTCTAACTCCACCTGAAATTTGTCAAACGGAATTGATCTCAACTCTGAATATCGAGAGTTGAAAAAACCATTTAATATCCTTAACATTGCCGTTTTGCCAAAACCGTTAGGACCATGGATAATAGTAATCCTCTCATTAGTTTTCAAGGGGATTACATGGTCAAAAATCCCAAATAAACCATAGACGGAAATTTGCTTGATTCTCATCTTTGCTGAGTCCTACAGCCCTTGGCCTAATTTCTCAATTTTAACCTTGATCATGCAGTAGCAGCATAGAAATCTAAAACTGCCTTACCATAGGTTAGTCACCTGTGTATTACATTTCCCTGGAAGTAAAACAGAAGTACTAAATGCTGTGATAGAACTCGCTGCATAACAACCCAAACGCAGCGGACGGGCGAAAGCTGCTGGTGTTGAGTTCAAAGCCATTTGCCTCCGCTGGTTGGGAAAGTTATCTTGCGCCCCATCTAGATGAAGGAGAGCGATCGCAGATCCTTTGTAGAGCGATCACAGCTCCCTTGCAAGTCAGGTAAACGAAGAAAACCCATCAATCCTCGTGCAATTTATTCCCAACCCACCGTTTCTTTAAACTCAGAGAAACCCCGCCCAGGTAGGCGGCCACCAGCAGCGTTTTGAGCAGCCAGCCCAGCTGACTCTGCGTTCCCGTAGGGTGCCCGGAGGACAATCGCGCCGCGCCCTGCCAGAGCAACAGCCCGAGCGGAATCATGCCCTGGGTGAAAATGATTGAGATATCCATCGACTTTGCCTTCGGGTATGCCCCCGATGTTCTACTCAACGGCAGCGTCTAGACCAGAACGGCGGCAACGGGTCGCCGGAGCGATCGCGGCATCTCGGGGCCGCGCCCAAACCGCACCACCAGGTCAGGCCGACGGTCGCTAACACCGAGATACTGAGCAAACTGGGGCCGCAGGGTCGCCACTTCCACCGGCTGGTTCAAAAAAGCGGTGCGAACCCCCATCGCCGTGGCCTGGAGGGCAAAGCGCTGGTAGGCGCGTCCGGCATTGATCCAGTCTGCGGGCCTGTCGTGGTCAGCAACGAAGATGGCAATTCCGGCGGAGCTGCGAATGTGGTGCGTGCATTTTTGGGCTTCGGCTTTGGGCGTCAGCAATTGATCAAATAGCAGATTGCCCAACCAGCGAGGAATAGTCGGGTTGCCGGAACATCTGGCAAACAGGCCGTCGCCCCGACGCACCGCCTCTCTCTCACTAAAGCGAATCCAGGATTTCAGCTCCTGAACGAAGTCGGGATCGCTGGTCTGGGCGTTGCTGCCCTCGATCACATAGGCCAAAACCTGCTCCATTGCCGGTTTTTCCGTCAGCAGCAGCAGGTTGACGCCGTTGCCAGCGGCGGCCTGCTCTAGCTGCGCTAGCTCGCCAGTACTGAGGGTTTGCCCGTCATAGTCGGCGCGGGTTGACTGGCGCTGGGGAATGGCGTTGAAGAGGGGGGTGGCGATCGCCTGGGTCGGTTCTAAATCAATCTGGATTGAGCCATCGGTCTGGACCTCAACCAGCCCTTGCAGGCCATGGGCCAGAGCCGCCTGCAATAGATTTTCTGTGGCACACCCCAGGCTGGCGTAGAGGTGGTGGTCGTCTGGGTCAACAACGGGCGTGCGTCGTTCCAGATCGGGCAGAATCGAGATGCGATCGCCCTCCAGCCTAAATTTCCAGCACTGGGTGTTGTGGCTGGAGGCGGCCAGGGTGGCATAGCGCACCAGCTCGCGCTGTAGGGCTGTTTTCTGGGTTGGCGGTGCGCCGGTATGTCGCCAGATCTGGCGGACGGCGGCTTCATAGCGGGTATCAGCCGAAGCGGCAGTCGGAGCAGCCACGGCACTTGCAGCTAACAGGGGCGAGTGGTACAGCATGGATAGTTTCCTCTGTATAGCACCTAGATTGGCGCTACCTACAGACTACAAACCGCTTGTGAGGAAGTTATGAGAGTGGGTATTCCAGTGTTGCTGCCCTCGACCCCACAGTCCTCTCCCAAAGGGGTGCCTCTGGGGGATTACCCTGAGGATTTAGCACAGGAAGAAATTTGAATCAGTCATAGCCCGTTGAGGGAGAAATTGAGGGTATAGACGCTGAGAAAATCCTCTTAGGGGATTGCAAAGCTGGGATGCCCTCAGCTAAACGACCTATTTTTGCGTTTAGGTCTAAACGGGTGAGATTGACTGAACTTGTAAATCTCCATCGCCCCCAGCACGCTCAGGCTGAGCAAAATTAGGCTGCCCCAGGTCTTAAGATCGACGGGCTCCGTAGACAGCAAAATATGGCCAATCGGCACATGCATCATCACGACATGCAGCGCAAAGGCCGTCAGCGTCCCAATCAAAAGAATAGGACTGCGCAGGGGCGATAGCTGAAACACCGATTTGTGCTCAGAACGGCAGTTGCCAATGTGGATATTTTCAAACAAAACCATCAGCAATAGCAGCGTATTGCGGGCCGAAAATGCGCTTTGCCCGGTGCTGAGCAGCCAATGGAATGTACCAAACCCGACTCCGCCCATTACCATGGCGGCGATGATGGTGCGTTCGATCATGAGACGGTTGAAGATGGGTTCGCGGGGCGATCGCGGTCGGCGGTTGAGGGCATCTCCTTCCCCCGGCTCAAACGCCAGGGCCACATCCTGAATGCCGTTGGTCACCAAGTTCAGCCAGAGCAGCTGCACCGGCAGCAACGGCAGGGGCAACCCGGTGCTCACCGCCAGCCCAATCAAAACAATCTCGGCGGCCCCGGTAGAGACCAGCAGGTAAATCACCTTGCGGACGTTGTCGTAGGCAATGCGGCCTTCTTCTACCCCCGCTACAATCGTGGCAAAATTATCGTCGCTGATCACGAGTTCTGCGGCTTCCCGCGCCACATCTGTGCCAGCTTTGCCCATGGCTACCCCAATGTTGGCGGCCTGTAGGGCCGGGGCATCGTTGACGCCGTCGCCAGTGACAGCCACAAAATGGCCAGAGGCGCGGGCGGCATTGACCAGCTGAAGCTTCTGGTGGGGAGCAATGCGGGCAAAGACACAGGTGGTCTGAATCAGGTGGGCGATCGCAGCCGGGGGCAACCCTTCCAGGTCTTGCCCGGTCACGACTTGGCTGGTGGTGGTGAGCTTCAGGTCGCGGGCGATCGCCAGGGCCGTGGCCGGATGATCGCCGGTTATCATCCACACGGCAATGCCAGCGGCGTGGCAGGCGGCGATCGCGGCCTGTACCCCGGCCCTGAGCGGGTCGATCATGCCGACAAACCCCAGCAGCGTCAGATCTGAGGGCTGGGGAGGAATCTGGGTCGGGTCGAGGTCGAGGGTAACCGGGCTCTCCGCCAAGGCCAGCACCCGATAGCCCTGGGCGGCCATCCGCTGGGCGATCGCCCCGGCAGAAGAACCCTGGGATTGCTCACTGCACATGGCCAGCACCCGCTCCGGTGCGCCTTTCACCATGCCATGCACCTGGTTGTCAATGACATGGTAGGTGGCCGCAAATTGGTGCTCTGGCTCAAAGGGAATCTCATTGATCTGCGGGTACAGGTTCAGGGTGGCCTCCCGGTTCCAGCCCAGCTTGTGGGCCAGGGTCAGCAGCGCAATATCGGTAGGGTCGCCGCGCCAGACCCAGCGATCGCCGCTGGGGTGCAGGTCGGCTTCATTGCACAGTACCGAGGCGCGCGCCAGGCGGTCCAACGGCAATCGATCTGGGGCAATGACTTGTCCCTGGTACAGCACCTGACCGTGGGGGGCAAATCCCTCGCCGGTCACCTCAAATTCGTCGCCATTGGGTAAGCAAATCTGGCGCACGGTGAGTTCATTGCAGGTTAAGGTGCCGGTTTTATCGCTGGCAATCAGGGTGCAGCTGCCCAGGCCTTCAACCGCCGGGAGCTGGCGCACAATCACCCCGCGCTGCGCCATGCGGTGGGTGGCCACGGCCAGGGCCACCGTCAACGCCACGGGCAACCCCTCTGGAATGGCCGAAACCGCCAGGGCCACGGCAAACATAACCATCTCGATCAACCGATAGCCCTGGCTGAAAATGCCCAGTAGGGCCACCCCGACGGCGGCAACCGCTACCCCCAGGGCGATTACCCGGCTAAACCGCTCCATGCGCCTCAACAACGGGGGCTTGCCGCCAATCGTGGCCATCATATCTAAGGCCAACTGACCGACGGCGGTAGCTGTACCCGTGGCAACCACCACGCCTCGGCCTCGACCTCGTGCCACGATTGACCCGGCATAGACCATATTCAATCGATCGGCCAGGGGAGTAGAGGCCGAGGCCTGCCAGGGGGACTGCTTGAGGACGCTCAGCGATTCTCCGGTCAGCAGCGATTCGTCAATTTCCAGGTTGTGCGTCCACATCAGGCGTAAATCCGCGGGCACCCGATTGCCGGACTCTAACCAAACCACATCCCCCGGTACGAGGTCTTCGGCATCAATTTCGCAGACTTCGCCATCGCGCAGAACCGAGGCCCGAATTTTTAGCAGCTGCTGCAGCGCCCGACTGCTCTGCTCTGCCCGCCATTCTTGATAGCTGCCAATGGCGGCATTGATGCCCAAAACGGCGAGGATGAATCCGGCATCTTTGACGTCGCCGATCGCGATCGATACCGCCGCTGCCAGGCCCAGGATGTAGATCAGCGGGCTGTGAAATTGTCGCAGCACAATTTGCCAACGGCTGGGAGGCACCCGTTGGGGTAGGCAGTTGGCGCCGACCTGCTCAAAGCGCCGCTGGCTTTCCAGGGTGGTGAGACCGTAGGGGGTGGTCTGAAGATCGTCAAAGACCGCTTCTAGAGCGATCGCGTGCCATGCTGGTGAAATAGGTTGGTTCATGGCGATCGCGCTTTACCATAGCCCTGGGATTAGTTTGTAGCGCACTTTCTGGGTGTAGGCTTCGTACCCCGGCAGTTCTTTCTGCAAAGTTCGATCCTCTAGCGCGGTGCGGAGGATGAGAGTCAGGGTGCAAAGCACCGCTGGCACAAACGCCCACCAGGAACCGAGCAGCAGAGGCATCGCCAGCACTAAACCCAGAATGATCGCGAGATAGCCGGGATGACGAACCATGCCGTAGGGGCCAGAGTCGATCACCTGATGGCCGCGATCGCCCTGTATCCGCACCGTTTTTTCAAAGAACGGGTTGACGGCCATCGACCAGGTCACAATCGCCACAAAAAAGGCGTAAAGAGCAGCGCCGACCAGCCAGAACCAAAGAGACATTGCTGACCAGCGATAGCGAATATCCAGGGCGGCCACTATGGGAATGGCTAAGAACGTCACCCCAAACAGCGTTAGCACGATCAGATCCCAGGTTTTTGTTCCTTCGCCGATCTGCCCCCGACGCTTCATCAGCTCCGGATTTTTGCGCCACAGGTAGGGGGCCGCGATCAGTCGGCCCACCAGCAGCAGACCGATCAAGGCCCATCCCCTGGGCCAGTCCCAGCGGCCCACCAGGCCAAACACGCTGACGAACACTAGCGCCGTAATCAAACTGCCAATAATCTTTGCTCGTTTCATAGCTGATGTCTGCATGAGGAGCAAGACTGCACAGCGAGGGTATCCACTGCTGCTGCCGCTAAGGTTTGAACGAACTGCCGTCGGTGCAGCATCAGCCCCTCATTCCCAGGAAAATTCCTGGAGCAAGATACATCTCAACGCTATAAACCTGACATGAGGAACTTGTGAGGTTGGCGCAGGGGCAGGCTGCCTTGAGTCAACTGGCAAAGGTGATAAATAAACGTGAAGCAGGAAAAAATACCTGCAGGAGAAACAATTATACTGAACGCGTCTACCTAATCACCCGTATAGGGACGTTAGGTTGAATTATTTCCACCTATTTACCCCTGAGAGGGTCTTAGGTTGAATTATTTCCACCTATTTATCCGTATGGGGATCTTAGGTGGAAACTTTCCCTCTAATAACGAGTTATGCGCGCGACTCGAAGTCGTTCGGGGGAGTTGGAAAGGACTCCTAAAATCCTTTCCCTGCCAGTGTTCAGGCAGATGTCCGCCTCGGAATGTTCAACCCGTAAGGGGAGGGCAGTATCAGCAGACGAGGTTAAGTGTCCAACAAGCTGAGAGCCAAACTCGGTAAGAGGGCTAGGGCAAGGTTGCTACGGATAATGGAAATGAATCCTTGATGAGGCTTCGTTAATTTAGGTGCTCGAAAAGGCTGAGACGAGCATGTTGGGGCACATGGGAATGGATAGCGTCTAAATATCCATCGCGAACACCCCGCCCCCGGAGTAAAGAGGAGTCCTAAGGCAACCGTATCTCCACCCCGTGCGGAACGAGGAAACCCCGATAGAGTCCGAATCCTGCCTTCAGAATTCGGTAAGCCAAAGGCAACTGCGGTCGAATCCTCTAGCGGAAACAGGATGTCCCAAGACGCGAAGGCTGCCAACCGAAAGGGAACCGGAATCCATAACGGGGCAGATAGGGCAATACCCAACCCGAAAGGGTGCTGACGTGGGACAGGTGATCGTCTTGATTGCAAGTGAGATGAGACTTAACTGGCGGGAAAAGTTAGGTGCAGGCTTCGGTTTGCAAACGTAACCGTCAGGACAATTCGCAAGGGTTGTTAAGCATCGGAGACACTGAATCTCAAGGCATTGCTTGAGCCGTGTACGGTGAAAGTCGTATGCACGGTTCTGAGGGGAGGGAGGGGGCTATATCTAAAACCCCTTCCTTTACCCGACGCCACAATATTGAATCAATAAAATTTTCCTAGTTCAAGCCTCAACTTAATTGTTATGCCTGATACAAATAAGACTCTTAAACAAGAGAACAGTTTACTAATTAGAGCTTATGTAGCTGCCAACTTAATTATTTTCTGGGCTTTATCTACTGGCACTAAATTAACTGAAGCTTTCAAAACTGCTGAACCAAGCATAGATAAAATTATTGAATCAGGAACTATATCACTCCTAATTTGTATTTTTACAGTTGTTATATGTGGTCAGTTAAGCTCGGACTTCAAATATATTTTAATTTTCAGGCGATTAAAACATACGCTGCCAGGGCATCGAGCATTTTCTCACTATATGCAAAATGATCCAAGGATAAATCAAGCGAATTTATGTTATAAATTTGGTGACATCCCTTCAGATCCAATAGAACAGAATCGGTTGTGGTATAAGATTTACAAAAAACGAGAAGAAGACAAGATTGTCAATGATACACATAAGAACTTTCTTCTTTTGAGAGAACTGACTGGACTTAGCTTTCTATTCCTATTTGTTCTGGGATGTTCTAGTCTTCTTGTTTTCAGCGATCATAAGACTTCATTATTTTACATTCTCGCACTATTGACTCTGTTTCTTTGCTCTTCGCAGGCTGCTCAAAACTATGGAACACGCCTTGTCACAAATGTTTTAGCTATTGAAAGTGTTGCTGAAGAATAATTTGAAAGGAGGATTGTTTGCAATGAGATTTCAAATTATGGATGTCGAGCATGGTTTTTGTGCATATGCTGAAGCAGATAATAACAATCTGATGGTGTTTGATTGTGGACATCACGGAGTCAATAAGTTTTTGCCATCAAATTATCTCTTAAAGAGAGGACATCGATCTATTGAAAGCTTTTTTGTTACCAACTACGATCAGGATCACATAAGTGATCTACCTAATCTATACTCTAAGTTGACAATTCAGACTCTATATAGGAATAAGTCCATTTCAGCAGAGGAATTGAGGAGGCTGAAGCTTCAATCAGGTTCTCTTAGTGATGCGATGAAAGTTTTACTAAGCATGATGACATCTTATACAGCAACAGTAACCAATGCTCCCGAATTTCCAAATATTACCTGGCAAATATTCCACAACAACTATCCTGAATTTGAAGACACTAATAATATTAGTTTGGTTATATTTCTTAAACTCAAGAATACAACTTTTCTGATTCCTGGCGATCTGGAAAAACCTGGCTGGGAGAAGCTTCTTCACAAGCCAACCTTTAGGCAAGCATTAGGAGAAGTTGATTATTTGATAGCATCACATCATGGACGAGAGAATGGTTATTGTAAACAAGTTTTCGATTACTGCACCCCCCTAGCTGTGATTATGTCTGACGGCCCCAAAAAACATGCAACTCAAGAAATGGTAAGCACTTATGCACAACATGCTAAAGGAATCCAGTTCAATGGAAAGACACGCTACGTATTGACAACTCGCACCGATGGAACATTGTGGTGGGATTTATGAGACGCTGCATAACAACCCGGTTGGAGCGGACTTACAAAGTTGGTCGATTTATACAAGAGATCACCTGTCGCCGCTCAACCGGAACGTTAGCTGGGAGATCATGCTTTCTACACCAAAGTAAGAATTGATGTCCAAAGGAAATTCTCGCAAGTTTTTGTAGCTAGTATTTCTGGAAATTGGAGGGAACTCATGGACATTGACTCAGCAGGTGCCCATCGATACCCGGTTCCCTTGATTGCACTGGTTCCCTTTCTGCTGATCACCTTCGGTTTGAGCTGGGGGATTTTAGCCCTGTATATCCTGCTGCCGGGGGCAATGACAGCCATGTTTGGCCAGCTGAGTGGGCACCATCCGCTTTTTATCTTGGCTGTGTGGAGCCCCGCGATCGCAGCGTTTATCATCATCATCCGCCATGCTGGACTGGCAGGCCTCCGACGTTACCTATCGCGGCTGTTGCTCTGGCGTTGCCCTCCGGTCTGGTATGCCTTTCTACTGGGGATGCCGCTGCTGTTCTATGCTGGGGCGGCGGTCAAGGGCAATCTTTTCACCGAGCCAGTTCCATTTGCCTCGTTGCCAGCCCTGATGTCAGCGATCGCCTTTACCCTGATCCTAGGGCCAATGGAAGAATTTGGCTGGCGGGGGTTGGCGTTGCCGCTGCTGCAACGGCGGTTTGCCCCTATCTGGGCCAGTCTCATTTTGGGGGGCATCTGGGGTATTTGGCATTTGCCCGCCTTTCTGTTGAGCGGCACGCCCCAAAGCGCCTGGTCATTTACCCCTTTTTTGCTGGGCTCCGTTGCTTTGAGCCTGATTGTGACTCCTCTATTCAATGCATCGCGGGGGAGCATCTTGCTGCCATTCCTATTTCACTGGCAGCTTATTAACCCGATTTGGCCCGATGCTCAACCCTACGACATCGTTTTCTTTTGGGTGGCGGCCCTGGTGATTGTCGTGCTCAACCGCAAAGCCATGTTTCGGAAAGCTAGAGCGGTAACCCAGGTTGTTCCTGCCGTTGCCAGGGGAGGGCTGCCGCAGGATCTTACTGGGGAGACTAACCCATGAGTCGGCCAACTCTAACCCGCACCATTGCCGCCACGGATCTAATCTGGAATCTGGATGCGCCGATATCCCAATGGTTGAGCGATCGTCGGTATTATCGATGACACCACACCCGTGATGCAGGATCTCGAAATTCGTTTGGCTAAGAGCGTTCTCTCGGTTGTTGAATTAAATTCAGTCTTCGGAGATTGAGCACAATAATGATGATTCTTATCATTGCCGTCCAGATCGCGCTGCCGTTGGCCTTACTCCTGTGGCTGGCTCTGCTGCCTGCCAGGAACCTGCTTGGATTTCTTCTTCAGTCGCTCGGGATTGGTGCGTTTCTCTTTGCCCTGGCGCGGGTGTCGCAGTGGGCCTTGCCAGCATGGTGGCTGCCGTGGCTCTATGGGGCGCTTTGGCTGGCTGCTGTCGTTGTGCTTGCAGTGCGCCGGGGGCCGTCGGCGCGATCGCTGATTCCTCGGCGGGTCAGGGGTTGGGTTACGATGCTTGTGTCGATCTGCCTGCTTGTGATCGGTAGTCGGTATGGGGTGCTGGCGCTGGCCGGACAATCTCTACCACCGGTGCCGGTCATTGACATTGCCAATCCCTTTGGCCCAGGCCAGTATATCGTTGGCCATGGCGGGTCTGATCCGCTTGTGAATGGTCACATGCGCACGCTGGATACGAGCGTCGAGCGCTTTCGACCGTGGCGCGGACAATCCTATGCCGTGGATTTCTCCGGGATCGGACCGTGGGGATTGCGGGCCAGCGGTTGGCGTCCAGCGGATCCGAGCGCGTATGCAATTTTCGGGGCTCGGTTACACGCACCGTGTAATGGTGAGGTGATTTCAACCGAGAGCAGTATGCCAGACTTCCGCGTGCCGAAAGAGGATCGGGTCAACCGCCTCGGCAACCATGTCATTTTGCGCTGTGATGGAGCCTATATCGTGCTCGCGCACATGCAACAGGGCAGCGTGAGCGTTGCGCCGGGTGACACCTTAACGACCGGCGATCTGATAGGTGAGGTGGGCAATTCAGGCGCTAGCACCGAGCCGCACCTGCACATTCACGCTCAACGCCCCCCGCCGGAGGGCCAGCCACCCATCTCAGGCGATCCACTGGCCCTCCGGATCGACGGGCGCTTTCTTGTACGCAACGATCGCCTTACCGGACAGGAGTGGTAATTCAGTTATCCTGTGGCCCTTAGCGAGCTGGGCGCGACTTGAAGGGATAAATCTTGGTCAGTATCGCGATCGCAAGTAGCCCAATCCCAGCCTCGGTAATGTGCTGAGATAGAGTTGACGGCAGCAAAATATCCGCTGTATCCGGCGAGTACTGACTGCTCACCCAAACTCGCAGCGGGCACACCCAGCCGTAGACAAAAAACACAACCGTTTCAACCAAAACCGATAGATAGGCGATCGCAAGCCACCGAGTCTGCTTGCCGTAGACATGACAGTAGATCATGTAAAACAGGCAGGTAAACATGTACAGCGTGACCGCCAAATGAAAGAGTTGAACCAAAATCAGCATCACATTAATAGCGTTTAATGACTACGCAAATCCGCACTGAACGTTGTAGGGCGCCTCTTTAAAGCGGTCTTGCCCCTCAGCCGACAGGAGTTTGAGTTGCCCAAAATTGTAGAAACTGGAGCCCTGAGCTAATTCCTGGTCCAGATTGAACCTGAGAGGAGTTTGAAAATCTCTTTCAATCCACAGGCTTACCGTCTTCTGCGTTAGCGAGTAGAGACAGGAATAGACAGTTGACGGCTGCGATACCGCCTCGATGAGGGCGATCGCGGCCGGTTCGTTCGTCACTGTCGGCAAGCGCTGAGCCAGCAGTTCAAAGCGATCGCAGACGATCTGGCCTCTGAGCGAGAGAGGAAAGTTAGTCGCCGCGGCAAAGGTCGTCGCGTCTAATCGTTGAATCGCCGTTTTTTCTGGCCCAGCGATGATGCAAACATCGCCCTGCCGGTCGGCGATGAGGTATTGCAGCCGGATGTAGGGCTCAATGCCGTGGGGCACAATCTGAACCTGATCGAGAATGGCCCAGGCCTGTCGGGTGGTCGCGGCTCGCTCCAGCACAAAGCGAATCACCCCAAATTCATCGAGCTTGATGGCCGCGTCGAGCGGTTTTCTGGCGGGAAAATCGTCTGCGTGAATGCCAGCCATGCCCATGAATAGGCCTTGGGAATTGAGGCCCTCGAAGGGGCGATCGCGGCCCAACTGCTCGATGACGCACAGACCATAGGTCGTCAGACCATACTGGCGAGTGGGTCTCATAAAGTGAATATTGCCGCCCAGCTGGATCCAATCGAAGTTGCGACCGACAATGCTGTGTCCGTTAATGAGTCGCGAGAAAATGGAACACATGACTTGGCTCCCGTTTTAATCCGGCAAGCTGCAAATCTTTGCTAACAACGTCTGTTGCCGTCAAAAGCCTCATGGAGAAGGTTCGGGGTTCTCGGCCTTCTGAGCAATGAGCCAGGGCATCGCCGCAAACAGGCCGAGCATTAGCAGGTAGACCGTGCCCGATACCGGATCGCGATCGCTCAAATACTCGGCAACCGACAATCCACGCAGCTGGAGCACGGCCCCAAACTCAGCCAAAAGCAAAACCCCCAGCGCCACGCCTCCCATGCAGAGCCTCGTCCAGAGGCCAGGGGGCACGGCCAGTCGTCGCACCACCCAAAGGGCGGCCAGCACGATCGCCACGAGCATGAACGGCATTTCCATCAGCTCGGCGACGCGGGTGCCAAAGCGAGGCACGGCCCACAGGACGCGAATGGGGCCAAGGATAAAGCCGACACCAAACACGATCGCGAAGTAGAGCAGCCCAGCCTTGAGAATTAGCCACTGCCTGGGCGCAGCCTCTGGAGAAAACGGTTGCGGTTCAGCAGAATCTTGGGTAGACATGGCATTTGTAAACGCGAGGTGAATAGCTGGTTTAGGTGACGTCAGCGTCATCGGTTTCAGAAGATGCCTGACGTTCGACGACGACGGTCAAGTGGGCCACCATGGCACCGATAACGCCCAGCGCCGCCACCACGGGGAAGAAGGCGGCACCTACTGCCCCGCCAATAACGCCGACCGTCAGCGGAATTTCAATCAGGGTATGGCCGGTTTCGTTCTGGATGATGATGCGGCGAATGTTGCCTTGGCGAATGAGACCCTTGATATTGGCTACCAGCGTGTCACCGGAAATCTTAAACTCCTCTACCGTGACGGGTTCTTCGGTGCCGTCTTCAGTTTCAGGGGTGATCGATTCAGGGGCAGTAATATCAACTGTTTGAGTGGTTTCTTCGGCATGAACAGCCATAGCGCTATCTCCTCGATGGACTATGCCTCAACGGTACCGACAACTTATGAGGAACTTATGACGATAGGAGGGTACATCCTGAGACGGTTATGGCTGTGCCCACTTAATCCCCACAACTTGCTCATATTGTTGATTTAGCCTTATGTAGACCACCACGGCTTGGAGTCAAAGGCGAGGCAAAAGATGAGGCCTATTATTTTTCTTATCCGGTGGCTAGGCTTTAGGCTAAATGCGCTGAGAAAGTGTTTCTCTTTAGCTTTCAGGCAAGTCACGTATTTAAATTTTTCAACATTCGATTCTAAATTCTGGAAATATTTAGGGCTGCTGGTTCTGGCCGCATTGCTATTTATTCAGCGAGCCAGAATCTTAGAGATAGGGCATTCTCTATTGAATTTTCGGTGGCATAATCTTGTCGCTTGGAGCTTCTACGCCGAAATCACTAGCATGCTATTGGTTCACTTAGCCCAGGCTCTTTTACTGTTTTTAGCGGTTGGGGCTTTGCTCTCAGTTATGCGATGGCTATCTGGTAGAGGCACGGGCACTTTAGTCTTGCCGTTTAAAAATGTGACTGACGATAAGCGGTATGACAGCCCTGTTGTTGCGGATGCATTAGTGGCGGAGCTGCATCGAATTCGCCACATTCATAGCTATTTGGGTAAGGCAGATCCCAGGGTAGAAGCAGTAGTCCAGAACATTCCATCAATAATGCCGAGTCATGAAAATTTAGAAAATAGCTTGAATAACATTGGCACAATCGGCATTGGAGAGTCACAGATAGCCGTTGGTCCTATACTAATGTTGCTTCAACGATTTTGGATCTTCGGCCACTCAGGGCGTTTGATTACTGGAAGCATCCATCGGTATAGAAGCACTTCTTTAGAAATAGTAGCTCGCATTGAAGATTACCAGGTAAGGGCCTGGGAAGCAGTAAATACAGTAGAGTCGCAGGCAGATTGGCATAAGCTAATTCGAGAGATTGCCTTAAAACTTGTCATTCATCTAGAACCTAATTTATCTGCGGAAAGCTGGCAGGCTTTTGGGAAATTTACAGACGCCATCCTAGAGTTTCATCGCTATCAGCAAAAACAGGATATAGAAAATTTAAGACGGGCCTATGAGCTATGCAAAGAGAGTTTAGAGTTCCAAAAAGACTACCAAAAATTAGCAAATCTGCTTTGCAGTATTGGCTATGCCTATTTTCGTGATTTTCGGATTGGAAAAGACTATTTAAGCCATGCGGAAGATATCTTTAATAAAGCTTTAAGCCTAGATCCAGGAAACGCAAATGCACATATAGGACTGGGGAATATCTATGTCAAATGTCATCATTACTACCATGCGGAAGTTCACTATATGATAGCCAAAAGAAAAAATCCTTATGCTCCCTATCCTTACAATGGTTTAGGCAATTTGCATTCGGAACTATACTCAAAATTTATTAAGATTAAGGAACCTAAAAGGGCTGAGGAAAATTACAACGAGGCCAAAGAGAATTATTTGGAGGCCATCGTTAGAGCGCCAAGACTTGCTACTCCCTATTACAATTTAGGTCTTTTATATTATAAGAAATATAAAGCACTACGGCAGAATTACAAAGGCAATGAGAACAATAGGTCAAACGATGATCTTATAGAAGATAGTTTGCGAAAGTCAATCCGATATCGAGAAAACTCCAAGGAATTAGCTCCTCTTACCAAGGAAAATGCTGCTATCTATACTGCTTTGGGCTGGATATACTTCATTTTAGGTAAGGAGGGAAGCGATAAGCTTAAGCAAGAGCACCAAAAATCCCAAAATGTAAAAATCAAGAGAGGAATTAACAAGCTTAAAGGAGACTACGAGCCGAAGAGCAAAGAGGGAATTTGCTATTTCAGCGCAATTGAAGAGTTTGAAGAAGCAGTTGCTATGGATAGCAAGAGATTTCTGGCCTACGGCAACATGGGTATTACATATCTTTATATTGAGGAGGAAGATTGTATAAACCGTTTAGATCGCGCCAAGGAATCATTTTCGTTAGCTGTAGAAGTTCTGAATGGTATCCTCGGTTCCAATCAGGATGGCAGTGAAAATAAACCCAAACATGATTCTCCTGAACTGAATAGCAACATCTTTTCGAATCTAGATAAGCCCTATGAAGTATTGTCGAATTGTCTCTACGAAGCCACACTGGGACACATTAATTCTGAACAGGTAATTTTTGATCAACTTGATCAGTACCTGAAAAATCCAGAAGGATCAAAATATATGTATCCCGGATTAATTAATAGTTTACTGGAAGACGTTAATACTATTATGCAATCCTCTGTAATCGATTTTGATAATGGGCAAGAATCACCACTTGCTTTATTTAAAGAAATTTTAGAGAGTGCGGTTTGAGATTGCGATGCCTGAGGGTTTACGAGTGTTTCTTGAGATACAGATAAATTTCTGTATGCAACTTATTAATTCTGGCTACCATCAAGCTTTTAGAGTGAAATAAGCCTGTGAAAGGTTAGATCCATAACTGCAAGATCGAGATTTGAGACCTCACTAGCCCCTTGTTTTTCTGCTTTGGAGATATAGATTTGTCAGGGCCTAAAAGCCTATAGGAAAAGGAACTTTCGATGGGAAACTCACTCTACATCAGCACGATCGAGGCAGGCAGCGGCAAGGCTCTGGTGGCCCTTGGCATTATTAATCTGTTCCTGCGAAAGACCACAAAGGTCAACTTCTTTAAGCCCGTCATTCAGTCGGCCCACCCATCCCCAGCGCCGGGAAAATCTTCACCTGGGCAGGATGAAGACATTGCCCTGATTTTGCAGCACTTTGGTTTACAGCAGACCGATGAAGAATCCTTTGGCCTGCGATCGCACCAAATCAACAACCTGAGAGGGCGGCATCAGATTGACCAGGCGATCGCCGGTATTCTCGACAAATTTAAAGTCCTGGAGCATCGCGGCGACTTTGTGCTCTGCGAAGGATCAGACTATTTAGACGAAGGAACGGCCTTTGAATTTAATCTCAACCAGGAAATTGCCAAAAATTTAGGCTGCCCCATACTGGTGTTAGGCAATGCCGATCATAGAAGCGTGGACGAGAGCATTCGCCTGGTTCAAATCGCGGTTGATGCCTATCGCAAGCACCACTGCCAGATTGCCGGTATTGTGCTCAATAAAGCCGCTCCTGAGCAGGTCGATCGCCTCAAGACCGCCCTGGAAGCCTGCTACGGTGAGGCGGATTATGTCTTGGCCGTGATTCCCTATGACCGCAGACTGTTGAGCCCCCGCATGCGAGATATTGCTCAGCAGCTGCAGGCGGAGGTGCTCTACGGCCACGAGCTACTGGGCCATTTGGCAACGAATGTTTTAGTAGCGGCCATGCAGATGCAGCACGCTCTCACCTGGCTGAGGGAAGACAGCCTGATTATTACCCCTGGCGATCGCGGTGACATGATTGTTGGTGTATTGCAGGCGCATCTATCGATCAATTATCCCAACCTGGCCGGTATGTTGCTATCGACGGGCCTAAAGCCAGAGCCTGCGATCGCAAAACTATTTGAGGGGCTGCCAGCACCCCTGCCCATTCTGTCGGTCAAGACCGATACCTACACCACGGCATCTCAGATCCAAGCCGTTCACAGCAGCCTTAACCCGGAGGATCACGAGAAGATTGACCTCAGCCTTCGAGCCTTTGAGCAGCACGTTGACCTGGCCCGCCTGGAAGAACAGGTCAGTCTAGTCCAACAGCCAGAGCTGACCCCTCAACTGTTTACCTACCAGCTGATGCAGCAGGCCAAAGCCGACCCACGGCATATTGTCTTGCCAGAGAGTACCGACCTGCGCATCTTGAAAGCGGCGGCGGTGCTGCGATCGCGAAAGCTCGCTACCCTGACCCTGCTGGGCAAACGAGAAGATATCGAGCGCGTGATCAAACGACACAGCATTCAGCTCGACCTGGAGGATCTAACCATTGTCAACCCGTCAGAGAGCCCCCATTTAGATGACTATGCCCACACCTTCTATAGGCTCAGAAAGCACAAGGGAGCGACCCTCGACATCGCCTACGACTACATGCTGGATGCCACCTACTACGGCACGATGATGGTCTATCGTGGCGACGCCGACGGCATGGTTTCGGGCGCAGCCCACACGACCCAGCACACCATTCGCCCCGCGCTACAGCTGATCAAGGCCAAACCAGGGGTTGCTCTGGTGTCTTCAGTATTTTTGATGTACCTGGGAGAGCATGTCCGGGTTTACGGCGACTGTGCGGTGAACGCCAACCCCGATGCGGCTCAGCTGGCAGACATTGCCATCGCCTCGGCAGACACCGCCCAGGCGTTTGGCATTGAGCCCCGGGTTGCCCTGCTCTCCTACTCTTCTGGCGACTCAGCGCAGGGGGAGGATGTCGAGAAGGTGCGGCAGGCGACACACCTGGCCCGCCAGCGACGCCCCGATTTACCCATTGAAGGGCCGATTCAGTACGATGCTGCCGTCGATCCAGAGGTGGCCGCCCACAAATTCCCGGGCACGGCGGGCGGCGGACAGGCGACGGTGCTGGTGTTTCCAGATTTGAATACGGGCAACAACACCTACAAGGCCGTGCAGCGCGAAACGGGCGCGATCGCCATCGGCCCTATTCTGCAAGGGCTAAAGAAACCCGTGAACGATCTGAGCCGGGGCTGCACGGTGAACGACATTGTGAACACAGTTGTCATTACGGCTATTCAAGCTCAGGCAGCCAGGGAGGCTGCGGTTAGTCCTCCTCCCACCGCTCCTGGGCCAGCAGATCAATGATGCGATCGCGCAGCAGATATTCGCTGTTGTCCAGATCGACTTCGATACATTCCCACTCCCGCTCGGGAATATAGCGACACAGGGTATAGATCGGCTGCTGACGATGCACGACGCCCTGATTGACCAGTTCCCGCACCTCATCGCGCAGCATGTCGAGGTTGTAGATTTTGCTCTGTAGCGTAGTGACCATCATTCGAACCCCAGGTAAGTACAGGCAGGGAGATATTCCCCTCCCCACTTCCACAATAGGGAGTGATTGTAAGGAAGTTATGAGCCAAACCGTATCCGTTCATACATTTTGCCCTGGGGCACCGCCAGGGCCTGATCCGCCGTCATAAGTTCCTCATGTTTAAGCCCTAGGGTGAGGACATCGTAATTTTGGCTTGCTGCTTAGGATCAGCCCATAGGAGTCGCCATGAAATATTTCGACTACGTCATCTTAGGTGCAGGGTTGGGTGGATTATCGGCCGCCGCCTGCCTTAGCCGTCAGGGTTATCGGGTGGCTGTGCTAGAGCAGCACTATCTGCCTGGGGGCTGCTGTCATACCTTTGACTATGGGGACTACTCCTTTTGCGCCGATGTGCACTACATCTACCAGTGCGGCAAAGGGCAGACGGTCGATCAATTTCTCAACTACATCGGTAGAGAGGTGCCGTTTAATTCGTTAGACCCAGACTGTATCGATCGCGTCATCACGCCCGAGGTGGACTTTCGCATGCCGCTGGGTTGGGAAAATTTCCGCGATCGCCTGCTCGCCACATTTCCTGACGAGGCCAGCGCCATCAATCGCTACTGCGACGAAATCAGTCGTCTGCACCAAGACATTGTTAACCTCGGTGAAGACGTCAATTGGTACGACTCAAAATGGTCTGACTGGCTGAAGCTGCCTAAACACTGGCACCTGTTTTCGAAACGGCTGCAAACCCTCCAGGACCTCTACGATCAAGTCGGGTTGTCCCCTAAGCTCCAGACCCTACTGGCGGGCCAAAGCGGCGACTACGCCCTACCGCCTAAGGAGATTGCTCTAATTGTTCATACGAGCTTGGTGTCAGACTACGCCGAGGGAGCCTACTACCCTCGGCATCACTTCCGGCATTTAGTCAACACTGTGGTGGATGCCATCACCGCCCGAGGCGGCGTGGTACAGCTCTCGACTCCGGTAGACCATATCGAAGTCAACGATGGTGAGGTGCAGTTTGTGACGGCTGGGGGAGAGCGCTACCGGGCTGAGCGAGCCTACATCAGCGATTTGGACCCAAAGCGCACCGTTGCGCTCATGCACAGTGAGACAGCCCTAGGCCCCCAGGAACGACAGCGCCTGACGGACTATGACTACTCCGTCAGTGCCTTCAACATTTATCTCGGCCTGGACAGTCGATTTAACCCAGCTCGCTACGGCCTTGGCAACTGGAATATCTGGTATTATCCGACCGGCAATCTCAACGAAGCCTACCAGCAGCAGATCGAAGGGAATTTAGACCATCCCTGGATCTTTTTGTCCTGCCCAACGCTGAAGTCAACGGCACCCGGTATGGCTCCTGCGGGGCACCATGTGCTTGAAATTGCGACCGTGTGTGCTTACGAGCCCTTTAAGCAGCTCCACGAGAGCGATCGCAAAGCCTACAAGCAGAAAAAGCGCGCGGTGTATCAATCCGTTATGGAGAGTGTGCGCGACCTGATTCCAGATGTAGACGCCTACACCCGCATGAAGCTGTACGGCACCCCCACCACCAGCGAGTACTATTTGGGTCAGCCAGAAGGCAACATCTACGGGGCCAATCTGATTCCCCGCCAGGTGGGGCTGAGGCGGATCGGCTACCGCACAGAGCTGCCCAATCTTTTCCTGGTGGGTGCCAGCGCCGGGTATCCCAGCGTGCCAGGGGTGATTGGCAACGGCATGAACGTAGCGGAGTTGCTCACCGGGCAGTCGGTGCGGCAGCCAACCGTGCAGATGCCGCAGGTCGCTCTCAGTTCATAAACCCGCAAGGGGCGGATCTGATGAGGGTGCCCTACAGTCTTTTATCTGCTTGGCGCAGCGCTAAACGCGTTCTTTCCGAATCTATGTCGCGGCGTTTCTCCTGGCTGTTGCGGCTCTGATACTTGTGCCTCTGCACAGTGATATTGGCGCGATCGCCGCGAGTTTCTGCACTAAAACGCCTGTCCGGCCCATCGGCGGCTACTTAATTTTTGTCGGGGCTGGGTTAGCGCTGGTATAGGTTGTTAGGTGTCTGTCGCTCTCTACTCATCTGTTTAAGACCTCTTCCTGTAAACTTGTACTACAACCTGGGGAGCAGTCGAAAGAAACTCAATGGCTCAAGTGACATGCTTAGAAATCTGTGCTGGTGCTGGTGGTCAAGCCTTAGGTCTTGAGCAGAGCGGATTTGAACCTCAAGCACTGGTTGAGATTGACAGTGCTTGTTGTAATACTCTCCGGTTCAATCGACCCCACTGGAATATCGTAGAAGGCGATTTGAGAGGATTTGAAGGTAAATCTTTTGCAGATATTGATTTGCTAGCAGGCGGCGTACCTTGTCCACCATTTTCAAAAGCAGGTAAGCAGTTAGGCAAAGAAGATGATCGGGATCTGTTTCCCGAAGCACTCCGGTTAGTGGATGAATGCAGACCTCGTGCTGTCATGCTAGAAAATGTTCGAGGATTTTTGGATGCTGTTTTTGAAGACTACCGAGGTAACTTAAAGCGACAGCTTGAAAAGATGGGGTATGTGGCTGACTGGAGGCTGTTAAATGCCTCTGATTTTGGTGTATCACAGCTAAGACCCCGCGTGGTGATAGTAGCTATACAAAAGGATTTATCAGGTAGTTTCTCATGGCCTAAATCCCATAGCCAAAATCCACCAACAGTCGGAGAGCTTTTATATGAGCAAATGGCATCAAGAGGCTGGAAAGGCGTTGATAAATGGAAACAGCAAGCTGATGATATTGCTCCTACCATTGTTGGAGGCTCAAAGAAGCATGGTGGGCCTGATTTAGGCCCTACTCGTGCTAAGCGGGCTTGGGCAAGTTTAGGCGTGGATGGCATGGGAATAGCCAATGAACCACCTAACAAAGATTTCGTAGGGATGCCCAAACTGACAGTTGAAATGGTTGCCAAAATTCAGGGTTTTCCTGATGAGTGGCATTTCACTGGTAAAAAGACCCCAGCATATCGCCAGGTGGGGAATGCTTTTCCACCGCCTGTAGCTCAGGCTGTCGCACGAGAAATCTTCGATTGTTTGACCTCTAAAAAGATATTTGCAATTGCTAGTTGAAAAAAATGACTTATGTCAGCCAAGAAAGGTGCCAGGGCAAAACTCAGAGAACACTTCCTTGACAACATCGGAAGAGTTATGGGCTCTGATGAACTTAGAGAGGTAGCCGGAGGTATCACAGAATGGGCAAGACGAGTGAGAGAACTGCGTTCAGAGGAAGGGTATCAAATTCAAACCCATAATGATAGGGGAGACCTAAGACCTGGACAGTATATGCTTGAAGATCCGAAGCCGATCGCTGCTTTTGAAAGGGCAATTTCAAAGGAGACTCGTGCGTACGTTCTTGATAGAAATGGATTTACGTGTCAAATGTGTGGTGCTGTAGCAGGAGAACCACATTCCTATGATCTCACAAGGAAAACTCGGTTGCATATCGGTCATATCGTGGATAAGTCTCAAGGAGGAACGGATGACCCCTCCAATCTCCGTGCAATTTGCTCTGTATGTAATGAAGGCGCTTCAAATTTAACCCTGGAAAGACCTTCAAACTTAAAACTTCTGGCACAGGTTAGACGAGCAAAAGGAAGTGACCAAGTTGAGCTTCTAAAGTGGCTTGTTCGGAAATATCCACAAAAAACTAAGGAGTTTCTAGGTGAGGAAGACACCTGATACTGCGTTGGTGCGGACTGTGTTGGTGCGGACGGAACGGAGGTTATCAGTCGCTGCACAACTCGACGTTATGTGGGTCGGCGCTCATCTCGGGAGACACCTTACTGTGGCGGCGGCATCCATTGGGTTACGTCGCTGCGGCGATCGCAGGCATTCAGGGATCACTACTTCTCTTGCTAAAAAACGTCGGGGGGCGATGGCAGGATAGGCATTAACTATATTGAATCAGCCGTCGCGTTGATCTGCTCCAGATATTGCAACGTCTGTTCTGCTTCTTGAATGTCGAGCTTGCCGATCGCAAACCCCACATGAACCACCACGTAATCACCCACCTGGGCTTCGGGCACGTAGGCCAGACTAACGGCTTTGATCACGCCGCTAAAGCTGACTCGCCCCATGCGGTCCAGGTTCTCCCCTGTAGTGCTGATGATTTTTCCCGGTACGGCCAGGCACATGGTTCGGCTCCTAAGTATAGCGATGGCCACAGCGCTTAGAACACGAGTTATGGTCACAGGTAGCAACTGGGGTAGCGCCATGGCGTATAGCTAGAGCATCAGGGCTACTGGCAGGCGTCCTAATTTGCTTGGCTCTAGCTATACAAGAGAGATGGCGTAGCGCGGCGACCATCTGCCCTAGGGCAATACCGCCGTCGTTGGGGGGAACTCGCTGGTGCCAGTAGGGGGTAAACCCATCATGGCAGAGACGACGGATGGCCTGCTGACTCAGCAGACGGTTCTGAAAGCAGCCCCCGGTCAGCACCACCTGAGCAAGGCCGACCCGCTGGGCGATCGCGCCAATCATCTCCACCAGCGCCTGGTGGAACTTCGTCGAGATCACAGCAGCGGGCACCCCTCGCAGCTGGTCACGGATAACCGCTCGCACCAGGGGCCGCCAGTCGATCACGCCCGGTAGGGTGGTCGAAACGGTAAAGGGATAGGCCTCGACCTCCAGGGTGTGATTGGCGGCAAACTCCAGGGCCATGGCCGCCTGACCCTCAAAGCTGACGGTTTGGTGCAGATCGAGCAGGGCGGCCATGCCGTCGAATAGCCGCCCCATACTGGAGGTCATGGGCGCGTTGATGCTGCCTGCCAGCATTTGTCGCAGAATATTGCGCTCAGATGCCGCAAAGGCTTGAACTGGGGCCAAATCCGTCAGCTCAAAAGCCGCTTCTCCGTAGCAGCCGTAGAGCAATCCAAGCGCCGATCGCCGGGGTTCTCGGCTGCACAGGTTACCTCCCGGCAGGGGAAACGGCAGCAGGTAGGCAACCCGCTCAAAGCCACAGTCTGTAATTTGCAGAAACTCTCCCCCCCAAATTGTCTGGTCGGGGCCGTAGCCGGTTCCATCCCAGGCGACGCCGAGTACCGGAGCCTGGAGCTGGTGTTCGGCCATGGCTGACAGCCCGTGGGCGTAGTGGTGCTGCACTGGAATCAGCGGCACCTGCCACTGCTGGGCCAGGGTCTGGGCCAGGCGAGTCGAGCCATAGTCGGGGTGCAGGTCGCAGGCGATCGCGGTGGGCTGACAGCGGTAGAGCCCCAAAAAATCAGCTACGGTCTGCCGCGATCGCGCCATCGCCTGGGGTGTTTCTAAGTCACCGATGTACTGGCTCAGCATGACCTGGGAGCCAAGGGACAGGGCGATCGCATTTTTGAGGTGAGCCCCGACAGCGAGAATGCGGGTGTCTGAATCAACCGAATCTGCGAGCTGAACGACCTGCGGCGCATAGCCTCGGGCATGGCGCAAGATCTGGGGCCGCTCCTGCACGATCTGCACGACCGAGTCGTCCACGGGGTGCCGGATGGGGCGATCGTGAATTAAAAACCCGTCGGCGATCGCCCCCAGCTGATGATGGGCTAACTGTTCATCGGCACAGATCGGCTCGCCCGAGCGGTTGCCGCTGGTGGCCACCAGGGGAGAGCCGTACTGCTGCAACAGTAGGTGATGCAGCGGGGTTGTCGGCAGCATGACGCCCAGGTATAGGTTGTCAGGCGCGACTGCCTCGGCAAGTTCTGCGCCACTCAGCCGTTTGGGCAGCAGCACAATCGGGGCCTGGGCAGCGGTGAGTAACGCTGCCGCTGCCTCGGATACCTCACAGTCGCGGCGAATCTGCTCCAGCGTGGCATACATCAGCGCCAGGGGTTTGTCCGGGCGCTGTTTGCGCTGGCGCAGCCGCTCTACGGCGGCCGGGTTCTGGGCATCGACCAGCAGCTGAAATCCGCCCAGCCCTTTGAGGGCGAGAATTTCGCCTCGCCGCAGGGCCGCGATCGCCGCCTGAAGCGGCTCTCCCACCTGAGGTTTCCCAGCGACCCAAAACTCTAGCTGCGGCCCGCAGTCAGGGCAGGCATTGGGCTGGGCGTGAAAGCGGCGATCGCTCGGATTGGTGTACTCCGCCTCGCAGGCTGGACACATCGTAAAGCCTGTCATGGTGGTGTGTCGGCGATCGTAGGGCAGCGCCGTGAGGATGCTAAAGCGGGGGCCGCAGTGGGTGCAGTTGGTGAAGGGATAGCGGTAGCGACGATTGTGAGGGTCGAATATATCTGCCAGACAGGCAGGACAGGTGGCCAGGTCTGGCAAAATTTGCGCGGTGGCTGCATCCCCAGCTGCTTCAGAAGGCCAGATCTGAAACCTATTTGCGCCCTGAACCGGGAGTGACTGCTGCGTCAGGGACTGAATGGTGGCGTGGGGGGGAAGCTCTCGCTGGAGTCGCCCCACAAACTGTTCCAGAGCAGATTCGGGGCCTTCAATATCGATCACCACGCCCTGGGGAGTATTCGTGACGCCGCCCCTCAACCCTAGCGCTGTGGCCAGCTGGTACACAAACGGACGAAAGCCGACGCCCTGCACTCGTCCCCGCAGGGTTAAACAGATTCGACGCTGAATTAGGCTGGTTGTCGTCATGACAGGTTAAGACTCGGCGTTTACCCCAGTTTGTAGCCAATTTGCCGCAGGAGCTGCTGGCGATCGCGCACATCCGCCGGCCCTTCAATGCCCCTGGGCGCAAAGCCATCGATCACGCCTAAAATGCCGCGCCCCTGCTCACTGGCGGCAATCACCACCTGCACCGGGTTTGCCGTAGCGCAGTAGATACGACAGACCTCCGGACACTGCTTGATCGCATTCAGCACGCTGATCGGGAATCCATGCTGCATCAGAATGATGAAGCTGTGTCCCGCCGCGATCGCCCCGGCGTTTTTGATCGCGACGTTCTGTAGCGTCTCGTCATTGCCTGCCGCCCGAATCAGGCAGGGCCCCGAGGCTTCGCAAAACGCCAGCCCAAACTGGATTTGGGCAGAGGCACCGATCATCGCCTCGTAGAGGTCTTCTACCGTTTTGATGAAATGACTCTGCCCTAGGATCAGATTGCTCTCAGGGGGCAGTTCTAAATCAACTAAATGCAAGTCCATCGTTGCAGGCCTTATTCAGCAATAGCAGGAGCAATTTCCTTCTGGTGAAAAAGATGCTCAACTTCAACTGTAAAAAAAGACTATGAGGAAGTTATGACGCCTGAACAGAGCTGACCTTGCGGTGGCACTGAAAGATGGCCTGCTCCAGGTAGGCATAGAAACTGGCCAGCCCCTCGCCCGTAGTGGCAGATAGCTCGAAGACCAACGCCTGGGGAGCGATTAAATGCAGGTAATGCAGGGCCTCAGCCCGCTTGAAACCCACCACTTCAGCCAGGTCGATCTTGCTGATGATGACGGCGTGGGCCGACTTAAACATGGTGGGATATTTCAGCGGTTTATCTTCTCCTTCGGTGACAGACATCAGCACCAGGCGCAGATCTTCTCCCAGGTCGTAGGCGGCAGGGCAGACCAGGTTGCCCACATTCTCAATGATCAGCAGATTGAGGTCGGCTAGGGTGAGCGCTTGAGCGGCTCGGGCCACCATGTCCGCTTCTAAATGGCAGAGGGTGCCGGTGGTGATCTGCACCACGGGGGCACCGGTTTGGCGCAGCCGTTCAGCATCGCGATCAGTGGCCAGATCGCCCACAATCACTCCGGCCTTTACCGGTCCTTGGTGCTGGCTCAGGGGAGAGGTCGCCGCAATCAGGTCGCGATCGCCCAGCAGACGCTGCACCAGCGTTGTTTTACCGGCCCCCGGCGATGAGAGCAGGTTGATCGCCAGCAAGTGCCGAAACAGGGCTCGATTTTGCTCGGCATAGCGATCGTTCTTGGCCAGCAGGCTTTGGTGCAGGTGTAAGACCTGTTGATTACCTGCATCTACGGCCTCCTGTTGACTAGCGCCACAACCACAGGTTCCACACATCGTTACGACACCTCCAGCGATGCGAGTTCTAAGTCCTGACCCTGACGAACGTCGGTGCTGATGCCGTGGCAGGTTGGGCATTCATAGACCCAGTCCGCGGGCTGAAAGTCGTGCTGGCAGTGGGGACAGTAGCACCGGGTCGGAATAGTTTCTAGCCTCAGTTCAGCCCCTTGGGCCGCCGTACCCGCGCTGACGATATCAAAGGCAAAGGCCAGCGCCTCGGGTACGACCCCCGATTGCATACCCACATGCAGCTCTAGAGCATGTATTTTGTGAGTTCCCTGGGCTTTGGCATGGTCGAGGGCAATCGCCAGGGCCGCCTGCATTAAGCTGACTTCATGCATGGTTCAGCACCCGCAAAAGGCTGTCGTAGGTAGGTGGTGAAAAACTGTTCAATGGTTCTCAACGCACTATCGGCCCCCCGCCGGGCCGTCTTTGAGAGCGCTTGACCCAGGCCACAGTGTTCAATCGGCACTTGCAATAGCCAGGCCTGGGGATGGTCACCATACAGCACTTGAGTTAGGGCCACGAGACCCGAGGGCTCGCAGGCATGGTTCATTAACGGTACGGTGCAGTGGGCTAGGGCGTCTTTGTTGGTCACAATCGGGTCAAGCTGAACGTTATGAGTGCGGCTTTTGCCACAGGCATCCACAAAGATGACATAGTCGGCCTCGGCCATGTCGGCGACGAGTTCTGGCAAGAGCTGTTGAACATGTAGCGATTTGACCGAGGGCAAATGCCAGTCGGCCACCGTCATGGCGACCTGGGGGCCGACACCGTCATCCCCCCGCAGTTCGTTGCCGTAACCCACAATCAGAAGAGAACAGGAACTGGCAGCTGGAGTAGAGGATGTCTTAAGATTCACGGCTTCAACTCCTGAGGTATAGAGTGTCTTCAGGTTGAGCATAGAGAATGGACGTGAGGATCTTGTGAGGAGAGGGGGGCAACCCAATTTATCGATACAGCTGATGCAGCACGTTCCCCTCAGCACCGATCAGCTGTAGGTGCAGGGGCATTTGCCCGGCGGCGTGGGTGGAGCAGCTCAGGCAGGGGTCGAAGGCGCGAATCCCCGCCTCGACGCGATTGAGCAGTGGCTCTGGAATCTCGGGGCTATGGATGTAGTGGCGAGCGATTTGGCTGATGGTGCGATTCATGGCCAGGTTGTTTTGGCCTGTGGCGATGATTAGATTGACCTGGGTAAGCAACCCCGTTTGATCAATTTTGTAGTGATGAAACAGCGTACCTCGGGGGGCTTCACCCACGCCGATCGCCTCTCGTTGGTTCACGTCAGCCCGCGCTCGCAGCTGGTCGCTTTGCAAGTCGGGATCGTCTAGGGCAATCTCGATGCGCTCGACGCAGGCCAAGATTTCAATCAGGCGGGCGTAGTGGTAGAAAAAAGAGCTGTTGACGGTGCCGTGCTGACGAAAGTGCTGTAGCTCTTGCTCTGCCAGGGGGGTGCCGATGCGATCGCACACGTTCAGCCGCGCCAGGGGGCCTACCCGATACAGGCCATTTTCGATGCGACAGTGCCCGGTCTGGTCGGGGTAGCCCAGGGGCTTGTAGTAGGGAGATTTAAGGTAGGAATCGGGCTGTACCGCTTCGCCAATAAACTCCCGATAGCGGCTGGGGTCTAGGCGATCGGCAATAATGTTGCCGCCGCTATCGACAAAGCGGAGGTGGCCGTCGTAGTGCTCCCAGGTGCCGTCGGGGGCGACCAGCCCCATAAACAGGCTGGGGAAGTTGCCGAAGATGTGGGCTTCCTCTTGAAGGTCTGCCAGCAGACGTTTGAAACGCTCCAGGGCTTTGAGAATGGTGGTTTTAGCCTCGGGCAAGCGCTCCCGAATCTCGGTTTTACCCGGCTCTGAAAGACCAGAGCGCACCCCGCCAGGCACCGCCCAGGAGGGGTGAATTTTGCGCCCGCCCAGCTGCTCGATCACCACCTGCCCAAACTGACGCAGCCGAATGCCGCCCCGCGCCAGCTCTGGCTCTGCTGCCATCAGGCCAAAGACGTTGCGCTGGGCGGGGTCGCTTTCCCAGCCCAGAAGCAAATCGGGGCTGCTGAGGTGAAAAAAGCTGAGGGCGTGGGACTGGATAATTTGGCCCAGATTCATCAGTCGCCGCAGCTTTTCAGCCGCTGGGGGAATTTGAACGGCCAGCAGGCGATCGCCCGCCTTGGCCGAAGCGAGCAGATGGCTGACCGGGCAAATCCCGCAGACGCGGGCGGTGATGGCGGGCATTTCCCAAAAGGGTCGCCCTTCGCAAAATTTCTCAAAGCCGCGAAACTCCGTGACGTGGAACCGGGCGTCGGTGACTTCACCCTGGTCGTCGAGGTAGATGGAGATTTTGGCGTGTCCTTCAATGCGCGTGACCGGATCGATGACGATTCTGTTGGCCATGGTGGCGATATTCTGGCAGTTCTGAACAGGTTCTAAACGGTAACTTTTGAGCTTTGATGCATCTCTTCGAAGATTTGCCAGGCCAGGTCACAGTCCTGGCGCATCTGAGCCTCCTCATCGTCAATGATGCGGGTGTGCTGCAAGGCGTCTTGAATGCGCTTGGCTAGCTCATCACGGGGAGGGGAATCTGGATGCCCTTTGCGCAAAATATCGGTCACAGAAACAATCCCCAGCAGCTCATCGTTCTCCATCACCGGGGCGCGGTGAATTCCTGCGTCAGCTAAGACCTGGGCTGCCTCTAGGACCGTGGCGTGGGCCGATATTCGGATGCAGGGCTGCCGCATGATATCGTGGACGCGCACAAAATCTGGGTTTTTCCGCCGGGCGATCACCTTAAAGACAATGTCTTTTTCGGTCACGATGCCGTAGGGCGTCTCTTCTGTCGGTTCGACAATCAGCGATCGCAGTCGCTTGGCCCGCATCAACAAAATGGCATTTTGCACGGTAGCAGAACTGCGAATAACGACCACGGGCTTGGTCATAATATCTCTGACGGTCAGCATGATGGCTCTCCCTACCCAGCTCAGCAATATGTCCTTTTTAGATCAACACTTTGAGGAACTTGTGAGGAAACGAAATACTGTCTGCGTTGAGACCAGGCATAGAACAACGCAGACAACATCTCCTGAGCCCAGATTCTCAAAATCGTATTGAAATCAAAAGGCTGCCTGTGATATGGCGGTTCTCGCTGGCGTGAGGTTCGTACAGATGCCTGTAACGCTTATTCAGCAAGACCCCTACAGTACTTCATCCGCTCAGGAACCGCTATAGGTAAATAATCAAGGTAATGTGGACGACAAGTTTTTCTGCAAATTGAGATTAAATAGCGCCGAGCGGTTTTGCAGGAATTGTGAACCTGCGTTCACAGTTTTAAATAAACCTAAAGGCGTTTTAAGCAGATGGCAAACAAATCAATCTGGCCTGATTAATCCTGACGTGTTGATGCTGACGTGTTGATGCTGACGTGTTGATGCTGACGTAATAGCTTAAGAAATCTGTACAAACTATTCTCTTAAGCTATTACGTCAAGAGTATTAAGTCCCAAAACCTAAAAATTTGGTATAATTAAATCAGAGAAAGGTTATCAATCGCCCCTTTTTGCGAAGTATTTCTTCAAAGAACCGTCGCGATCGCAGTTCTTTAAAAATAGGACTGTGAACCTGTCGATTGGGCTAGCCACGACACTCCACCACATCAGGGAGCTGTCAATAAGGCATTGCCTATTTTGATTTTGCAGTTTTAGTCTCTCTAGCTCCATCAGCGACTGCTCTACAGGCTGGTTGGCCTGGTTTTTGGCGGGATTATTTTTTGTGGACAAGTCCGATTGCGGTTGTCGATAGCTCTCCAAAAAGTTATCGGTTGGCAACAGTTTCGGCAGACATGACCGCAGGTTTCTCGATCGCCTGTCTGTCACCTACGACGTTTGCGTAGGAGATTTTACTATGAACGCTACACCTGAAAATCGTCTCTCTAATCTGATTTATCTAGCTCTATTACTCACAGCTACGGGGTTCGGTCTGTCAGAGAAGGCCGCTGCGCAAACCGTCATTCGCGATCGCGACACGGGCGCGGTTCACGTCGACCACAACGCCTTTGATCTGCAAACCGGCCCGCTGCATAACGACTCCTCGATTCCGCTGCCGTCTGAGCTGGTGGGAGAAACCCATGAGGGTGTGGCTCAGCCGGTCACCCGTGATCGACTGGCGCCCAGCCGCATTGACATCACTCCCGACGTGCACTTCATCAATAACTCATTAGATCACCAGCTCAACCCAGGCAATGAGGCGGTCACCCACACTCTGGAAAGAGACTCTCTACAACTGGTGACTCAGTTTAACCTCGGCCACCGAGCCGGAGCCCACGCCTTTGGAGAAGGCATCGAAGTGACAGTATTTGACGCTAATGGCGCTGTACGCAGCCGCGAAACAGTGTTTATCAGCGGCGGCAGTGTGACCATTGGCCCCAACGGTGACACGCTACCGGCAAACGCTAACCTCAGCGTGACCTATGGCGCAGACGACACCGTAGAACTGCGGGTACTCAATCTTCGCAGCGATGGGGCGGCTCCGGTCGAGTCGGGCATTTACTTCTCGCACAGCGGCGGATTTGTCGTTGAAGATCTGCCCAACGGCGGCGACTTAGACTTTAACGACGGTGACTACTTTCAGCTGTTTGGTGGCCACGGCGAGGCCCAGACCCTGGCCGAACACAGCTCTATCACCTACGAAACCCAGGTCGTAGAAATACCCCTTGAGCCAGATACGCGGCAAGCAGTGAGCGAAGCTACCGAGGTAGTGGAACGGAGCGTGCAGATTAATACCGTCACCGAAACTGCGAGAGATTGGGGTCAAATTGCTACCCCAGATACCGTGGCGACGCGGCTGGGCCACGCTCGAGCGGCTTACTCTGAGCAGGGCGATCTGCTGGTCTACGATCGCTACTCAGGCACCGGGCAGGTGAGCTTGGGCACCGATGGTCTGGGGCTCACCGGGCAGCTGCCTCCCCTGGTCAGCAATCCCGACGTGCCGCCCACCCTGCTGACCGGCAGCCTTCGCTTTGATCCAACGGTGGCCGATAACGAGGCCGGATTAACGGTGACGCTGGGCGTGACTCAGTTTTTGCAGCCCACCCACCGGGTTGCGCAAGATGTTTTTGGCAATCAAATTGTCGCGGCTGGTGGCCCCCCCTTGCTCGAGCCAACGGGGCTGTTGGCTAACCGCCACTGGGTCGGCTACGTGCCGCCCCGACCCAGTGAAGCTATCCTGGGCGATCCAATCATCGCCGTAGACAATGTCTTTGAGATCCCGGCTGAGCAAACCATCCAGATCGCGCCGCCCGATCCGCAGCGGGTGGGGCCGGGCAACGCCGCCTACACCGAGAATGTGGGGGGACTGCTAGTTGAAGATAGGGACGGCAACATCGAATTTATTCCCCAGTGGACCGCCGCTGGCTACGTCGAGGAGCCCATTTCCCTAGCACCCAATCGGGTTCAGCGGGTGATCTATGCTCTGGTGCCCCAGCAGCCGGGCCAGTCTTTGCGGCTAGGCCAGCGCTACGCGGTGACAGACACCCCAGCGGGCTATCAAATTGCAGACGGCGGCTTCACGATTATTTCAGCCGATCGCCAGCCCCAAAACTTTCTTGAGGAAAGTATGGCAGTCTACGCTGTCGAAGACACCCTGCCAGGCCGCAACGCCGTTACCCCTTTGTTTAACGGCATTCGAGGTAACTATGTAGAAGTCAGCGGTGGCGCTCCTCTACCCACGGTAGACGTAAGCCTGCCGGCTGAGGTCGATGCCCGGGTGGGGAATGTGCTTTTCCCGGTAGACACCGTTCCCTTTGAGCCCGGTCAGCGTCCCTATGCCCAAACCACGGTAGCTGCCGGATTTTACGTCAGCGGTGCGTTCACCGGGGGGGTGGGTAACCAACGCGATACCGTCACCCGCGTCACCTCAACGCTGAATCAGTCCGTCGATGAGGTGCATAGACTGCGAACGACCCACACCTTTGCCACACCCCGAACCCAGCTAGATACGTTTTTGATCGAAACGACGGAAACGACTGCAGAACACGGCACCGCCAGCTTTGACATCACTAGCCAGGGCCAGCTCAGCGACGTTACGTTTCTTCCTGGCGGCATAGCCGATCATGAGATCAGCCATCAGGTGGTAGAGCACACGCGCCAGCTGCGGCACGGCGAGGAGTTGCTGCTAGATTCTGTCTCTGAGGTAGCCATCCAGCGAGGAGATTCCCGAACGACCCTGGTGGAGCAGCATACCTCTACCGAAACCGAGTCGTACCCAAACCTGGCCCCGGTACAGGGGGAACTCGCCCTGGGCGGCGTGCTGAACTTTGGCCATACGCCCTGGACCCCTGCGGCCAACACTCTGCGGGCTGAAGTCTTCGTTCGGGATGTGATCCTGGGGCGCGGCAGTGGCTCAGAAACCGGCTGGCGGGCCGGGCTGGTGGTGCACCCGTTCGGCGAGAGGCAGCGCCCGGCCTTTCAGTACGACGAGGCGGGTCAACTGGTGCCGGTGTACCAAACCCTGCCGATGCTAGATGCCGATAACCAACCGCTCATGCAGACCCTGACCGATGACGATGGCGCAACGGCAACCGTGGCGGTAAACCAATTTGCCCTGGATGAAGCGGGCGATCGCCTGCCTCAAACCGTCGGCACCGGCCTGCCCATTGGCCCAGGTTTTTACCTGCGGGTAGAGGACCTGTTCAGCGGCGACGACGGCACTAGACTGCTCGGGGGCATCCAGTTTGACTTTTAATCAGGGTAGTTTACTCATGAGTAACATAAGCACCCAAGGAACCGAACCGTGTTCTACGACAGCTTCACACGTCAGCATCGCGCCACTGGAAAAGCCGCCGCCTGGGGCGTCTGCAATATCGGAATTTTGGGATATTGTGGCGTAGCCTCCATTGCGTTTCTGCTATTGGGCATCGTGTTTGACCGCCATCAGTCGGCATCAGGTGACTGAGGCCACGTTTTGCTAATGATTGACGGCTGGAGCAGCCCCATATCGCTACAGGATTGGGTTGTGGCGATCTGCGAGATATCGTCAAATTTCTATCGCTGCGATGGAAGGTTTCTATACAAGCTGCGATCCCTTTTTGTTAGGTTGACACCATAAGAGGTCAGCAAAAGGTGATTTTTTGTGCCCAATGTTTTGGTGGGAAATCAGTCGCAGGCCCGTTGTTTCCATAGTGTAGATATTGCTGAAGCCGTCAGCGATATGGGTGGCGACCTGGAGCAGGGGTTGACCGCTGAGGCCGTCGCAAAGCGCTATGAAACCGATGGCTGGAATGAGCTACCCGTCAAACCAGGCAAGCCTGCCTGGCTCAGATTTCTGCTGCAGTTCCATCAGCCGCTGCTCTACATTTTGTTGATTGCCGGGGCGGTCAAAGCCTCTCTAGGTTCCTGGACCAATGCCGCCGTGATTTGGGGCGTCACGTTTCTCAACGCCATCATCGGCTACGTACAAGAAGCCAAAGCCGAGGGGGCGATCGCTTCGCTAGCCAAAGCTGTTACCACCGAGACAACTGTGCTGCGGGATGGGCAAACGCTACAGGTACCGTCTCGCGATCTGGTGCTGGGGGATATCGTACTGCTGGTTTCGGGGGACAAGGTACCAGCAGACCTGAGACTCTTCAAAACTCGAAATTTGCAGGTGGATGAGTCGGCCCTAACCGGAGAATCACTCCCCGTAGACAAGTCGGTTCACCCCCTGCCGGTCGAGACGCCCCTGGCGGAGCGCGCCAATATGGCCTATACGGGTAGCTTCGTCACCTTTGGCCAGGGCCGAGGGCTGGTGGTGGCCACCGCTGAGGCCACCGAAGTGGGCAAAATTTCTCGGTCGATGGAACAGCGGGTCAGCCTGAGCACACCGCTGACCCGTAAGTTTGCCAAATTCAGCCGCATTTTGCTCTACGCCATTTTGTCCCTGGCTACCCTCACCTTCGCCATTGGTCTGAGACAGGGGGAATCCTGGGACTATATGTTTGAAGCGGCGGTGGCCCTGGCGGTCAGTGCTATCCCTGAAGGCTTACCGGCGGTGGTAACGATTACCCTGGCGATTGGAGTCAACCGCATGGCTCAGCGCCACGCGATTATTCGCAAGCTACCGGCGGTCGAAGCGCTGGGTAGTGCAACGGTGATCTGTTCTGACAAGACCGGGACGCTGACCGAAAATCAAATGACGGTGCAGGTGATCTATGCAGGGGGGCAGCCCTATCAGGTCAGGGGCGGTGGCTATAGTCCCAAGGGTGAGATTGTTCAACGGCATGATGATCAAATAGAAAGCTCCTTTGAAGATGGTTTGCCCGATGCCCTGCGGGAATGTCTGACGGCGGGGGTGCTGTGCAACGATGCCCAACTCAAACACGAGGGAGAGCAATGGTCGGTGGTGGGGGATCCAACTGAGGGGGCGTTGCTAGCCGCCGCCACTAAGGCCGACTTAAGTCAGACGGGGCTGACGGCGGCTAACCCTCGCCTCGATTCCATTCCCTTTGAGTCTCAATATCAGTACATGGCCACTCTGCACAATGCGGGGTCGCGAGTCATCTACGTTAAAGGCTCGGTTGAGGCGGTTCTGAGCCGCTGTACCCAGATGATGAATCTCCAGAGCCAGGTGATGCCGCTGGAGCGCGAGTCGATTGAGCAGGCCGTTGAGGCAATGACGGCCCAGGCTCTGCGGGTGCTGGCGTTTGCCTGTAAAGCGGTCGGCCCCCATCAGCACGCCCTCGATCACGCCGATATTGAGACCGGGCTGGTGTTTTTAGGGCTCCAGGGCATGATTGACCCACCCCGCCCCGAGGCGATCGCGGCGGTCCATGTCTGCCGTCATGCCGGTATTCGCATCAAGATGATCACGGGTGACCATGTGGCAACGGCTCGGGCCATTGCCCAGCGGATAAATCTGCAGCAGGCAGAGGACGTGGTGGCCTTTGAGGGTCGGGCGCTGATAGCTATGGACGATGCCCAGCTGACCCAGGCCGTCGAATCGGGCGATGTATTTGCCCGGGTAGCCCCAGCTCAAAAGCTGCGCCTGGTGGAAGCACTCCAGGCTAAGGGCGACATTGTGGCGATGACGGGGGATGGGGTGAATGATGCCCCTGCGCTCAAACAGGCGGACATTGGCATTGCTATGGGGAAAGGCGGTACGGAAGTGGCCCGAGAAGCAGCGGATATGCTGCTGACGGACGACAACTTTGCCTCGATCGAGGCAGCGGTGGAGGAAGGGCGAACAGTTTACCAAAACCTGCGTAAGGCGATCGCCTTTCTGTTGCCAGTCAACGGCGGGGAGTCGATGACCATTTTAATCAGCGCGCTGCTGGCCAGGGATCTGCCCATTCTGTCGCTGCAGGTTCTCTGGCTCAACATGATCAACTCCCTCACCATGACGGTGCCATTGGCCTTTGAGCCCAAGTCTCCAGGGATTATGCAACAGCCACCCCGCTATCCTCAAGAGCCTCTGATTACCCGACCGTTGCTGCATCGCATTCTGCTGGTGTCTCTGTTTAACTGGGTGCTTATTTTTGGGCTGTTTGAATGGGCGGAAGTGGCGACGGGGGATGTGGCGGTGTCGCGGACGATGGCGATTCAGGCCCTGGTGGCGGCTCGAATTGTCTATTTGCTGAGCATTAGTCAGCTGGGCAAGAGTCTGCTGGGTCGTCTGCGACATCGGTCTACCCCGGTAGCAAACGCGCCCTTTTTGCTGATGGGAATTGGGGGGGCGATCGCACTTCAGATTCTGTTCAGCCAGTGGTCTGTCATGAATACCTTATTTGAGACGGCTCCCCTCACCTGGAACCAGTGGCTGATTTGCCTACTGCCGATGCTGCCGATGGTGCCCTTCGCCATCTGGGTCAATCGCGTTGATCCAAATAGCCCTCGGGCCGTGGCGATCTGAGTCGCCAGGTTCATCTACCTGGGATACTGCGCTCCCAGCTGTCCTTTTGTTTGTACTAACAGAGCCCCAACGGACGCTATCAAAACCAGCGTCATCAACACCAGCAGGGTCTGGTACGAGCTGCCCCGCAGGGCCTCCTCGGGCACCAGCAGCAGCAGGCCATTGGCGGCGTTGTAGCTGGCGTGCAGAATGATGCACAGCAACACGCTGCCGGTGCAGTTGATCAGCCAGGTGTACCAAAAGGCGTGGGTGGCAATGCTGACCAGCGTCACGATCGCGATGAACAGAATTTGCCCCAGGCCAATGGCACCGCTGGCCACGTCAGGGTTGGTCGCCAGCAGCGGCAGATGCCAAAGCGCCCAGACAAGTCCCAAAAGGCCGGTGGCCACGACCGGGCTATGCTGCTGCTGTAGCGTGGGCAGTCCTAGCCCTCGCCAGCCCGGCTCTTCGTTGCCGCCGCCCACGAGCGCTAAAAGCAAAAGAGAGGGTAGATAGGCACCCAGTCGATTCGGCAGGGGCGAAAAATCCAGCGGATACCCCATTAGCCTGTAGATCAGCGACGCGATCGCCACCAGCAGCACCGGAAAGCCAAAGGCAAACAGGTACCAGCCCGGATGCAGCCGCCATTTGAACAGGCCCACGAGCCATCGTCGCAGCGATCGCCGCTGGACTTTTACCACCACCATGGCGGCGATCAGGGGGCCAAACCCGGCCAGGTGAAAGAGGAAGACGGCGGGGCTGCCCGCCATCTGAAACGAGAGCAACCAGGCCGTCCATGAGAAAAAATAGGCCGCGATCGCAAACGACAGAAAGGGCCGACGGCGAATGAAAGTGCTCATATAGCCTTATTCATGTTGCTTATCCAAAGGGAACAGGGAGTAGGTGACAGGGAATAGGTGACAGGAACTATAGCGGTGTACTTGTTTCACTTGCACACCGCTATAGTTCCTGATGGTAGGGGGTCAGGGAGTACTGGTCGGTGAGAGGCCAAACAGGGCGCCTGTCGGGTCAATGAGAATGGTGTTTGGAACCGTGTCGGATTCGTCAGCGGCCTGCGTTGCCCGGCTGGCACCTAGCGCCTTGGCTCGGGTAAGGGTGAGGTTGATATCTGTGGTTGCGATCATCGGTACCCAGCCCGCCGGGCCTGTATCAGCGGGAGATCCTATGGCCGTGCCAACCCTATGGGCATCCTCAGCGGTTCTGACAAAGATGTATTTATCCTTGTCCTGGGCTTGCCAGGCAAACAGCTCAGTGTAGAACCGCTTAGCAAGCTCAACATCTGCGGTGATGAGCACATCCGCCAAAAACGCACCCTCAGGAGGCGGAAAGGAGTGGGTGGGAGTGGTCAGGCCAATCAGGGCGCCCTGAGGATCTTGAATGACGGCGTTACGCCCCACCCCAGGAACATCGAAGGGCTCGCGATCGAGGGTGGCACCCAGCCGTACCGCCCTTTGAGCGACCGCATCGACATCCTCGACGCTGACATAGCCTAGCCAGCGAGAGGTGTCATTGGGGCCAAAGTCGATCATCCCGCCGTGGGCTATCCCTCGCGACATAATCAGCGGATAGTCTGCCTCACCCGGCTGCCAACTACAGTCAGAGGCGTGCTCAACTTGATAGTCCCAGCTCAGTAGCTCAGCGTAGAATTGCTTAGCTTTGTCGACGGCGTTGGTCAGGAGGTCATGCCAAACAATGTGGCCAACTTGAGACTTGCTGCGCATGGGTTTCCCTCCTGAGACTAACGATCTTTCTCAACCTCATACGAACCAATACTCATAGGCGCAAATAATCTACCTGTTTACTCACGCGGAAGCCCTTGTGAGACCTGGAATTCCCCTTCTGCCTTCTGCCTTCTGCCTTCTGCCTTCTGCCTTCTGCCTTCTGCCCTTTGGAACTACCCAAAGCGAATGAAATCGGCCCCCGATAAAGCGGGCCGATCGCCCCGCAGCAGCGGCTCTAAAACGGCTCGAATGCGCTCCGCATTGGGCGGGCAGCCCGGCAGGTAGCAGTCCACCGGCACCACCTGGTGCACCGGCATCACCGCCTCTAGCAGCGGCGGCAAAATATCTGCTTCAGGCAGCTGCGGCCGGACATCGGCCGCCTCCAGGTAGGCGCGGGTGAGAACGGGTTCCGCCGCGCCCAGCACGTTGCGAATGGCGGTGACGTTGCCCGTAACGGCGCAGTCGCCAAAGGAGATTAGGAATTGGCTGCGATCGCGCACCTGGCGAATCATCTCCAAATGGTCTTGGTTGGCCACCGCCCCCTCCACCAGGGCCACATCCACCCCTTCGGGATAGGTCTTGACGTCGGCAAAGGGGCTGTAGACCAGCTCCACCTGCTGGGCCAGCTCAAACAGCCACTCATCTAAATCGAGAAATGACATATGGCAGCCCGAGCAGCCGCCCAGCCAAACCGTGGCCAGCTTGATGCGGGTCATAGAGCCTCCTATGGGGCGAATGCTGGATCTCAGCTAGGTGCGTGAGGCCCCCTAGCGACCTGCCGCTCCTGGCGGGCGTTGGCGATGAAGCTGAGGCGATCGCGATCGCGCTGCATTTCCCCCACCGTTGAGCCCCGGTCAAACAGAGCCCCCGTGGGGCAGGCACTGACGCACTTGCCGCACGATGTGCAGCTCGACGCCTCGCCCCAGGGCTGGTTGAGGTCGCTGACCACGTGGGAGTTGCGACCGCGACCGGCCATGTCCCAGGTGTGCACCCCTTCCAGTTCGTCGCAGGCCCGCACACAGCGGGTGCAGAGCACACAGCGATTGTGGTCGAGACCAAACCGCTGGTGAGAAATATCGACCTGGCGGTCGGGAAACTGGTAGGCCAACCCCACATGATCGACCCCCATGTCTACCGCCAGGTCTTGCAGCTCACAGTGGCCATTAGAGACACAGACCGCGCAGATGTGGTTCCCTTCGGCCAGCAAGAGTTCCACAATCATGCGTCGGTAGCGCTGTAGGTGCTCAGTGTGAGTCTGCACCACCATCCCCTCTGCCGCCGCCGTTACGCAGGCGGGAAGCAGCTTGGACTGGCCCTCAACCTCGACTAAACACAGCCGACAGGCACCCACCGTAGATATCCCGTCCAGGTAGCAGAGGGTCGGAATCGAGATGCCAGCCTCTTTGGCCGCATCCAGCACGGTTTCCCCCTGCCGGGCGCTGACGAGCCGTTGATCGATGGTTAACGTATGGACTGACATTATCAGGCAACTTTAACCTTGACAGCTTTTTCTTTCTGCTCTTTAGCCTTGGGCAGAGTCAGGTTCAAGATGCCGTCCTTGTACTCAGCGGTCACATGGTCTCGCTGAATTTGACTCGGCAGCGGCACGTAGCGCTCGAACTTGCCATAGTAAAACTCAGAGCGGAGGGTATCGCCTTCCTCAGACTTAGTTTCAGACTTGCGCTCGCCAGTAATTGAAACAGCTTCGTCGCTGACTTCAATATCTAAATCGTCCGCGCTCATGCCCGGAACTTCTAGTTTTAGATGAAATTCAGTCTCTGTTTCATCGATTTCGGCGGAGGGCACAAATACAGCCCCGTCCATGCTGCGACCGAATTCAGGGACAAATCGTTCGAGCAGGGTGTCCATTTCTTTTTTGAGCGTATCGACTTCGCCAAACGGCTCCCAATGTTTGAGATCGTGAAAAGGTTTCCAGCGAATAAGTGCCATCCCTATACCTCCGTACAGATCTAAAAACAACCTGGTTGGCTCTGATTCGGTGGCGAGTGACTTTCTCCCCACCGGTCAGAGCTCTCTACTATTAGAGTAGGAAAACAACTTGAGGAAATTATGAGGGCGGCAAAACTGGGATGCACTCAGGCGTGCAGAGCGGTGTGCAGAGCCTTTAATAACTCCTCAACGTCGTAGGGCTTAGGTAGAAAGGCGTGAATCGTCAGGCCCTCTCGGTTTGGCAACTCGTTGACCGAAACAACGCCGCTGGTCATGACGGCTTTGAGCTGGGGGTTGAGCTGCTGGAGCTCCGCCAGGGCGATCGCCCCTGACATGTTCGGCATCCGCATATCCATCAGCACGCCGTCGATGTCGGCGGCATGGGCCTGATACACAGCGATCGCCTCAACTCCATCACAGGCCGTCAGCACCCGGTAGTTGTGGCTTTCTAGCAAAGCCTGGGTCACGTAGCGAATTTGCGGCTCATCGTCTACGACCAAAATCAGCTCTCCAGATCCTGGTAGCAGGGTCACAGCATCCTCTGGTAGGGGGGAGGTGATTTGGGCCGCAGGCAGCGAAATCGTAAAGCGAGTCCCCTGATTGACCTGGCTGGCAACTTGTAACTGCCCCCTGTGGCTCTGGATGATGCCTGCCACCGTCGAGAGGCCCAGGCCAGTTCCCAGGCCAGGTTCTTTGGTCGTAAAAAACGGATCAAAGATTTTGTCGATCAGCTCGGGCGGCATGCCCACGCCGGTATCGGCCACCTCAACCACTACGTAGGAGCCGCTGTTTAGACCCAGATGGGGTTTAATGTTGGCCATGCTTTCGTCCAGATAGAGGTTTTGGGCCGTGAGGGACAGCACACCCCCATCAGGCATTGCGTCTCGGGCGTTGACGCAGAGATTCATTAAGACCTGATAGAGATGGGTCGCATCCCCCATGATCATCCACAGGTCTGAGGGAACATCAACGCGGATGGCGATCGATTTGGGAAAGGTTTGCTGTGTAAAGCGCCTCACCTCCGCCAGCAAATAACGGATATTAAGGGCCGTGAAGTCACTGGCCGATCCCTGGGCAAAGGTTAAAATCTGCTTGGACAGAGCAGCTCCCCGTTTGGCCGATTTAGCCAAGATATCAACCAGCTCTAGGGTTAGCGGCTCAGCCCCAGGTAGCTTGTGGGGCAAAATCTGAGCAATCCCCAAAATGGGGGTCAAAATGTTGTTGAGATCGTGGGCGATGCCGCTGGCCAGCGTGCCCAGACTCTCTAAACGCTGGGCGCGCAGAAACTGAGCTTCGAGCTGTTTGCGCTCGGTGATGTCGGTATCGACCGAAAGCACCGCCTTGGGCCGCCCTGTCGGGTCGCGAACCAGGGTCCAACGGCTCTCGATCGTCAGCATCTCGCTGGCTTTGGTGTACTTGAGCAGTTCCCCTTGCCATTCTCCCTGGCTTAAAACGGTCTGCCAGGCGGTTTGTACCTGGGGCGAGGGCTCGGGGTTGAGCAGTCGATCGACGTTTTGCCCCAGCACCTCCTCAGCCCGCCAGCCGTAGATTTGCTCAGCCCCTCGACTCCAAAACAGCAGCTGACTGTTGAGATCGCGCACCAGAAAGGCATCGGTGGCAATGTCGATCAGTTTGGCCTGCTCCTTTAACTTGTGCTCATCGCGTTTGCGACGGCTGACATCCCGCTGAAACGCGACAAAATGCGTTACCTGCCCAGTTGCATTGGTCACCGGCACCAGCTCCATCTCAACCCAAAACTCGCTGCCGTCTTTGCGATAGTTGAGCAACTCAATTCGGATTTGCCGTTTGGTTTTAAGCGCAGTCCGAATTCGGTCGAGGCTAAGGCGACTGGTTTTGGGGCCTTGCAAAATTCGAGGGGTTTGGCCAATCACCTCGGCACTACTGTAGCCTGTCATTTTGGTAAAGGCCGGGTTGGCATAGATAATGCGCGGGCCGGGGGAGTCGATGGGGTCGGCTGCGGTAATTAACACGGCGTCGTTGGCGTGGAGAATGACGGACTCCAGCAGCCGCAGCTGATCGATGCGCTGCTTGTGCTCGGTCGCGTCCATGGCCGTGCCCAGCAGTCTCACCACCGCGCCCTGGTCATCTTTAAAGGCTTCGCTGCTGCCTTCTAGGTAGCGGCTCTCGCCATTGGGTAGCGTGATGTGTCCAGCAAAGGGCTGGGGCTCTCCGGTGGCCATGAGCTGTCGAGCCGCCCGCTGCACCTGAGCCCAGTCGTCAGTCGGGAAAAACTGAGCGATCTGGCTCAGGCTGGGGGGTGGGGCACTGGGGTCGAGGCCAAACAGCCGGAACATCTCGGCAGAGCAGTCAAAGGTTTGGGTGGTCACATCAAACTCCCAGCTGCCGATCTGGGCAATTTCCTGGGCTTTGGCCAGGGCGGCTTCGCTGCGGCGAAGCTGCATCTCGGTGCGCTTGTAGTCGCTGATATCGACGATGAGGGCGTAATAGCCCTGGACTTGGGAATGGCCGTTGATGTCGGGTATCAGCGTGCCGCTAACGTGACGGCTGCCCTGGGCGTAGGGGATGATCATCTCAAAGGCAACCTGTATACCCTCTTGAAAAACCCGCTCAATGTAGGGCTTGGCTTTTTGATAGGCGGCCTGACCGATGACATCCCAAACGTAGCGGCCATCAATCGCCCGGCGATCGAGATGGAACCACGACTCATAGGTTCGATTGACAAATCGATAGCGCAGGTCTGCGTCAACGTAGGAAATGCAGGCGGGCAGAGCATCGACGATGGTTCTGAGCTGTGCCTCATTACCATTGGCACTGGTGGGGCTATGATCGCGATCGCTGATATTGCAGCACGGGTAAGTCACTATAGCATTCACCTAATGAGTGCAGGACCTGAATGACTGACAAAAATTCCGTACGTGGGTGGGTTGGAACAACAGGTTCCGTCAGCCAAGCCGCATCAAATCAATAGCTAACTAGCTCAGAATTGATGCAAAGTTCCTTTTGCTTGGCCTGCCCGACAGTCTTTTAGCCTCACTATGCTGAGGAATTTCTAAGCCGACCCACACCATTTGAAAGAGGGCTGGGAAGCCAGGTCAAACCGTTTTCGAAAATCCTACATTTAAAGGAATCTCTGAAGTGTCAAGCCCTGAGACTGTGCCTCAACAGAGGTGTAAAGTTGTTTATATACGATCTAAGATTTTACTGACGTAAAACCCGTAGTCGAATTGTTATTCTCAGAATATTACCTGATTGTATACCTATGTCTAGGGAATCATGTCGTAGTGTTAACTTTGATTTCAAAATAAAAATCGCTTGATCAATGGCTATCTGTCAGGATGAACCCGTCGCCAACCGCCAAAGGTACCTCACGAGTTCTTTGTAGTTAGCCCGTAGTCTTGAGGGCATCATTCGGCACCCAAGGATGATTGCAGCGCGATTTTTTAAGTCGGCTCAACCATAGCGGCTAAGTACTCATCGCGGAAGTAGCGGAGGGTGCTTAACACCGGATTTGGAGCCGCCTGGCCGAGACCGCAAAGGCTGGTGTGCTTAACCATATCGCAGAGGGTTTCGAGCTGCTCGAGATCGCTGGCGGTCGCCTGGTGGTGCTTGAACTTGGCCAGCAGTTGGTAGAGCTGAACGGTACCGGCCCGGCAGGGAATGCACTTGCCGCAGGATTCGTCCATGCAAAACTCCATGAAAAACTGGGCCACATCGACCATGCGGGTGTGTTCATCCATCACAATCATGCCGCCAGAGCCCATGACCGAGCCGAGGGCTTTCAACGATTCGTAATCTACCGGGGTGTCAAAGGCAGCAGTTGGCACGCAGCCGCCAGACGGGCCACCGGTTTGCACGGCTTTTACTTGAGCGCCATCGGGGGCTCCCTGGCCCATGTCTTCGATAATGTCGCGCAGGGTTATGCCCATGGGCACTTCGATTAATCCAGCATTCTGCACCTTGCCGGTGAGCGAGAAAACCTTAGTTCCTTTACTGTGTTCGGTGCCGATGGCGGCGAACCAGTCGGCTCCATTGCGGATGATGGGGGCAATGTTGGCAAAGGTTTCGACGTTGTTGATCAGGGTTGGGCAACCCCACAGGCCAGACTCCGCCGGGTAGGGCGGTCGCGGTCGGGGAATGCCGCGCTTACCTTCGATGGAGGCCATCAAGGCGGTTTCTTCGCCGCAGACAAACGCCCCCGCCCCAATGCGAAGATCGACCCGAAAGTCGAAGGGAGAGTCAAAAATTTGGCTGCCCAGCACGCCGTGGCGCTTGGCCTGATGGATGGCGGTTTGCAGGTGGCTAATGGCCAGGGGATATTCGCCGCGAACGTAGATGTAGCCCTGGTTGGCCCCGATCGCATAGGCCGCGATCGCCATTCCCTCCAGCACCCGGTGGGGGTCGCTCTCCAACACGCTGCGATCCATGTAAGCCCCCGGATCGCCCTCATCGGCATTGCACACCACGTATTTTTGGCCCGGCGGCATTTTACCCACGGTGGCCCATTTCAGGCCGGTGGGGTAGCCTGCGCCCCCCCGCCCCCGCAAGCCGCTGCGGGTAATCACATCGATCACCGCCTCTGGCTGCATGTCGCGCAGGCTCTGGCGCAGCGCCTCGTAGCCCTGGGCAGCCAGGTAGTCCTCAATCTTTTCTGGATCGATCAGACCGCTGTTTTCGAGCACGATGCGGTACTGGCG
>NZ_JADEWX010000218.1 GCF_015207395.1 Nodosilinea sp. LEGE 07088
GGTTGTGGCAAAGCCATTGACTGGCTTCCCAGCTCCCCGGCTCCCTAGCTCCCTAGCTCCCTAGCTCCCTAGCTCCCTAGCTCCCTAGCTCCCCGCCCCTTGAGTCGGATCCCACTGGCTGACGCGGAAGACGACGAACTCCGCAGGGCGCACGGGGGCAACGCCGACTTCGATATAAAGCAAGCCAAGTTTCATGGTCTCGGGAGTGTTCAATTCAGAGTCACAGCGGACGTAGAAGGCTTCTTCAGGGGTTGAGCCGAAGAGAGCGCCTTCTCGCCAAATGCGCTCTAGAAAATTGCGGACGGTGCGGGTAACTCTGGCCCAAAGGTCTTCATCGTTGGGTTCGAAAACAGCCCATTGGGTACCCAACTCAATGGATTTCTCTAGGTAACTCATCAGGCGACGAACGCTGATGTAGCGCCACTCGGTATCGTCCAGTTGGGCCAGGGTACGAGCGCCCCAAACCAGGTGACCGCGATCGCGGAACTTGCGAATGCAGTTAATTCCCCGAGGGTTGAGAAATTCCTGTTCGCGGAAGTTGGTCTCGTAGGCCAGCCCCAGAATGCCTCTGGGCACTTCGTTGGCAGGAGCTTTGTGTACACCCCGAGTTTCATCCGTGCGGCACCAGACTCCCATCATGTGGCCACAGGGGGGCACCAGGGTAGGCTTGCCGCTGCGAGGGTTGAGCACCTTGATCCAGGGATAGTAGAGGGCTGCAAAGGGAGAGCGGCGGTTAAAGCGCTCTAGCCACGCTTCGGCATCCTGGGGCTTTTGCTGTGCTGGAGAAACAAACGCAGTGCTCTGATAGGGTTGAACCGGGGGCACATCTAAAACCGCCATGCGGTAGGAGGGACTGGGAGCAGCGCTTTCGCAGCCCGTAACCATAGCCTCCATGACGCCGTGGACCTGGTCGAGGCTTAAAAAGCCCTCTTTGTAAGCCAGCATCAAGTCTGGGCAAGCCACCATAGCAACTTCATCGATTTCAAATAGTCCCTGAATGCCCGAACGATTTTTGCGGGTGCCGTAGATTCTGCGACCAAAGACTTCGACCGAGATATCGTCTTCTTGGGAGCACCAAAGCTCGTAAAACCCGTTGTCAGGCCGTTGAGCTGCGGGCAGCAGACCAGGGTCAGCCACAGCTTCGGCATAAATATATTCGGAGTCAGCTAACGCATCAACAACGTTGATACCCATGTCAGGATACTGCGCCATCGTCAAATGGCGATAGGTCTCAAGTTCTTGCCCCTTGTGTTCAACACGAATTCGAAAATATTCGCCCGTGTCAAACATTTCGACATCTGAGTCAGCCTCAGGTTCGGCTGGCTCATCAGGCTGAACTACCACGACAATTCGTCCCGCAGGAGAAGCATCGGCTCGAAGGCAGAAACTGAGCGATGGGCGCTGGCTGGTTGTCATGGCCATGACGCAACAAGGGGACAGCGCCCTTTCTGAATGATCCGGCGTCTCTACTCGACGCCGAGGGAGCTTTGTGCCGACACTGACGATCCAGCAGCGGCCCCCACCGTTTTCAAACCAACCTTTTATAGCAAAGGGCAAGAAGGCTCCAAAGTTGGTGAACCCATCTGAGCCAATACGGGCAAAGTTTTCTAGGTATTGAGTCCAACTGGTGATGAGGGTAGGTTTGTAGAGTTCGGCGTCGTTGCGGACATCTTCTGTGAAGCCGACAAACCCCGCCACACTCATACTGATGCCCTGAATAGGGCGGCTACCGCGACTAACCTCCTCGACGTAGACACCGGGAGCGAAATAATCTAATCGAGCCATGCTTGCTTCTCCTAGCTGAGGGTAATCTGCCAGGAAGCCAGAGAAGCGGAAGAAGACTATTTAGTGAGATTACTTGAAGCCTTTTAGAACTGTAGACTTGAAGGAATTAAGACCAGTTGTGTACACAATAACCGCAAGCCCCCGGGTTTTGTCTAGCCCTTAAATCGATATATTTACATTTGTTAACAACTATTTTGACTTGTGCTTTCTAGGTCGTCTCCGTGAGGTATAGGCAAGGTCTTTATACTTTGGGAATGAACTTACCTGGCTCCATCTTTAGGGGCGCAGTGTTTAGTCTGAGGCGATATATATAACGTCTATATGACTTTTGTACGACTTGGTTTTGAGTTAATAAGCCTATTCTTGTATATCTAAACTCTGCGCCTTCTATAGAACTCTCTATTCAAAGCTATGAGCAACTATCTTGCGATCGCAACGGTTACGGCAGCGCTACAGCGGCTGCTGCAAACCAGTATTAGCACCGATGTGCCGGGCGCTAATGTAACCACCCTGCGCCCAGACAACCCTGCGGCCATGAGCTTGTCGATGGGGATTAATGTATACCTCTATCAGGTCACCCCCAACCCGGCCTGGCGGAATGCCGACTTGCGAACTCGCCGCCCCAAAGGAGATTTAATTAAACACGGTCAGGCGGGCTTAGATTTGCACTATTTGCTTACCTTCTACGGCAATGAACAGGAATTAGAACCTCAGCGGCTCATGGGCAGCGCGATCAAAACATTAGTCGATCAGCCAACCCTAACTCAAAAAAGTATTCGCGAAACAATCGCTAACTCTAATCTATCGTTTCTTGCTCGCTCTACCCTGGATGATCAATCCCAGGTGGTGCAGTTTATTCCAAGTTCTATTACGACAGAGGATTTATCGCGAATCTGGTCGGTATTTTTTCAGGTGCCCTATACGCTGTCTTTTGCCTACCAGGGTATGGCCGTATTGATTGAGGGCGATAAGCCCGGCAGTGCTCCTTTGCCCATTCGCCGTCGTCAATTTATTGATGACGGCGTTGGCAACAAATCGACCCGACCTGTGATCGAGCAGGTGGATGTCGAAAATACCTCTGAAGGTGCGGTCACAGCCCAGAGTCGGCTAATCATCAAAGGTCGCAATCTCTGGCATTCTCAGGTTCAAGTTCAAATTGGAGCGGCTCAAGTAACGCCCCAAGAGGTTAGCCCGACCCAGGTTGTGGTCGATTTATCAGCTCTGAGTGGGGCAGAGCGGCGATCGCTGCGGGCCGGAGTCCAGGGCATTCAAATTATTCACCTGGCTGCCGGTAGGCAGCGCGCCGCCGCCAGTGGGGGTGAGGTCGAGTCGAACGTAGAACCGCTGGTTCTATGCCCGACCATCTCAAGGGATGGTCAGGATATGTCGAGTACCACCGAGGAGCGCGATGAAGATCGCCACTGGGGCGACATTGCTGTGACGATCGACATGGAAATTGCGCCGACGCAGCGGGTGTTTTTAATCTTAAACGGTCTCGCTGAGCACAGGGCAGAGTCCTATATTTTTCGCGCGTCTCGACGGTCGAGCAACGAGCGAACGGCCCGATTTCCGCTGGAAGCGGTAGCGCCCGACCGATATCTGGTGCGCGTGCAAATCGATGGTGCAGAAAGTCCCCTTTGGATCAATGACAACGAAGAATATGCCGACCCTACGGTGGTAATTCCATGATGGTACAAAATAGACAGACCCAACATTCACCCATTCACCGGCAGGCACTCATGGCGGCGCTAATGCCCATTCGCCAGCGTCTGCAGCAGCGTATTGCCGCCAGGCAGACTGGTGCATCGGCTGATTTAGAAACCTTGCCGATACCATCATCAACTCCAGATTCCCTGGGGGCATCGGCCCTAGAACAACTCTGCCAGACCTTTCAGCTCGCTCCGTTTGAGCGCGGCATACTACTGCTGTGCGCCGGGGTAGAACTAGACCCAACTCTGCGGCAGTTGTGTGCCCAGGCTGAGCCAGAGCTGAAGCACGGTGCTCCCACGTTCAACCTGGCTGGTTTAGTGCTGGCCCAGGGCCATTGGGACGCCTTTGTGCCCGCCTCGCCCCTGCGCCACTGGCAGTTGATTGAGGTGGGGGCCAGCCGCCAACTCATGACGGCCCCCCTTCGCATTGACGAGCGCATTCTGCATCATCTGATGGGCATTCCCTACCTGGATGAGCGATTGTCGGGTCTGTTGCATCCGGTGGCCGTTCCCCAGGTGTTGGTGCCCTCACACCAGACGCAGATCGAGGCGATTGTGGCGAGTCGGGGGCAGTCTGAGTCAGCGCGATCGCTGGTGCAGTTGTGCGGTGCCGATGGTGAGAATAATGCCGCGATCGCCGCCGCTGCCTGCAAGCAGCTAAAGTTATCGCTTTTTGGCCTGTCCACCAATGCCCTCCCCCTTAATCCGGCAGATCTGCACCAGTTTTTGAGGCTGTGGGAACGGGAGGTTGCCCTCAGCAACGCGGCACTACTGCTGGAGTGGGATGACACCCATGAGCTAGATGCCGCTCGGGAGAGCGCGATCGCCCTCCTCATTGAGACCGTCACCGGTCTGTTGCTAATCAGTGGTCGTAACCGCAAAGCTCTGCCCCAGCAGGCGACCTTGACCCTAGAGATCAACGCGCCCACAGCCTCAGAGCAGCGCTATCTCTGGCAGGCTACCCTGGGAGACTACGCTGCCCACCTGAATGGCTACGTCGAAACTCTGGTGTCGCAGTTTAACCTCAACACCAGCACCATTCAAGCCGCAGGGCAACAGGTCAAGGGGTACGATGCCCTTCACCAGAGTGGGACAAACCAGCTGACGGAAACCGATATCTGCACCACGATCTGGGAAGTCTGTCGGGTGCAGTCGCGCCCACAGCTCGACGATCTGGCCCAGCGCATTGATCCTAAGGAAGCCTGGGCTGATCTAATTTTGCCCATGCAGCAAAAACAAATGCTGCTAGATGTGGTGGCCCACGTGCGACGGCGTTCTCTGGTTTACGAGCACTGGGGCTTTGCCGGTCGCAGCAATCGAGGTCTGGGCATTAGCGCCCTGTTTTCTGGTACTAGCGGCACCGGCAAAACTATGGCCGCCGGGTCAATTGCCCATGAGCTAAAGCTTGACCTGTACCGCATTGATTTAAGCTCAGTCGTAAGCAAGTACATTGGCGAAACCGAAAAAAATCTGCAGCGAGTATTCGACGCCGCTGAGACAGGCGGCGTGATTCTGCTGTTTGACGAAGCCGATGCCCTGTTTGGTAAACGCAGCGATGTCAAAGACAGTCACGATCGCTACGCCAACATGGAGGTCAGCTACCTGCTCCAGCGAATGGAAGCCTATCGAGGGCTAGCCATTTTAACGACTAACCTGAAGGAGGCCATCGATCCCGCCTTTCTACGACGCATTCGCTTTGTCGTGCGGTTTCCGTTTCCGGAATACGGCGATCGGATGGCGATCTGGGAACGTATTTTCCCTCCCCAGACCCCAACTCAAGATCTCAATTTCAAAAAGCTCGCGAAGCTCAACTTAGCCGGAGGCAATATTCGAAATATTGCTCTCAACGCGACCTTTTTGGCCGCCGAAGCCGGTAGCCCGGCGGTTACCATGGAGCACTTGCTCAAAGCAACCCAGAGCGAGTACCTCAAGCTAGAGCGGCAGTTGACTGAAGCTGAAGTGAAGGGGTGGGTGTAGGAGAGAGCTAGATAGTCTTGGGTGTTGGATTGAATTCACCGCCCAAAACTATTTGCCCTTATCGCGCTTCCGGCAAGTGCTCCTCCTGATTGAGCTCTGGCTGCATCTGTCCCGATGATGGGGGTACTAAAAGTAGCGGGTTTGGAGCCGTTAGAGGAGGCTCGGACTCTGGCGTAGGGGATCCATCTGTGGGGGGCAGCACAATGACAGGGGGCGGTGGTTCAGGGGTCAAAACGGTCGTTTCAATCGTCACCGAGCGGCTGACCTGCTCGCCCAGGGGGTTTGTGACCTGTAGCGTGAAGGACTGCACCCCGGATAGGGGAGCTAGGGTATGGGCGAGACTCGTGCGATCGCCAGGCAGTTGACCCGGGGCGGGCAGCAGTTCTACCTGCATCCACTCAGGGTTGGCGATCGCCCAGTCCAGATTGATAGTGACCGGCTCCTGGTCAGCGTTAAGCTCAAAAAAATGTTGAGGGACGGCCTGTACATCCTGCTGGTTAACGGTAAACGTCAGAATCTGGGGCAGCGGTGGACGCACTTCGATGGCTTCTAAGGTCTGGGTAATGCGCTGCCCATCGTCAGTGGCCAGGGTTAAGGTCAGCTTGAAACTACCTGGACCCTCTGTAGGTACTGGAACCGCATCGCAGACAAGTTGGTTACCTTCTAATCGACAGGCCCGATCTAGCCCCTGAGGCAAACCATTCCGCACCGGATAGGTGAGGCGATTGCTAACGACCTGGCCGGTATAGGCCGTCTGGTCGTAGCTCAGGTCCAGGGTGGTCACAGTCTCGGGGTTTTGAATACTCCAGTTCAGTCGAATCGGGGGGGCGGGATAGGGGTCGGCCTGCCCACCCGAGCTGGTTTCAGCAGGGTTCCAGCGGTAGGCCTGGGCCTGGGCTACAAAGGAAACAATCTCTGGCGGCGCTGCTGGCAGAATGTGCAGAGCGTCAAGTCGCAGTGACTCAATCGCCTGATTAGCCTGATTTGGCTGCGACTGCTCCGGTTGAGGTCTCCAGGGCAACGGCCACCGCGCTGACCGCTCAGCGTTGGCCGACTCAGCTCCAAACAACTCCAGTTGGGCCTGATAGTGCCCCGGCGATAGTGCAACTGCTTCGGTCGAGGGCTGCAGCGATACCCCCAGGCAGGTGAGTTGACTTTGTTCTGCCTCGCGCCCATACAACTGGCGCAGCAGCCGCACCATCGCGTGGGGGCGGTGGGTGCTGAGGGCACAGGTGTCACTCTGGGCCAGGTCGCTCTGGGTAAAGGCTTGGCTGTGTAAGCGATCGCCCGTTTCGGCAAAGTAAGTGACGTTTACCCTATCAGCCTGTTCAGGGTTCTGGATGCTCCAATTCAGCCGAATTGGGTTGCCGTCAGCGACTGGATAGGTGGTCTGGGTGCTAGAAAATTCTTGGATGCGGGGCTCTTCGCTGGGTTTGACAACCAGCTCTTTTAATAGTAGATAGGCCAACCCCAGGGCACCCGTTAGCATCAGCAATCCAACCAGCAGCCCCACCAGCCACCTGAGCCAGGGAGAGCGAGACTGCCACAGCACAGTGCCTGTGGTAGCTGGCAGAGGTTCTGCCCACTCCTCCTCTTCCTGCTGAAGGTCGTTCAGCATTACGGTAAATGCAACATCCTGAGGAGTCCCTCGCCAACTGCGCCGCCAGATGCGTTTGGGGCTGGGGGCTACGGCGATTTCCGCTGTTTCCCCCGGCAATAGGGCTACGGCATCGGGGGCGATAGCATAGCTGAATAGATCAGCTGGATCAGCGGCGGTGATCGCCACCTCTCGCACTACATTACCCCCATTGGTCACACTGAGTTGAAACGTCTCTCTAGGCGACGGAATGGTTCGAGTAGGGGGAGTAAGCGCTATTTCCAAACTTTCATTGATCAAAATTTGGAAATAGAGAATATTGAGCAATACCAGATCTTTGCGATTCCAAGACTTGAGCCGCAGGGTAGACGAGTAATAGCCCGCTGGAGCAGTTTTTGGAGGGTGCAACAGCAGCAGTATCTCTCCCGTATCCCCCGGGTTAAGCTGCAACCCATCGGTGCGGGTCAGTAACCCCGGTTCATCGAGATTGGTTTCAGGATAGTTCAGGGTAAACCAGCCCTCCTCCAATTCCGGGCATCTTAAAAAGAACCGATCCACCTGCCGTGAATGGTTTTTGATCTGCACCTTCACCGGAAATGGCGTTCCCGGTTGTAGTTGATAGGGGTGTTCTGATTGGGTCGGTGGTTCTAAGCCAAAACTTGGCTCATCCTGAAACTCAATATTTTCAACCGGCGGCAACACCCTCAGCTGCTGAGGCCGCCGCAGCGTATCGGCCCCAAATCGGTCTGATTGCAGCACCAGGTCGTAGCTGTAAAGCCCTGCCTCAAACTGGGCAGGGACCTCTAAAAAAAGACTTGTCTGCTTACTCTGGGCGGGAAGTAGCACCAGAGGCATACTTTCGCCCAGTCGATACCAGGTCTCCAGGGGCTTAGAACGCTGATCGTTGGCCATGAGCCATAGCGTTACACTGGCGGTCTCGGTTTTACTGTGATTCGTCAGAGTAATGGCTTGCTCCATGGGGGCTCCCCCCGGTTGCACGCCACCGGTTTGACGCTGAATTTCGACAGATAGGGTCTGTTGAAGGGTGGTGTTCATGTCGGTTAAGGGCTGTCTCTTATACACAACTG
>NZ_JADEWX010000219.1 GCF_015207395.1 Nodosilinea sp. LEGE 07088
ATGACGGCTTGGATTTCAGGTTCTCTGGCACTAGATTCATTCCTCTGTTAGACCAGATCTTTGCGCTCTTGACAACCCCTTGCCGGTTACACATCCACCGTCTTACCAGCGGTTATTGAGAAGTTACGACAAAACGAGCCGACAGCGGTTAAATCAGTTAGGCTACCGCCTCAAGCGTGTCGCTAAAACCAAGCCTCAATCAGGTGATTGCTGAGACCAAAGCGATTTTTACTGACGTGAATCGCATCAATCAAGCCGCCGATGCCCACACCCTGCGACTTTCGATTGATGCCAAGGCAACGGTCAAGGTCGGAGGCTATGATCGAGGGAAAATTTGCCTTAGAGTGTTCCAACTAAATACCTATCCGGTGTCTCTCCGCGACCGGCCCAATGGGCCGAGTTCGCGTTCCTGATCGGGATGTTCTTTTAGGTGGAATACTCTTAGTCTAAACTCCAAGTCTATCGATAGATGAGTGTAATTCAGGACTTTGACACCGTGCCTGTAGGATTTTTGTTCGTTCTTGCTATTGGCCTACTGATGTTTTTGCTGGGGCAAACGATTCAGGCCCTTTCGGTCTCAATCTTGATCGGCGTTTTATCTCGACGACTCAAGGTGAAGCGGCGAATTCGAGAAGAAGAGACTGTGCTGGGAGGCTTCATCGTTCTCAGCATTACGCTATTTTTTCTATTAGCGAATTCTCTTTTGCAGGTGGGGCTTTGGGCGGTGGTGTTTGTCTTGGTCGGTCAGTTTGAGCATTACTCCGATGCGTTTTATCACTCTGCTGTAAACTTTGCCACCCTGGGCTATGGAGACATTGTTATGGAGGCGCCCTGGCGCATGTTGGGAGCCCTAGAATCAATTAGCGGAGTGTTAATGCTGGGGTTATCGACCGCTACGTTATCGACGGTTTTTGGTAAATTATTGCAGTTAAGAAATCAAAAACAGCGGCCCTGATATTAAATTCTGTAGGGTGGCCCCCAAGGCCCCAAGACGAAGGCCATAAAGCCTTTGGCTTGGCGGCGCTAGAACGCCGGTACAGAAACCCGGTTTCTACCCTGGAAAAGACCAAATCTCGTAGGCCAACCAACGAGGAAACCGGGTTTCTAGCCATACTGAACCGATGCGCTAGCGCCCCTACGGATTGGTTCAGTATGGCATCAGGGTGATGCGGTACAGGCTCATTCTCTGATGCAGCCACGCCTGTCGGCCTAACCCTAGGGCAACACGATCACCGAGGTACCTAGCTCAACCCGGTCGTAGAGTTCAATCACATCGGTATTTCGCATCCGCACACAGCCGTGGGAAACGGCTTCACCGATCAGGTGCTCGTCGGGGGTGCCGTGGAAGCCAATCGCATTGGTGCCGTCGGTCCAAAAGCCCAGCCACCTGGCTCCCAGAGGATTGTCAGGCCCGGGCGGAACGATCGCTCCGGTTAGGGGGTGTTCCCAGGCGGGATGTTGTTGCCGCTGAAAAACCGTGAATTCTCCGGTTGGGGTCTCCCAGCTATCCCGGCCCACCGCAACGGGGTAGCTGGCGACTTGGCGATCGCCCTGGTAGGCATACAGTCGTCGTTCAGAAAGGTGTAGCACCAGACGAGAAACCCGCCTAGACGGCACCGGCAACAATAGAGCCGGATTGTCAACGCCCGGGGGCGAGGGCATCGGTGACGCAATGCTTGACCTTAGCCCTAGCCCCTCCAAACCCATCGGCTGGTAGGGTGACGCGGCGCTAGCGCCGTTGGCCAAGGTCGGGAGCCATAGCGCCATGGCCACGATCAGCCGCAGCGGGCGGCGGGCGTAACGGGTTTGACTGGCTTTCCAGAAATTCGGCATCGCTAGGGTTCGACGACAACGGTCATGCCAATGCTGACATGGGCGTAGAGGGCCAGCACATCTTCATTGCGCAGGCGAACGCATCCATTGGAGGCCGCCTGACCAATCGAATCGACGGTAGGCGTACCGTGAAAGCCGATAATGCCGCCGGGTAGCTCAACAAAGCCGATCCACCTTAGGCCCAAGGCACTGTTGGGGCCGGGGCTAAAGATCTCTCCTGTCCAAGGGCTCTGCCAAACGGGGTTCACAATCATTTGAAAAATTTCGAACTGCCCCAGGGGAGTGGGCGTATTGGAAGCGCCGATCGCCACCGGAAAGCTCTCAAGCATTTGCTCATCGTCGTAGACGTAAACACGACGCTCTCCCAGGCGTAAGACAATGCGGTCGGCCTGGGGCATCGCCCTGGGCAAATAATCTGACGGCTGCCCCAGACCGTAGTCATAGCTGGGGACGGGCAAACTCGGGTCGTATACATGCTCAAACTCAACTCGGGCGGGGGCAACGACGATAGAGGGCGCTATAGAGGGTGCTTCAGAACTGGCGATCGCGGGTACCGGTAGACCCAAAAGCAGGGCTAGAAACCCAGCCCATTGATACTGACCAGCCTGAAACCTCATCCGATCACCCGCCCGAGGGAGCATAGTGCCTAAGCTACAACTATTTTACCAAAGCCCTCGGACGGGTGCGGCAGGAGCGGCTTCTTCTACTACGGCTTCTTCAACCAGGGTCTCTTCAACCATAGTTTCTTCGACCATGGTCTCTTCTTCTTCGGCGGCAGCTAAACGAGCCCCAAGCTCAGTAGCTACATCAGCCGGCACCAGCACGCTGTCCTCCACAACGTGAATCAATCCATTGGTTGCCGGGATATCGGAACCGACGATTTCGATGCCATCGACGAAGGCCGCAGCACCCTCGATCGTGACCGTGAGCTCTTCACCGCTAAGGGTGGTCACCATACCTGGCGCCAGAGAAGCGTAGGGTACCTCACCGGGAATCACGTGATAGGTCAAAACTTCGGTGAGCAAATCCTTATTTTCAGGCAGCAGGAGCGCCTCTACAACACCGTCTGGGAGGGCTGCAAAGGCATCATTAGTGGGGGCAATCACGGTGAATGGCCCCTCACCGGCCAGAGCCTCAGTGAGACCGGCAGCCCCAAGGGCGGCTTCGAGGGTGCTGAACCCTTCGACTCCGCTGACAATAGTGGCAATATCAGCATTGGGCATAACTGCTTCGCCCGCCTGCTTAACGGCAGGGGTGGGCTCTTCAACCTGAGCTACTACCGCAGGGGCAACACCAAGGCCAAACACACCAGCGATCGCCAGTAGTTTAATCAGAGAGAATCTTGCAATCATGGGCTTCCTTACGTAACAAATTGTAAACTGAGCTAGGTACAATCTTACGGGTAAGGAGCTTTTATGACCAGTCAATGCGGGCCGTTGCTAATTTAAGCGGTGAAAGCCGTGGTTGGGCTAGGCATTGGCGACGGCTGTTTTGGTACCCTCTCTACGGCAACCATGGCGCGATTTTCTGGCCGACGGCACCGGGCGCGATCGCCGGGGTCGAAATGATGACGTTGGTCATCGCCAGCGCCCTTGGCCCATCGCGATGGGCCACCTGCAATGCGCTGTTTGGCAGCTACAGAAACCGGATTTCTTGGGGGCGATCGCACCGCATCAACGCCGACCTAACTAGGGGCAGCTCAGGCCAGAGGAGAGCTGCTGACGAGCGGCGGCGACATTGGCCGATTCGGCGGCGACCGTGATCGCCGCTTCACCCAGGGTGTCGCGACCGGAGATCGAACTTACGGTTGTCTCAAAGTCTGTGTAGGCTGTGTCCAACTCATTCAGGCGGGCCTCTTCTACCGTCGCTGCCGATGCCTTGACCGATTCATAGGCTTTGGCCAGGTCACTGCGAGCGGTTTCGAGGTCGTTAACGGTGGACTGGGCATTGAGTTGACCCAGGTTTTGGAGCGCCGTCGCGAAGCCGTTTAAGTCGTCGCAGAGGCCAGCTTCTGCGTCTTCTACCGTCGGGCCACCACAGGCCACTACGGCAGGAATAACCGCTAAGGCGAAAAACTTAAGGCGCGAATAGTTCAATTTGGCTTCAATCTCGGTCAATTGCTGCCGTAAGGATGCGCAAAATTGATCAATCTTTTCGCTCATGATTTAACTCCTGATGAGATAAATAGGGCTACCTGACTGGATACTCAAAATATTACCGGGCTTTTAGGTCTGGCCTAGGCCTTTAGGCGAACTAAACAGAAGCCAGCGATGAAAAAGAGCCGACGATTTGCATCGTCGGCTCTTAGAACCTGCCATAGCCAAGTCCTAACTCGGATGGCTATAGCGACACAAAAGTTTAGACACGGGCAGGAGCCTTTGTCCATTCGGTGTGGAAGGTACCCTCCTTGTCGACCCGCACATAGGTGTGGGCCCCGAAGTAGTCGCGCTGGGCCTGGGTCAGGTTCTGGGGTAGGCGATCGCGGCGGTAGCTGTCGAAGTAGTCGAGCGAGGCACTAAACGCTGGCACCGGAATGCCAAAGGTCGCCGCCATCGCTACCACCTCACGCCAGGCCGTCTGGCGATCGAGAATGGTCTGCTTAAACTCAGGGGCCAGCAGCAGGTTGGGCAGGCTGGGGTTTTCGTCGTAGGCATGCTTAATTTTATTCAAGAAGCCCGCTCGAATAATGCAACCCCCCTTCCAAATACGCGCGGTTTCGCCCAGGTTAACATCGTACTCGTAGTGCTTGGAGGCGGTGCCGATCAGCGCCATGCCCTGGGCGTAGGAACAGATCTTCGAGCAGTACAGCGCGTCGCGGATTTTGTTCACCATGGCCTTGACATCGCCGTCAAAGCTGGCCACCGGGCCACTGAGCTGTTTGGAGGCCGCCACCCGCTCCTCTTTAATAGAGGACATAATCCGCGCATTCACCGCTGCGGTAATGGTGGGAATGCCAACGCCCAACTCCAGGGCGCTCATCACCGTCCAGCGACCAGTGCCCTTTTGGCCCGCCGCATCCATAATCAGCTCGACCAGGGGGCTGTTGGTTTCACTGTCGATGTTGGTGAAAATGTCGGCGGTAATCTCAATCAAAAATGAATTGAGCTCATCGGTGAGGTTCCATTCCGCAAACACGTCAAATAGCTGGTTGTGGTCGAGGCCCAGCACACTCTTCATCAGGTCGTAGGCTTCGGCAATCAGCTGCATGTCGCCATACTCAATGCCGTTGTGCACCATCTTGACGTAGTGACCCGCACCGCGGGGGCCAATGTAGGTAACGCAGGGGCCGTCATCTACCTGGGCGGCAATTTTTTTCACGATCGGCTCGATCGAATCGTAGGCGGCGCGGGTGCCGCCGGGCATCAGGCTGGGGCCCAGTAAAGCCCCCTCTTCACCACCGCTGACCCCCATGCCGATAAACCGGAGGCCAGTAGATTCCAGATCTTTAGTGCGGCGCTCGGTGTCTTCGTAGAGCGAGTTACCGCCATCCATAATCATGTCGCCGTCATCGAGCAGCGGGCGCAGTTGATTGATCACTGCATCCACCGGGCCGCCCGCCTTCACCATGACTAAAATGCGTCGGGGCCGCTCTAGAGACTGGACAAATTCTTCGAGGCTGTAGGTTGCCACCACATTTTTGCCCTGGGCCCGCTTTTCCATAAAGCGCTCGGTTACCGATGCAGTGCGATTGTACACCGCCACCGGAAAGCCCTTACTCTCTACATTGAGGGCCAGATTCTCGCCCATAACGGCAAGGCCAATTACACCAAAACTCTGTGCCATATCTATCTCTCGGTAACGGTTCGGTCGAAGGTCAGAACTGGGGTTCTAAGGAGAACTATGGAGCTAATAGGTTCGTGAAACGTCAATCAGAATGCCGATGGCATCAAATCTGTCAACAGCCTAAACAACTTTTTCTAAATGGCCATGCTCCCAAAGGTTTTCTTTAGGAGTAAGGCCAGAAAGCCAAGATTCTCTGACCTGGAGGGAAATTCGACGCCGCCAGACAGCTAGTTAGGAGCGTCCTGTTTCGCCGCTACCGTCGAGGGGTGTATCCCAATCCAACCACCTACCCCTCCCAGGAGGGGACGATCAGTCTGTTTGTCCAAACATTATTCTTTCCCAGCGATCGCCCCTAGGCAATCCCCGTAATCGGAAAGTTGCGAGTCTGGTTGCTTTCGGCCTCAGCATTTACCGCCCGGCGATAGGTATCGACGATGTGGTTGGGCAAAATATCGCCCGCCTGGCTCACAAACGCCCACTCTTCGCCCACATGCACAAACTCGGCCCGTAGCTTAGTCGGCGGCATGGTGGGGATGGGGTCGGCCAGGTTGGTAATGCGAAAGCTGTTGGGCAACCGCTCGGCATAGCTACGAGCAAACTCGGGGTTACCCACCCGGGGACTGGCGTAGACATAGACCTGGAGCTGGGGCTGTAGATCGGGCACCGCCACCGCAATATCCATGGCCAGCACCGTGGCCAAGGCGGCTCCCAGGCTGTGGCCCGACACATAGCAGGGCTTGGTGGGGTTGATCTGCTTTACCGCATCCACCGCCAGGGGGTTGATAATGCTGTCGGCAATGCGCCTGAACCCGGCGTGAATATTGCCGAGGCTTTCCCCCGTTGTCGGGTCAGGGTAGGGCTGCTGCACCGCATAGATATTGCCGATCCACTCGGCGGTGCGCTGGGTGCCGCGAAACACCAGAATGCTGTCGTCATCGGACTCCAGCAAAAAGCCGTAGAACACCTCAACTTTGCGGCCCACGGTGACCGCCGCCGTCACCCCGGTGCGAATGGCCTCTTCGGTTTGGGCCATGCTCTCTTCCAGAGCCGTGGGGTCATTGACCAGGGTGGGGTCGTCGATAATCGCCTGGGGGACCTGAATCTCGATGTCGTCGTTGACCTGGCGCTCTTTGCCGCGAAAGTTGGCCACCAGGCGATACTTATCGAGGCTGGGGTCGTAGTCGAGCAGCTGTTGCAAATTGCCGTCGTAGTTGGGGTCGTTGCGCCCGGTGATGTACTGCTGGGTGGCCAGGCGACTGAGCAAAATCAGCCGTTTCGATATCTCCCGGCTGTAGGGCACCGGCGGTGGTGGAAACACCGCCGCGGCCTGAATAGCCTGAAACTCTTCGACCATGCGGGTGTCGCCGGTCACCGCCGCTTGAATAATGTCCTCGGGATCATAGAATTCAGCGGCGTAGGTATCGATCGCAGCCTGACGAGCCTCGGCCCGTTCACGCCGGACATATTCGGTGCCCAGGGTCGCCGCCGTGCCAGCGGCGACGCCTCCCAGCAAAAAATGACGACGCTTAAACTTATCCATTGGCTCAGGCTCCACAACTAGTACTCGAAGGCTGAACTATGTCCATCGTTCCGGATCGCTTGGCTCCCTAGCTCCCCTGCTCCCTAGCCCTAAGGAATAGTATCTAAACTTGCGCCGTGGAGTAATAGCTAAGGCTCTACGATCGCAACGGTTATTGATCTGAGGACAGCAGGGCCGGAAACGCCCGTTTTAGGGCAGTGAGGTCGGGACGTTTTTGACTGGTATAAAACTGGCTGGTCGACTGCCCGGCAATCCAGGTGGCGGTGGCAAACCCGGCAGCCTTGGCAAACGCCCCAGCATAGGGAATCACCACGCCCAGACCAATCAGCGTTACCCAGGCTAAAAAGCCCCCCAAGACTGCGGCCATAAAGCCAAACAGGTTGCCTATTACGGCCAGTACGCCCTGGCCACTGGGTCGCCCCCAATAGTTGCGAATATCCCAGATCATTTTGAGCACGAGTACCAGCACCACCAGCAGCTTGATTTCTAAGGAACCGCCGCCGTGGAGGGGAATCAGGCCGACGATGGCGGCTCCCATGGCGTAGTCAAAAATTAATCGGCGCACGTCACCCTCGCGACCGATCAGAGCGGCCATGCCCGTCAGGGTAGAATTGGTGGCGCTGGTGGCCGCCACGGCCGCCAATGGTTGCTTGGCCAGGGACTCGGCCAGCTCGGGCGAAAAGCCAAAGGCCGATCGCAGCTTAGCCAGCAGCGCCAATTCCGGGGCATCAATGCCTTTAGATCTGGCAATGCTGTGAACCCCGCGATAGAGCTGCTGCTGGAGCTCGGGGGTGGTAATTTGCCCTAGCTGCGGGTCAACGCTGGGCTGTGCGCTCAGCAGGCGCTCGGGGGTGACCCCCATAGGCAGGGGCTGAAAGGTGGTGAGGGCCGCCAAAAATGCCTCAAATTCAACCGGGGTGGGGTCGCCATTGAGGTTGGCTGCCGCCGCCAGGGTGGCCAGACAGGCTAGTTTTTCGGCATCTGGGGTGGGCATAGT
>NZ_JADEWX010000390.1 GCF_015207395.1 Nodosilinea sp. LEGE 07088
TAAGTAGCTAGGCGCAATTAAATATAAAACGTTCCAGCGGATAATCACCGGCTTTACTGCGGGCTTCCATGCCGTCAATGACGGTCATGGCTAAGTCATATTCATTATCAAACATCTGGCCCGCAATCTCGTGGCACTTCAGCTGCCGCCATTGGGTTTCTATAGGATTCATCTCCGAACAATAAGGCGGTAAAAAGAAGATGAACAGTCCCTGCTTCTGCCACCGAGACCACTGTTGCTGCACCAAGCGACTCCTATGAAGTGAGCCATTATCCTGCACAATGACGGTGATGCGACCCGTCTGGGCCAAGGTGTGTGAGGCCTTTTGGGCGACCCAATCGATGACCTCAATGTAGCTTTTCCCCTTAAACCCCCCTTGAGAGAGGGCATACTCAAAGCCTTCTCCCGGTTGCCACAATCCCAGAATGCTGATGCGGCGACCATGACGAGTCGGCGTTTGCTCCATCCGCTTCTGCTCTCCAATCGGACTGTAACTGTAGCTGACCGGACTCCAGAGGCAAAACCCAGCTTCATCGAGGTATTTGATATCGACCAGACCCTCTTCAGCCGCCAGCACCAGGGTCTCTAGGTCCGCCTGCTTGAGGGCTTTCTTGAGCGGGTCTTGCTTCCGTTTATGGCTGTGTCGGGTTCGTTTCCACCGATATCTTTTTTTTGAGCAATCGTCGTAATCGGTCACTACTCAAGTCCACCAAACGCTCTTGCTTCAGTTTTTGAGCTAACTGTGCGCTGTTATAGGTGCGAGACTCTTGATCCAAACACGCCGTCAAATAGTCCAGGTCTGACGGCTGCCACTTGGGTTTTGCACCCCGTCCTGGGGCTTCCCACAGTCCGCCCAATCCATCACTCTCCCATCGGCGTAGCGTCGCTCTAACCGTATGTTGATGGCACTGAAAAATCTCAGCAATAGCAGGCACGTTCAAGCCTTGGGCATTCAACCGCAGCATGTGCGCTCGGTCACGCGTCCGATAAGGAACCGTCTGAGCCTCTCGAAGTTCGCTCAACGTCCGATCTTCTTCCTCGGTTAGTATGATGCGTAGTGGGGCGGGCATTTTGGGGCACTCTAGCTACCCCGCTATCTTACATTTAATTTCAACCGCCTACTTA
>NZ_JADEWX010000220.1 GCF_015207395.1 Nodosilinea sp. LEGE 07088
AGATTGCCGGGCAGATGTTTGATAACGAATATGACCTGGCCATGACCGTCATTGAGGGCATGGAGGCACGTAGTAGAACCGGAGATTACCCACTGGAACGTTTTATATTTAATTGCGCCTAGCTACTTAGCCCTCCTCGCGGAGAATCTTGATGGTTTCAGGAACAGCCACCGGCACCTCCTCTGCGGCCGAACAAGTTATTGGATCGATCCAGTCTGCCTATATGCCTGCTGTAGGGTAGATGGGCAGATTATCTGCTGTCTCATCACCCCCTAGAGGATAGATAGGAGGCAAATAACCTGCATAATAGCCTTCTCAAAGGTAGATAGGCAGACAAGATCCGTATGTTTCCATTTTTCCTTAGGATTCATGCGTACTACGTTGATTCAGGTTTTGCTGCTGGAGTGAGCGCGGCAATGAGACTGGTTTAGCTATGGCTGGGATGGCTGAGAGCGGTCTCTAGCGGAGCAATGCCTCCAAGATCCAGAATTTGGGGAATTAAATCTTCGCGGCGCACCGCCATCAGGTGCACCCCTTGACACAGTTGCCGGGCCACCTGCACCTGTTCGGCGGCAATTTGTACCCCTTCTTGCAGCGGGTCACGGGCAGCAGCCAGACGCTCGACAATAGCCTCAGGAATCTGCGCCCCAGGCACGTTGCGATTGATGAACTGGGCGTTTTTGGCCGACTTGAGCAGAAATATCCCCGCCAGCACTGGGCGATGGTAGCTTGCCGCCACCTGGTCCATAAATTTGCCCAACCGATCAAAATCAGTAATCAGCTGGCTTTGGAAAAACTGCGCCCCAGCTTTGACCTTGGCCTCAAACCGCCGCTGGAGCCCCGACCAGCTAGGTGACTGCGGGTCGATGGCCGCCCCGGCAAAGAGATCGAGTGCCCCATCGGCCAGCGGCTTGTCATGGCTATCGACCCCATAATTTAGCTTTTCGAGCAGCTTGAGCAGCCGCACCGACTCTAGATCAAACACACTTCGCGCCTCGGGATGATCGCCAGCTTTTACGGGGTCACCTGTGAGGGCTAAAATGTTGCGCAGCCCCAAGGCATGCACCCCCATCAGGTCGGCTTGGAGAGCAATGCGGTTGCGATCGCGGCAGGCCACCTGACACACCGCCTCCACCCCCTGCTGTTGCAGTAGTAGCGCCGCTGCCCACGATGACATGCGCATCACCGCCCGGCTGCCGTCGGTGACATTCACGGCATGAACCCGCTCTTTGAGCAGCTGCCCCATGGCCAGCATATGGTCTGGGTTGCCCCCCTTAGGTGGCATCACCTCTGCTGTGACCAAGAACTGGCTAGCCTTGGCCGCTGTCCGCAGCCGATAACCCAGGGGTGCAGAAATCAAACAGGTCTCCTCAACGATCCGTAGGGGCTATAGGGGGTGGAAGGATCCATGGGACTGGCAGCATCCTTGCCCTTAGGAGCCGTGGGTTCAACCACGGGTAGTTGCTTAGTATATCCCGCCAGCTACAGTGGTTTGGAATAGCCCAGCGCATTTTTTACTCGCCCTAGGGTGACCTCGGCTACCGCTCCTGCCTTTTCGCGTCCGGTTTTGAGAATGCTTTCGAGGTAGGTGCGATCGCCCATGAGGTCATTAAAGCGCGCCTGAATGGGGGCTAGCGCCGCCACCGCCGTATCGGCCAGCAGGGGCTTAAACTGGCCCCAGCCCATCTCCTTGCATTCTGCCGCCACCGCCGCCTTGGTCTGCCCCGACAGCACCGTATAGAGGGTCAGCAGGTTGTGGCACTCGGGCCGAGCCGGGTCATCAAACCACAGTCCCCGTTCGGGGTCGGTCTTAGCCCGCTTAATCTTTTTCACAATCACCTCCGGCGGGTCGGTGAGATCGATGCGGCTTTGGTCAGAGGGGTCTGACTTCGACATCTTCTTAGTGCCGTCGGTCAGGCTCATCACCCTGGCGCCCTCAGCGCGAATCATGGGTTCGGGCACCTTCAGCACCGGGTTTTCTTCGCTACCAAACTGAAAGTTGAGCCGGTTGGCAATGTCGCGGGTGAGTTCCAAATGCTGCTTTTGGTCTTCGCCCACGGGCACTAAATCGGGCTCGTAGAGCAAGATATCTGCCGCCTGTAGCACCGGGTAGTCGAGCAGGCCAATGCTGACGTTTTCCCCCTGTTTGACCGCCTTTTCCTTGAACTGAATCATCCGCTCTAACCAGTTGAGGGGGGTAATGCAGTTAAATAACCAGGCCAGTTCGGCGTGGGCGGGCAGGTGAGATTGAACAAAAATTGTGGCTTTCTCAGGGTCGATGCCGCAGGCGATATAGGTGGCCGCTACTTTGTAGGTATCTTCTGCCAGTCGCGCCGGGTCGTGGGGCACCGTAATGGCATGCAGGTCAGCCATGAAGAGAAAGGCGTCGTATTCGTCTTGCAGGTCAACCCAGTTGCGAATAGCCCCCAGGTAGTTGCCCAGGTGGAGATTGCCTGTCGGTTGAATGCCAGAGAGAATGCGCTGTTTAGCCATAGGTCAAGGAAAGGTGCGGCTAGATGAACGGGAGGATAGTGCCCTGTGGCATAGCCCCCTATGAATCTACCCCAATCTCTGCCTGCCGCCGTAGCTAGATATCAGCCAACGGTCAGAGTTTTCTTGCCGAGATGAGATTAATTGTTTAGGTTTGTAAATAGAGATCATAACTAATTTTCTTCCCCTATGAGCCCTTCTACCGACCTGTCGAGCCGTTTGCAAGCCGCCATCAGCCTGGCTCAACAGGTGCAGCAGCACCCCGAAGCCCGCCTAGCCTTTGAGGAGATAGTGGGCGATATCAGGCGCGAAAGCCCCCTAGCGGCAGAGCTGCTGGAGCAGCTTTGGAAAGAATACCTTGCGTCCCAACGCTCTTCGCTGTTTTGGGAGCAGTTGTCACAGGTGGAGAAAACCCTGTCCGATCGCATGAGCGAGAGCCACATTCAGCTCAAGCAAAACTATCTGCGGCTGGTGCAGGAGCAGTGAACGCCAGTAGTTTGATGGGCTAAGCCTTAAAGGTAGGCAATTCTGGGCCTGGGGAGTTCAGGAGGCAGGTGGTGGCCCCATGGGCGATTTACCATATCCTACAGGTTTAATATTTTTTTGTCCTAGGCTAAGCGCTGCACCAAATTTGCTTAGACATACATAAAGGACAATCATGAACCCCATGCTCTTTGGCAGTGCTCTTGTTGTAAGTGTTGCAACTATGGCGCTGCACCAAAGCTCTTCAACGATGGCGGCCCTGCCAACGGCCACAACGCCGATTTCCTCCTCAATTGCCCAAGAACCCAACCAAGATAACTTGCAAATGACCTGCACCGGGTCAATTTTGGTCAATGACCTGGACTTCACCGTGTTTTTTACTCGAGAAGCCGGGTTTTCTCGCATTGAACTGCGGCGCCGCTCCAGCGGTCAGCGCATTGCTGAAACCTTTCTCAGCTATGACCGCAATAACAGTAAGGGGCAGGCTATCTGGCGAGGTAGCGTGAATGATATGGCTGATGTAACCCTGGTTCATCTTTCTAACCGTCCAGCCCGAGTTGGCGACCAGGTTTCAGTTGGTTACGACGGGCAATGGGGACGGGGTACCTGTCGCTAAAGGTGTCAACGATCGCTCAGGGGGGCGTCATTCGCGACTGGCTATTACTGTGCGATTTTTCAAGGCAGAGCAGTATGACGACGCCCACCGTGTAGGCCACCAGGTCTTCCCAGACAAAGGTGGTGCCAATGACCTCGCGCACCCGTCCCGCAAAAAATAAGGGTTTGGCCACAACGGCGGCGGCACCATCTTGTTGCAGCTAGAGCTGGTCGGCGAGGCGATCGCGCGCCACCAGACACAAAGCTGGGATGCCGTGCGTCGATGCATCAGCCTTCAGCTGAGCCAATATCTCTGAGGAGAGGATCTTGTGGGAAATACCCCCGATCAACGGCCCCTACCATGCCAAAAAGCCCGAAATTTGGCTGGCTAGGGTCATCGGGTCGAAGGGTTTAGTGATCACACCCCTGGCTCCCAAGGCGTACAACTGCCGTCTGTCGGCAGCCTGGGCCTTAGCGGTCATAAAAATAATCGGGATAGCTTGAGTATCGGGCGTTGTTTGCAGGAGTTTTAGCGTAGCTATCCCATCGCGCTCAGGCATCATCACATCTAGCAGAATGGCATCTGGGTGCTCTGAGCAGGCGATTTCAAGGCCTTCATTGCTGGACTGGGCGGTCAGCAGCTCCCAGCCCGCCTCCATCATTAGCCCTACCTGGGCAATTCGGTGGATATCGGCCTCATCGTCGATCAAAAGAATGCGTTTGGTGGCCATGGTTGAGCTCATTCTGGGGCAGCGCTTTCATTTTGCAGCCATTCCGCACGGAATCGGGGACTGGGGCGCAGGACCTAATGCTCTAGGGCGCAAGTTTAGATACTATTCCTGAAAGCTAGGGAGCCAAGCGATCCGGAACGGTGGACATATTTCAGCCTTTGAGTAATAGCTTAATCATCGCTGATGTCTGGGGCATCGATCTCATTGGGAATTGGTTCGGTGGCCATGGCAGCGGGAGCGATGGGTTCGGCAAACTGGGCCGCTTGCAGGGTTAGCTTAATCGCCGCCAGCACGTGGGAGGTGACCTGCAAAAATGACTGTTTGCGCGAGTTGACCCAAAACTGAGCTTCTAAATTGACGCTGTTGGGGGTGAGTTCGCGCACCAGCACGGCGGGGGGCGGGTCGGGCTCGACTCCCTCGATCTGCATCATCTGCTGCTGAATGCGGTGAAACAGGTCAGGCAAATCGGCGTTGTGATCGATGCCCACCGTGACACTGCTAAGGCGTACCGGAGACGCCGTGTTGTTGGTAATGCTGCTCTGAAACACTTCCTGATTGGGAATAAATACCAGGCGACCATCGTAGGTTTGCATCGTAGTCGCCCGCAGCTGGATTTGAATGACGGTACCCTCATAGCTGTTGATCACCACCTGGTCGCCAATGCGAAAGGGGCGGGTAGCCAGCAAAATCACCCCAGAAATGTAGTTGCTGAGCACATCGCGCAGGCTAAAGCCAATCGCCACACTGGTGAGCCCCAGGGTACCGAGTAGCGCCGCCAGGTTAAGCCCCAGCACTCCCAGGGCGACCACCGCTCCTAGGGTCCACACGCCGCCGTAGCTGAGACGGCTGATCAGCTCTTCGGTGGTGCGATCGCCCTCGGTATTCGTGGCCCATACCAGCACGGCATGGCGTACTATCAAGGCCATCAGCCAGGTCAGCCCTAGCACCAGTAGGGAGCCGACCAGGGCGGGCAGATTATCAAGGGTGTTTTTGAGCAGTTCTTGGGATGTGTTTTGAATGCGATACCGCACCGCTACCGCCAGATTGGTGCGGGCCATAGCCTGGTTGAGTAGGTTGGCCCAGCGCCGCGCCAACAGAGGGACTTGGGTATTGAAATCAAGGGCATCCTGCTCGGTGACGGTCATCACCAACCGCTGGTTCACCTGGAGGGTCGCCTGGGGGCGATCATCGCTTTTCTCGACCGTGCTCTCGATATTGACCGTAATAGGTGCCGGGTCGGCGTCTTGGCTCAGCAGTGCGGCAAGGCGCCGATTGATCTGCTCGGCTCGCTCGGTTGCGGTGGCCTCGGGCAGACCGCCCACCTCAAACACCGGCTGCCCCCGCACCACCACGTCGGCAAAAAATGGGTCGATGGCGGCTGGGGTCTGGCCCGACGCCAGCCCCACTGGGCCTAAGCACAGAGCGAGTACTAGCCCCAGCAGGGCAAAGTGCGATCGCATGCTCTCGTATCTGCTCCATCGTCTCTGTTTTTGGGCCATAGCCACTCCCAACCCGCCCCCAGGCGTATAGTAGACTCGCCTACATTCAAACCCATGTCAGCCCCGATGGCACACCCCACTCCAGCTTCGCCTGCCCGCCTGTTGATTACGGGCGCCAGCGGTTTTTTAGGCTGGCACCTGAGCCGCCAGGCCCAGACCACCTGGCAGGTCGAGGGTACCTACCATGCCCACACCCCGCCGCTGCCGGGGGTTAGTCTGCACCGCATCGATCTCACAGACGCCACCGCCGTCGATCGCTGGCTAGAGCAACTGGCCCCTAGCGCCATCATTCACACCGCCGCGCTGAGCCAGCCCAACCGCTGCGAGCAAGACCCCGATCGCTCCTATGCCATCAATGTCGAGGCGACGCGCGGGCTGGCCCAGTTTTGTGCCCAGCGCCAGATTCCCTTGGTGTTTACCTCCACCGACCAGGTGTTTGACGGTCAAGCCGCGCCCTATAGCGAAGCCTCTCGCCCCAACCCGATCAACCGCTACGGCCACCACAAGGCCGAGGCCGAAGCGCTGGTACAGGCGCTGCACCCTGCCGCCGCCATCTGCCGATTACCGCTGCTCTATGGCCCCCCCAGCCCCACCGCCGATTGCTTTTTGCAGGGTTTTTTGCGCACGGTGCGATCGGGTCAGCCACTAAATTTGTTTATAGACGAGTTTCGCACCCCGGCCTATGTCGAAGATGTGGCCGTCGGGCTGCTGCTGGCGCTGGAGAACGTCCATGGGTTATTACACCTGGGTGGCCCTGAGCGCCTCAGCCGCTACGACTTGGGCCTGCGCATGGCCGAGGTATTTGGGTTCGATAAAACGCTGGTGATTCCCAGCCGCCAGGCCGATGTAGCTATGACGGCTAGCCGTCCGCCAGATGTATCGTCGAATAGCGCCAAAGCCTATGGGTTAGGCTATCGCCCCCGCAAAGTCAGCGATGGACTCAGGGCGACAAAAGACTGGGCCATACAAGAGCAGGGGTAAATGATGGGGTGAGTGCTGGATCAAAGCGCAAGGGTGAGAGACGTTTGTTGCCATGCTGATGCGCTCCACGGGTCAATACCAAATCCAGCCTTAATTCCTACAAGATGTGTAGACGGGCGCCAAGGGCACCCTAGCAACGGCTACAAAAGATCAGTTCCGCTGTGTGAGGATCGTTACCATGAAAAAGCTTTTGCCGGTTGGATGTTTGATTGGCCTGGCGGCATGGTTGCTGAGCGTGCCGACGGCCCTGGCCGACCCCTGCACCGCCAACTGTAAGTCAGGGCAGATCCAGTTTACGCCGGGCGATCGCATCACCATTCAGGTCGTCAACGTGGGCAGCCGCCCCCTCAGCCTGGAGCAGCCACCCCTGCTTGGCCCCCGCGTGCTCTACACCGGCAACACCATCGAGACGCAGGTGGGCTGGACGGCGCAGCCTAACCCTTCGGTGTTTTTTTGGTCGCAGGAACACTTGCCCGTGCGGGCGCGATTGTATCGACCTGCCCCGAATACCTTGCGAGTGGAGGTGTTTGATGCCCCGGCTGAACCGAGCGATCGCAGCATCACCATCGAAGCCGATGGTCGGGTTTCGGTGAAGTAGATCGGCGATCGCTTCACCGGACTAGTACTCCACGGCGCAAGTTTAGATACTATTCTTAGGGCTAGGGAGCAGGGGAGCTAGGGAGCCAAGTGATCCAGAACGGTGGACATATTTCAGCCTTCGAGTACTAGCTGGGCGACCTCAAGAGCGACGGTTGGAAAACTCTCGGAGTAGAGGGTGCCATCGCTCAAGGTTGACGTTGCCTGATACTCCCCCTCGAACGGGTTACGAAACACAATCAGGTCCCTAGTTTTAAGATTCACCACCCAGTACTCAGCAATACCGGCCTGGGCGGAGATTTTGTCCTTTAGCTCCAGGTCTTTCTCCAAGCTGGTGTTGGCATACTCCATCACCCAAAAAATAAGGATGTCGCTAGCGCCTATCTCTCACGAGATCGTGAATAATTTTCTCGACACACCAGTCTAGCGATCGCCCCTGATGGGCGAGGTGGGTTGCCTGCAACAGTCGAGCCGATACCTCTCGATTGTGGGTATAGGTCGTAATCTTGCTAACCGCACTATTCACAACCGCTGGAGCTACGGTTGCTCCTCTGCCCTTGGTCTGAACCCTGCGCCGCCGAGTCTTTACCGCTGCTGTACCCTGTCGAGAAATACCTTGTCTTTTTAGGGTTTCGCCCCGCGCCCAGAGCCAGAAAATTCCCAGCATAGTGACCGTAAACACTAAGAAGACCATTGATTCAACTTACCGCTCAGTAAGCTAAACATTCCCCCAGATCTATCGACCTTATCCCCCCATC
>NZ_JADEWX010000221.1 GCF_015207395.1 Nodosilinea sp. LEGE 07088
TTCATTTCAAATCGTTTATTTAAGTCGATTGAAGATCTTGAAGCCCTTATCAACAAACTTCTCAATGAGGGGGATTTAGTTATAAATTGGCATCGCAAGGTGAAAAATAAGGGAAATTCGATTAATGCAATTTAGATGCGTAACAGCTTAGCGCGATCGCAGTTCTCTTGCAGTGCGATCGCAGATCTCCTGTAGATTGGGTTGACAAAGGAAACCTGACTCCCCTGATGTTTTTATCCAACCTAAGCGCAATATTCAAAAAGCATTTAATTATACTCCCCAGGAAGATCGGTTTTTATAACAGTAACTCCGCCAAATTTCTTTCCTGACATTCTCAATAATTCATCACCTGAGAATTCAAAACCAAGTTTTAGTGCTATTCGCGCAACATCATCTGCAGTTGATGCTGTGAGCACCTCACTCTTAAGTGCAGGTTCAGACTGCATTTTCTTTAAAAACGCCTCGAGTTGATCTAAAGCCATGTTTGAAATTCCTATTCGCGTTAGCTGCTTATATTAAACAGGGAAACCATTACAGGCTTCAATCAAATTCTACTACTCTTCCTAAGATATAGGGCGATCGCAGATCTCCTGATAGTTAGATTGACAAAGAAAACCCAACAATCCCAGAAAGATTTCATTCTTAACCCAGAGTAGGTGCTGTCGATTGAGCATAATCACAGTGAAGATTCTCACCCTCAAGGGTCTGAAGCCGCTAGAATTTCTGTGACCCGACTGTACAAACGGCGGGCAGCACACTACTTCGTTAGATCACTATGGTTACGCTTTCCCCGCCCCGATTTCAGTTTCGGCCCCTGGGCAATCGGCGATCGCGGCGGTGGCTAGGGGTCGTGGGCGGCATGGCGATCGCCCTCACCACCTGGGCCGCCGCCCCAGCTCCCGCTGCCCAAAACCCGGTGATTCAGGTCGGCATTGTGCAGCGCTTTGGCGAAAACCTGCAAGATCGCATGATCCTGGAGGCCCTGTCTGGCGAGCAGCTTACCCTCAGCTTTGAGACCAACGGCCAGCCCCAGACCGTCACTACCACTCGGGTGGTGCTGGGCATTGCCCCGGAGCCGCTACCCGAGGCCACCCTGGGGGAACGGGTCGTACTCAGCAACCACCGCAGCTTTGAAACCGCCGAGCACAGCGCCCAGCAGTGGCGCGATCGCGGCATTGAGCCCGAAATTGCCCAGCCCGGCAGTTGGGAAGTGTGGGCCAACCGCGAGACCTACAACACTCCCCTAGTGCGCCGCCTTTTAGTGGACAACCTCAAAGCCCAGGGCTTTAACGAAGTATTTCTCGATAGCCGGGTGTTGGGGCAAATTCCTAAGGTTTATTTTGAGGCCAACGGCTACCGCTACCAGCGCGACAGCCTCGATATTCGGGCCAGCGACGGGCGGGTGCGCGTGGTGCAGACCGGCGATGACGCGGTGACCCGCGTCTACGGCGGCACCCTGCGGGTACAGCCCAACACCTACGGCACCTACACCCTGGTCAATAGCGTACCGATCGAGACCTACCTGCGGGGCGTCGTGCCCCACGAGATCGGCCCCAGCGCCCCGGTGCCCGCCATTCAGGCCCAGACGGTGCTGGCCCGCACCTACGCCCTGCGCAACCTGCGCCGCTTTGCCATCGATGACTACGAGCTCTGTGCTGACACCCAGTGCCAGGTCTACCGGGGCCTCAGCGGTACGGTGCCCGTGGCCGACCAGGCCATCACCGCTACCCAGGGCCAGGTGCTCACCTACGAAAACGAGCTGGCAGATACCCTATATTCCTCGACGACGGGTGGGGTCACCGCTGCCTTTAGCGACGTGTGGGATGGCCCCGATCGCCCCTATCTGCGGCCCGTAGTCGACTCCGTCTACGGCCTGTGGGATATTAGCCAGTACCCGCTCAACTCCGAGGAGAGCGTGCGGCGGTTCATTGCCATCGACGAGGGCTTTAATGAAGACACCTGGCGGTTGTTTCGCTGGCGCAATGCGGGCACCCTGGCCGAGATTACCCAGGATTTAAAAGGCTATCTGAGCAAACGCCAGCACCCAATGGCGGGGCTGACCGAGGTGCGATCGCTCCAGGTCACCGAGCGGGCCAACTCGGGCCGAGTGCAGACGATCGACATTGAAACCGATCTGGGCGTGGTGCAGCTCAAAAAAGATGAAATCGTGCGCGTGCTGACGCCTCCCCGCAGCCTGCTGTTCTACCTAGAGCCGATGTATGAGACGCCTAGCGCTACGGATGGATCGGCTCCTGCCCCGAGTGCAACGCCTCCTCAGCTAGTAGGCTACCAGTTTGTGGGGGGTGGCTGGGGCCACGGGGTCGGCATGAGCCAGACCGGGTCTTATCGTCTGGGCGAATTGGGCTGGGCTTACCCGCGGATCTTGCAGTTCTACTACCCCGGTACGACGTTGCAGCCGATTAGCGATCAGCTGACGTTCTGGCGGGAGCCGTCTGGAGGGGGAGGAAAGTAAGAGCTGATGGGGAGTAGGGCGCATAAATGTTTAGTCGAGATGCAGGCCTGCCAGTGGGTAAACCAGCAGTTGGGTCGGGCGATGGATATCTATGGCATTGTCACCAACGGCGAAGGCTGGAAGTTTTATCGGCTGGCGCTAAATGGCGAAGTCTCTGAATCGCTGCTGTTTGGCATTGGCGATATGCCAATGTTGCTGGGTTTATTGCGGCTGTTCTTTGGGTTGTGTCATGACAATTTGCGGCCTTCCTCTTAAGAAAGTTTGCTCGGTGCGGTAGCCTATAGGCAGAAAATTTCCTTGTTGCTTTGCAGGGAGAGTAGCCATGGCCTTCAAAATCCACCAGCTCGATAATCTCGACTACGACGATGCCGAGCCGCTGCTAGAAGACTATATCTACAGAGCACTCGAAGACTTTGCCAATTCTAAGGCGGGCAAGGCTCACATCAAGCTAAATCCCGAAGCGGGGGACTGGATTGGCACCTTTATTGAGCTGGCCTATCTCTACGGCGGCTACACCCTGCCGAAGATGACTAAAGGCAATGTGCAGGAGGTAATGGAGTACACCTTGCCCCGCAAGCTCACCCTGTTCGACCCCAGCGATACCGACGGGGCGATTGACGAACTGGTGGCGTTTTGGACGTTTTTGGATGAGGTGCATTGGTTGCGGAGCGCTAAGGCGATCGCCTACCCCAGCGCATCCTTCACCATTTGACGGTGCTGACTGACCGAGGCCAACGTGTTAGCGGTAATCAGCCCGCAGGCCGCCACCGCCGGTAAGCCAATGCCAGGAAACGTTGAGCCGCCCACGCAGAGCAGTCCGGGCAGCGGCGTTTTGGGGCCGGGGAACAGACCCTCCTGGGCCGAAATTGCCGGGCCGTAGCTGCCCCGGTGGCAGCGTAAAAAGCGCTCATGGGTCAGAGGGGTACCCACCAATTCCATCTCCACCCGCTGGCGCACGTCGGGGATGATGCGCTCTAGGGCCTGCCACAGCGGCTTGGCTCTTTCTTGTTTCAAGGCTGCATACTCCGGGCTGCGGCGATCGAGCCCCTGCCAGAGCTCGTAGGGCTCGGTGGCCGGGGTGTAAACGTGGATGGTGTGTTTGCCCGGTGGTGCCAATGAGGGGTCGAGCACCGTGGGGATCGACATCACAATCAGGTTTTGGGGCGCATCGATGCCCAGATCCCAATCGCTGACGGTAATGTAATGGCAAGCCAAATCGGGCGGGAGCCCTGCCCCATCAATACCTAGATGCAGATGGAGAAAGCTGGGGCACGGTGGTGTCGCTTGGCGCTCTTTCACAAAGGCTTTGGGTAACGCTCCCTCGGGCACCAGCTTCAGCGTGTCCCAAATCGAGGCGTTAGCGATCACGGTGCTGGCTCTCAAGACTTCCCCCGATCGCAGCACGACGCCAGTGGTGCGCTGCCCTTCCACCAAGATGGTTTTTACATGGGCCCCGAGGCGCAGAGTACCGCCAAATTTCTTGAGCCCCTGCACCAGAGCGTTGACCATGGCCGCACTGCCGCCGATGGGGTAGTCGAGGGTGACGCCCGGACGATACCAATCGGCAAACATAAACGCCATTTCGGCGGTGCTGGTGCCCTCGGCAGGTAACCCCGACAGCAAAAAGCAGAGCACATTCATCCAGTTACGAATGAAGGGGTCGCGGATGGTGCGATCGAGCACGGTGCTGAAGGGATTGCTGGACTGGGTGAGGGCAGGAGCGTTGCGCAGCAGAGTCCAGGCGTAGGGGGCAACGGTTTGCAGCGCCCCCAGGTCGAGCCGCAGGGCAGCGGGAGGTAGGGCCGTGGCGGCTTTGCCGAGGGGAACCATGACCGCTTGAAGACGACGCCACTCCTGTACGGCGGTCTCGCCGCGCAGACGGCGCAGCACATCGCAAAACTGGTCATTCCCCACGGTGGTGTCAAAGTCGCCCTCGGGGATGCGTACACCCCAGGTGTCGTAGTTGGCCCAGGTGATGGTGTTGCCTTCTCCGACGGCATCCAGCACGTGGCGCAAGGGGTTGGTCGATCCCCGGGAGGACATCCCCGAGTAGAGCGATGGCCCCGAGTCGAAGATAAATCCATCGCGCTCGAAGCCGTGGGCGGCTCCCCCCGGAATCGTGTGGCTTTCGCAGACGGTGACCTTAAAGCCATAGCGGGCCAGCAGCGCTCCACAGCACAGGCCCCCAATGCCGCTGCCGATCACAATGACGCTGGCGTCGTTTGGGGAAGACATGGCCTAGTTTCCTGAGTAGCCCTGAATATTCTCGGGACGAAACTGACGCAGAATGGGGGTGGCCTGGCGAATAACGGCCTCAGATCCGCGCACCACCACCAAAAATTTGCCCTCGTTGAGCCGATTGCGGTAGGACAGGGCATCACCCCCGCCGATCGCAATGCCGACACCGCCGCCGATAAAGAATGCTCCCATGGCTCCAGAGACGGCTCCCAGCGCCCCGCCAAGCAGCTGGTTACCCAGCCGCCCGGCAAAGGCAAAGGTGTCCAGCCCAGTGATGATGTTAAAGACAAACCCGGCCCCAAAACCAAAGGGCACCAGCCAAATCATCATCAGGCGAATTTGCTTCCAGGCCTGGTCGGCGGGGTCGATCAGGCCATAGTCATCGGCGCTTTTGAAGCCTTTGCCCAAAATGTCAAAGTCGGCCTTGGGTAGACTGGCCTGCTCTAGGGCGCTGTAGGCTTCTTCGGCTTGGATGCGGTTGTCTAAAACGGCGACCAGATAATTCATTACAGGGGGCGATAGGGCAGATCAAGATTTGGGTTAGACCCATCTGATATTATGCCGTGCTGCGAGGGTCTCCCCGGCTATTTTTGCTCCGGGCAGTCGCAGCGCTAATCTCAGACTGGGGTATGGGGTCTGCAAAAGTTATGAGACCGGAGGAAACCACGCTTGCTGCAACTGCCGCCGAGCCACAATCTGCCCCGCTTTGATCACGGTGCGTCCTGATGGGGCAGCGCCCACGGCCTCTGATACTGAAGTAGCGTCGAGCAACACCAGATCGGCGCGATCGCCGACCTTGAGCCCCTGATCAGCAATCCCAATCGCCTGAGCCGCCTGAGTCGTAGCCATAGCTAAACAGAGCTGGTGGCTGGCGGTGGTGCCGAGCTGCAAGACCTGGGCCAACAGCGTGCAGATTTTAAGCACGTCGCCATCGCCAAAGGGGGTGAACAAATTGAGAATATTGTTGGTAGCCAACCCCACATTTACCCCCTGCGCCGCCAATCGATGAATCGGGGCCACCCCCCGGCGCTGATTGTGGGTCTCCTGGCGGGCCATCATATAGAGGTCTGAAGCGGGCAGGGCTAAAATCGAGATTTGGGTTTCTCGCAGAGCGGTGGCCAGGTCGGCGAGTTCTGTAGGGGGCAGCGCGGCCAGCTTGGTCATATGCCCCAGGCACACGCGACCCTGCCAGCCCCGGCGCTGGGTTTCGGCAATCACAAAAGGCAGCAGCAGGGGCTCGTTGTCGTCTAAAAAGTCGAGGTGAAAATCGACATCACAGTCAAACTCCTGGGCCAGATCAAAGACGTGCTGCACATTGCGCTGGGGGTCGGCATCGACGTAGGGGGCCGAGCCGATCACATCGCCGCCCATCGCCATCGCCTGACGCAGCAGGGGCAGAGTTTTAGGCTGTTGCGTAATGCCCTCTTGGGCGAAGACGGCGAGCTGCAGGGTAATGCCCCAGGCATACTCTTGACGCAGGGGCAGCAGCGCTTCCATGGCCCGCAGACCGGCGGTGGGGTCAACTTCCACATGGCTGCGCATGGCGGTAATGCCAAAGCCAATGGCACTTTCAACTACCTGGCGGGCGCGGGTTTGAATGTCGGCGACGGTAAAGCCCTGCTTGAGCCGGAGAGTGACCGCCAGGGCTTCGGCAAAGGTGCCCACCTGGGCGGGCTGGCGCGCTAGCAAGCGGGCTTTATCGAGGTGAATATGCCCATCCACCAGGCCGGGAATGAGTAACTGACCCTGGGCATCGAGCGTGTTATCAGGGGTAGAGCGGATGGGAGGAACAGGAGTGATCTCAGCAATTTTGCCCTCGGCCAGCGACAAGCACCACAGCCCATCGCGATCGGGCAAGTGGGTGTTGGTGATCTGCAAATGGTTAGGCATAGCGGCAATCAGGAGATCCTAGCATTCCAGCAGAATAGCCCGAGATTACTGATGGGGAAGGCCCCGTCTAAACCTGGCCACCGGGGCAGATTGTAGACCACTGATCGAGATTGGCCCGTTCCTGAATGAACCCGGTGAGTTCGCCCCGGTAGGCGACCAGGCGGGCGCGATCGGGGGAATTGGGGGGAATCAGCACCACCAGGCGGTCGACCGAGGCGGCGGCGCAGGCCCAGTCGCTAGCTTCCACAGCGCGGGCTAGAAGCGCCTGCCGCTGAGCAATTTCGGCGACCTTGGCGGCCTCGGCTCGCTCTTGAGCAATATAGGTCTCCATATTGCGAATGGCAGCGGTGGCGTAGCGATCGCCCGGTCGCAAGGCCAGGGCCCGGCGAAAGTTGATCAGCGCTGTGTGGTAGTCTTTGCGCTCGGCGGCGGAGTAGCCCGCCAGCATGGCGTAGCGGTAGCTTTGGGCTCTGGTTTGTTTGAGCCGGGTGGTTTCCTGATGTTCTATCGCAGAAAACTCAGGTGCAGTAGCCAGGGCGTTGCCCCAGCTACTGCCGCTAGCCAGAGCTGCCCCTAGCAGTAGACCTGCCACAAGTTTGCTTATCCGCCCCATCTCAGTCATCCTTACGCTGCCCGGCACATACGACTGTTTAGGGTAGCGAATTTTTGGCCCGCCGCCGCATTCAATCTGCGGCAAGCAGAGGCTCATGGGCAAAAACAACTCACAACACTCCGGACAGTTTTTGGCAGTCAACAGTAGGATGCGGGTTTCAGTCCTCTTCAACAGCAACCTGGCCAACGAGAAGTCAAGGGTTTCAGCGCTGGTTTGGAAAAGTGTCCGAACTATTGCTATACGGAACGGTTGAGGGCTTTGTAGGCCAGAGATCCGGCGATCATGGCGACAACGAAGAGGATTGGGTTGGCGGAACCGAGCCCTAGGGATGCGATCGCAGGCCCCGGACAGTAGCCCCCCAGCCCCCAGCCGACACCAAACAGCGCGGCCCCGAGCAACAGAGGGCGATCGATATCATTGCGGGTGGGCAGCCAAAATTTGCCGCCTAGCAATGGCTCAGAGCGTTTTAGCACCAACCGAAAGGCGATCAGCGTCGTCACCACCGCGCCGCCCATCACAAATGCCAGGGTTGGGGCCCACTGGCCCGCCAGGTCTAAAAAGCCGATTACCCGCTGGGGGTCAATCATCTGCGAAACGCTCAAGCCCAGGCCAAACAGTAGCCCAGCGCTCAGCGCCACCAGGTTCTGAGCCAGGGTGTTTTGTCCAGATACAGTCTGCATCGTCAGGGTTGGTCTCCTCTAAGACTCTCAAACTCAGCCCAACAGATGCTGGGTGATGAATACGGTGGTTATGCCCGTAGACATAAAGGTGATCACGGCAACGAGCGATCGCGTCGATAGTCGCCCCAGCCCACAGACCCCGTGGCCGCTGGTACAGCCGTTGCCCATGCGGGTGCCAAAGCCCACCAACAGCCCGGCAACAATCATGGTGACTGGGGCGAAGGGGTAGGTGGGGGT
>NZ_JADEWX010000222.1 GCF_015207395.1 Nodosilinea sp. LEGE 07088
CTGAGCCTCTCGAAGTTCGCTCAACGTCCGATCTTCTTCCTCGGTTAGTATGATGCGTAGTGGGGCGGGCATTTTGGGGCACTCTAGCTACCCCGCTATCTTACATTTAATTTCAACCGCCTACTTACAAAGCCAGCACTAGCAACATTTGCCTGAGCCTTTTTGCCTAAGATTTGAGTCACTAACGAGGCTAGACCAATACCTTGACCGCCAAAATCAGGACCAATCTGTAGAAACACATCTTCTTTGTGAGTCTCAGTGTTTTTGCCACTTACCAGACATACCTTAAGTGGAACCCCAGACAAAGTAATATCTGCGGCAAAAGCTAGCTTTGAAGAGCGAACGGCCATTGTTTGAAACTTTTAAGCTAGGGCATTAGCTAATTTAGATCGCGGCAAGATGACCATTGATTTATAGTAATGCTGCGATTAACTTGCCCAAGTCAAGGATACTCGTGGATTCATCGCCTGAGCCGATGAAATCTTCCCATTCGGGCCAGGATACCTGAGCACTCACGTGTTGTTGGTCGCCGACTATCGAAAGGGAAAGGTAGGGAGTCACCTCCTGATCTGAGTCAGATGCTGGAGCGATCTGAAATGAGAAGTCGCCCACACTATCTTGATCTAAACCTAAAGAGAGTCGGACAGGGCGCTTAAACGGCTCAACTTTGACATCTATAGAGCCACCGACACCAGCATGGGGAACTTCCATAAACCACCGCGTATTCTACTTTGGCAAACTTAACCTGCGATTAGACCAATACCAATTCGCATCTAGCTGCGAAACCCCAATCTGCTTGCTCCATTGCAGGCTACAGACGGGAGCATTCAGCTTTTTTATGAAGTAGGCTAGGTACCTGTGCTTGGGTCTGTTTCCGAGGGCGCAGAGCCTTGAACCTCAGAACCCTCGCCGGTTTGAACCACTGGCGGAGTCTCAGTTGACGCTGATTCAGTTGGGCTTCCCGACAACTGAGACAGATCACTCCCACCTATCTCGCTTCCAGCTTTATCCTCTTCTTTGGGGTCTTCACTCTTAGCTTTATTGCCTAAAAGAGTATTAGATGCCTCCTGGGCAGCCGTTTCAAATTGGCCATCGGCATACATAAAGTCGAGCTGAATATTGCCGATGGAGAAGTCAGTACCGTCTACTAGCTTGTCTTCATAGCGAGCTTGAGCATAGAAGTTCTGACTCCCGTTATGTTGGCCAGTCACCAAAGCAATGATGGGCTCAATCGTTTCAGCTGCATTACCCTCACCATCAGTCTGCTTAATCTCACTCACTAAGAGCACCACAGGCTTCTGAATGGTTTGGAAGTCTCCATCGACTGATTTCAGCTTTGGATCATCGTAGGAGATCAGAACCCTAGCATCCATCTTTTCACCCTGATCCCCTCCTGGCTTAGGAAAACTCAGGTCGGCTTGAAATGTTCCACTAAAACTTTTTTGGTCTGTCATAGCACACCCTTAACTCATACTGGCGACAAGGTTTTAGGCAATCTGATCTTTTCAGATGCTTCTTATCGAAATCTTACCAGCTTGCCTCTGCGTCGTATAGCGGCAATTTTATTCTTAAAGCAAAAGATTCTCAGATATGTTCAGCACAAACATTGGCACATCTATCCATTAACTTATGTACTTTTGCACATAGTTTTATAATGAAAATATTCAAGAAGTATAACCCAGCACTCTTGGACAGCCCGCTCGACGAGTCCAGGTCCGCAACCGCTGTAGCGCCGCCCCAGGGTGTGCTCGTAGCCGCTTCACCGATGATCAGCCCCACCACCGCTCTTGGCCATAGCCCGTCCAGCCAGCCACCCCGTCGTCCAGGCACTTTGAAAGTTAAAGCCGCCGGTCACGCCGTCGATATTGAGAATTTCACCGGCCAGATACAACCCTGGGCAGCAGCGGCTCTCCAGGGTTTTGAAGTTGACCTCGGGTAGCGGGATGCCGCCGCAGGTGACAAATTCGTCTTTGAACACGCCTTTGCCGGCGATCGCGTACTCTCCCCGGGTTAGTTCCGTCACCAGCGCTTGTACCTGGGCCTTGGACAGATCGGCCCAGTTCAACTGGGTATCCAGCTGAGCCCGGTGCTGCACGAGATATTGCCACAGCCGCCGCGATAGCTCAGGGAAGGGCGAAAACGCCGCTACCTGCCGCCTACCCTGGGCTTGCTTGAGGTCAGTTAACCGGTATCGCACCTGATCTTGTTTAAGGGCAGGCAGCCAGTTCACGGTCAGGGGCGCTCGATAGCGCTGACTATGGAGGCCAACAGCCCCGTAAGCAGATAGCTTGAGCACCGCCGGACCACTCAATCCCCAGTGGGTGATCAGCAACGGTCCGGTTTGGGTCAGGTTAGGGGCCTCCTGTAGCACCAAGTGCAACTGCACCGACTCGACCGAAACCCCAGCCAACTCACGCAGGGCCGGGTCAGGCATATTGAAGGTGAACAGGGATGGCACCGGGGGTACCAAGTCATGGCCGAGGCTGAGGGCTAGCCGATAGCCACTAGGGCTACTGCCTGTCGCCAGCAGCAGCTTGTCGCAGCGCCAATCCTGGCCGTTACGGGTCGCTAGCCCAAAGCCATCATCCCTGGCCTTAATCTGGGCGATGGGCTGGCCGGTGTGAATCTGGATGCCCAGCCGTCGAGCCTCTCCCAGCAGGCAGTCAACGATGGTGCCTGAGTCGTCGGTGGTGGGAAACATGCGACCATCGGCTTCAGTTTTAAGCTGCACCCCCCGCTGCTCAAACCAGGCCACCGTATCCTGGGGCTGAAAACGGCTAAAGGGGCCACGCAGGGCGTTGCGGCCGCGGGGGTAATGGGTGACCAGCAAAGCGGGGTCAAAACAGTGGTGGGTAACATTGCAGCGGCCGCCGCCCGAGATTCTGACCTTGGCTAAAGACTCTCGCCCAGCCTCAAAGACATGAATAGATTGGTCGGGGTTAGCTTCGGCGCAGGCGATCGCGCCAAATAGCCCTGCGGCCCCAGCCCCCACCACAATCGCGGTAGCAGACTGGGGCGATTGCGCCATTAAAAACTCATTCCCCCTCACGGTCTACTCCGGGGCGGGTAGATTGCGGTGCTCACGGCCCCCTGCCGCTGGGCCCGGCGATAGAGAATTTCGAGCTTGCCACCGGCCTCTTGAATAAACGCACGCTGGCGGCGGTATAGCCCCTGAAACAGATTGGCGAATAGCAGGGCCACCAGCGCCACCACCAGGCCCACCGCCGTCGAGGTCAACGCCTCGCCTACCCCGGCCGTCACCCCGCTGGCCGCTGGCCCGCCCGTTTCCCCTAGGCGCAGGGTCGAAAACACGCGCATCAGCCCCAGCACAGTACCCAGCAAGCCCAGCAGGGGAGCAATCCCCACCACCGTTTCAAATAGAGTTTGAAAGCGCTTGAGCAGGGGCAGCTCAGCCTGGGCGGCACTCTCTAGGGCCAGGCGAAATTCTTCTGGCGTGGCATCGCCGAGGGTGAGGGCCGCCAAAAAGATCCGGGCAATGGGTAGCTGTTGCTGCTGCTTGAGCTTGGCGATCGCCCGCTGAGGATGCTGGCTAAAGGTACTCAAAACCTGGGGCACCAGCCCCGGCTGCTGACGCCCCAGCCGCAGCCAAAACCAACCGCGCTCAACGGCTATAGCCAGAGTCAGTAGAGAACACAGCAGCAGCGGCCACATCACAATGCCGCCAGCCGCAAACCAGTTACCCATAGCGCCGATGCCCTAACCCGAGAACCCAACTATGATACTGGCCCCAGCCTACAACGGCCCAACTTCGCCAGCTCAGCCCCCAGACTAGCTCTAGCACCAGTTACCCTAGACACTGCCAGGAAAATGCTCGATCTGGGCATAGCCACTAAACACCAGCTGATTGCCCCGAGTTTCCAGGCGGTTGACCCGCAGCAGCACGCCATCCAGATTGAAGCGCTCCAGATCGACCATGCGATTGAGCACCTCCGCAAAGCCCCGACTCAGGGTACCGGAAATCGATACCAGGGACTCTGGAACGCCCTCTGGCAGAAATTCGGCGTTAGCAAAAATAATTCGCCGTCGTTTTTCAACCGTGACCTGGGCCGCTAGCTGAATGGGCACATCCTTGTGGTTGGGCAAGTCGGTCTTAGCAAAAATTGTCACCGCCTGGTCAGGCAACAGCGTGATTTTGACCTCTCGAAACGTCACCGGGTCACCCCCCGAGAGAGAAGTAACCGCCTCATCGGTCACCCCTTCCAGGTGTTGGCGCACCAAATCCGCACCAAAGGCCCGGTTGATGGCATCTTCGTTAAGCACCACCTGGGCCACCGCCTGGGTGGGCTGGCGCAGGCGAATCTTGCCGCCAATAGCCGAGCCGACGTCGATAGACACCGCATCGGTCTCGAACATCATTTCAGCGGCCTCAAATTCTTTACGAATTATCAGACCGCGACCTTCCATCCGAAAGCTGTCTATAGTGCCCTGCAACAGCTTGCTAGGAGGAGAACAGCGCACTGCTACGTCTACAGCATCACTACGGCTAAACAGATGTCGCAGCGACTGGGTAGCCACAGAGTTGATCATCCGTTCGCCAAAGTCATTGGACCCTTTGGATTGAAACCCGGTAAAGCCACCGAACATAGAGGTTAGTACCAACCTACTTCCCCTAACGTTGTAACAAAATATGAAGCCTTGTGACAGCAATTTTAGCTAATGCCACCCATAGCAAACCCTGATGCTGCCTTCTAGGCATGGGTTAGCGCGATCGCCAAATCATCTTTTAACTGCCGCCCTAGCGCCCTAGCCATAGGGCCAAGACTGTGAGCTAGCGCCGCCATTTCCTCTAGGTTAAGGGCTTGACGAGCATCTGACACAGACTGATCGGGCACCGGATGACACTCTACCATCAGACCATCGGCCCCGGCAGCGATGGCCGCCCGGGCCAAATCTGGCACCAGCTCCCGCTTGCCAGCCGCGTGGCTGGGGTCAACCATCACCGGCAGATGGGTAATCTGCTTGAGCGCAACCACAGCCCCCAGGTCGAGCACGTTGCGGGTGTAGGTATCAAAGCTGCGAATACCCCGCTCGCAGAGAATCACGTTGGGGTTGCCGTGGCTGAGAATATACTCGGCCGCCATCACAAATTCTTCCAGGGTGGCCGCCAACCCCCGCTTGAGCAACACGGGCTTATTCACCGAGCCCAGGGCCTTGAGCAGGTCAAAGTTCTGCATGTTGCGGCTCCCCACCTGGAGCACATCGACATGGGTGGCCATGATCTCAATTTGGCTCTCCGCCATCACCTCCGAAATCACCGGCATCTGAAACCGATGCCGAATGTCGTCGAGGATATGGAGCCCTACTTCCCCTAGCCCTTGGAAAGCGTAGGGTGAGGTGCGTGGCTTGAAGACCCCACCCCGCAGGGCCTGTACCGGAGTATGAGCCAGATGACGGGCCACCAGATCCATCTGCTCGGCACTTTCAACAGCACAGGGGCCTCCGACAATCAGCAGGGTATCGCCACCGACGGTGACGGTATCAGTCAGAGCAATGACCGTACGCTGGTCAGGGTTAGATTTGCAAACCAAGGAAGCATCTTTCATAGGTTAAGTACTCGGTGTAAAAAACAGGACGACAGGCACTAAGACAAAGCACAAAAAACCCGGAGCGTTGCGGCTCCGGGTCAGGTAAAGGGCATAGGAAGACCTATCACCGCCAGCCTGACCCGGGGGTGTAAAAAAAGCTATAAAGCCAGCTGGCGTCAGAATTGGCGCAAAAAAATGACATGGCTACACAGAAAAAAGGACCTCAAAAAACAAAACCGCAGAGGTTAAGCTCTGCGGTTCACCAGGTAGACAGCACAAAGGTGCTCACTGCCTGTGAACCGTAGACTGCCACCAAAAATAAAAGACCTGTACCAAAGAAATCATTGTCGCTGCGGGGTAAATTTAATCGTACTCGTAATCTAACAGGGGTTTTAGGGAGCGTCAACTGAGGCTAAAAGCTCATCTATGGCCTAGCAACTGCATAGCACCCCGGCGACCTCGGCATCTATCCACTTGTCTCAGACGCCTAGATACAGGTTAAGAACTCTCCCAGCAGTCAACGGCCCCATTGCTCTACGGCTGGGCATAATCTCAGCAAAGGATTACACCGTCATAATATCTTTCTCTTTGGCCGCCAGGGCACTGTCAATTTTGGCGGTGTACTGGTCGGTCAGTTTCTGAATCTCATCCTGGGCATCGCGGGATTCGTCTTCGGAAATGTCGCTGGCCTTTTCTAATTTTTTGACGGCATCAATGGCGCTGCGACGCTGGTTGCGAATAGAAACCCGGCCTTCTTCAGCAATTTTACCCGCTGTTTTGACAAATTCTTTACGGCGTTCGCTGGTGAGTGGCGGAATGTTGAGGCGCACCACCTTGCCGTCGTTGTTGGGGGTGAGGCCCACATCAGACATCGAGATCGCCCGTTCAATATTCGACAGACTGCTGCCATCAAAGGGCTGAATCATCAGGGTGCTGGCATCGGGAGTCGAAATGCTGGCGATGGTTTTCAGCGGAGTGGGTGCGCCATAGTAATCGACCTCGATGCGATCTAGCAGGGAAGCGTTGGCTCGACCCGTACGAATGGTATTGAAATTGCGCTTAGTGGCCTCAAAGCCGCTCTCCATCTGTTCTTCGGTTTCAAGCAAAATATCGTCAACTGACATCACAAGAGTCTCCTACAATCGTGCCGATGGCCTCACCCGTCAGCGCCCGCTTGATGTTTCCAGGCACCGATAGGTCAAATACCATGATCGGGATGTTGTTGTCTTTACACAGAGCGATCGCAGTGCTGTCCATTACCTTAAGGTCGTGCTGGAGCACGTGACCGTAGGTCAGACTGCGGTAGCGCTTAGCCTCTGGATTAATTTTAGGGTCAGAATCGTAAACCCCGTCAACCTTGGTAGCTTTAAATACCACTTCAGCGTTGATCTCAGCGGCTCGCAGGGCGGCAGTCGTGTCGGTGGTAAAGAAGGGATTGCCAGAGCCAGCCCCAAAAATAACCACCCGGTTTTTTTCCAGGTGGCGAATGGCGCGACGACGAATGTAGGGCTCAGCGACTTCCTGCATGGCGATCGCCGTCTGTACTCGGGTGGGCACCCCCATGCGCTCCAGCGAGTCCTGTAGCGTCATAGCATTCATCACGGTGGCGATCATGCCGATATAGTCGGCGGTGGCCCGATCCATGCCCGAGGCCGAGCCCTTGATGCCGCGAAAGATGTTGCCTGCACCGACGACAATGGCAATTTCAATGCCCTCTTTAACGACTTCGGCGACCTCGGCGGTAATGGCTTCGACAACGTTCTGATCAATGCCATAGTCCATTTCGCCCATCAGGGCTTCGCCGCTAAGTTTTAGCAGCACTCGCTGATAAGGTTTATCCATAGTAAGTTCGGTGTAGTAAGGTCTAAAAGTCCCACCCCACTATACCTACTTCCCCCGTCATGATGGCTACTGCGCTTGGGCAAATCGGACTGGTAGCCGCCTGGCTTGCACTGGTGGGCGGTGTAGCCGAAGGGCTGCGGCGCACCACGGCCATAGATACCGAAATTACCCGCAAAATTGTTCATATTGGGGCAGGCCATGTCATTTTGTTGGCCTGGTGGCTACGTACCCCCACCTGGATGGGCCTAGCGGCCTCGGTCGTCTTTAGTGGCCTGGCACTGCTGTCGTACCGACTGCCGATTTTGCCGGGTGTTAACGGAGTGGGAAGGCGCAGTCTCGGTACTTTTTTTTACGCCGTGAGCATTGGGGTACTGACGGCGGCGTTTTGGCCCCCCGGCCTACCCCAGTACGCGGCCCTGGGCATTTTAGTGATGACCTGGGGAGACGGTCTGGCGGCCCTGGTAGGACAAAACTTTGGCCGTCACCCCTACAAAATTTTCGGCAACCAAAAAAGCTGGGAAGGGAGCTTGACCATGGCCCTAGCCAGCTTGGTGGTGTGCCTGTTAGTCCTGGGTCTGACCGCAGGATTTACCGGGGCGGTTTGGGGAACGGCACTGGTGATTGCGATCGCCGCTACTCTGCTCGAAACCCTTTCTTTCTATGGCCTCGACAACCTAACCGTGCCTCTGGGTAGCGCAGTCTTGGCCTACGGGTTGATGGGAATAGGGGGGTAGATGAGGG
>NZ_JADEWX010000223.1 GCF_015207395.1 Nodosilinea sp. LEGE 07088
GTATAAGAGACACCCCTACCCCTCTCCCAAAAGACCATCCTCATCACCCGCGCCACCGAACAGTCCAGCGCCTTCGCCGATCTCCTCACCGCCCAGGGTGCCCAGGTGATCGATTTCCCGGCTTTAGAGATGCGTCCGCCGTCGAGCTGGGTGGAGCTGGATGAGGCGATCGCGGCTCTCCCCACCTTTCAGTGGCTGATCCTCACCTCGGCCAACGCGGTGCATTTCTTTTGCGATCGGCTGCTGGATCAGGGTAAGGATTTACGTGCCTTGAGTTCACTGAAGATTGCCGTTGTGGGCCGCAAAACGGCAGCGGTGCTGCGGCAGCGGGGGATCATTCCCGACTTTGTGCCGCCTGACTTTGTGGCCGATTCCCTGGTCGCTCACTTTCCTGAACCGGCGATCGGGCAGCGGCTGCTGTTCCCCCGGGTGGAAAGCGGTGGCCGTGAGGTATTGGTGCAGGAGTTTACCGCTGCCGGGGCTGAGGTGGTAGAGGTGGCGGCCTACGAGTCGGGTTGTCCGGCGGAGCCAGATGCCCAGGCGCTGATGGCGCTGAAGCAGGGGCGGGTGGATGTGATCACCTTTGCCAGTTCTAAGACCGTGGTGCACACCGCCCAGCTGTTGGAGCAGGGGTTAGGCGAGGGCTGGCAGAAAATGCTGGAGACCGTCGCGGTCGCCTCCATTGGCCCTAAAACCTCCGATAGCTGCCGCCAGCTGTTGGGCCGGGTCGATATTGAACCCGCAGAGTACACCCTGGATGGACTGACGGAGGCGATCGCCACATGGGCCAGCGCATCATCGGGCTGACCGGGGGCATTGCCACCGGCAAATCGACCGTGGCAGATTATCTGGCGCGGGTTCACCACCTGCCGGTGCTGGATGCCGATGTCTATGCCCGCCAGGCGGTGGAGCCGGGGTCTGCGGGGTTGGCGGCGATCGCCGCCCGCTACGGTGATGTTGTGCTCAACGACGATGGCAGCCTGAACCGGGGGCAGCTGGGGGACATCGTCTTTAACCAGCCTGCCGAGAGAGCCTGGCTAGAACAGCAGATTCACCCCCTAGTGCGCCGGTGTTTCGCCGAGGCCATGGAGCATTTGGCCCATGCCCCGGTGGTTGTGCAGGTGATTCCGCTGTTGTTTGAGGCCAATCTGACCGACCAGGTGAGCGAAACTTGGGTAGTGACCTGCCCAGAATCCCTCCAGCGCCAGCGACTAATGGAGCGCAATGGTCTGACGATTGACCAGGCCCAGGCCCGCATGGCCAGCCAAATGCCCCTGGCGGAAAAGGCGGCGCGGGCCGATGTGGCGATCGACAACTCGGGCGACCTCTCCGCCCTCTTTCGCCAGGTGGACGAGGCGCTGGGTCGCGTTATCTAACCCTGGCTGGGAGGCATGACATAGCGGGTCAGCACGCGTATGATTTCGTTGATGCGCCTGGTGGGCTGGGGTTTGCTCCATTCGCGGACTTCGGCAAAGCCGAGTCGGTACAGCTCATGGACGATGCGATCGACGCCGTGGGCGCTGCCGTCGCTCGAAATGTAAATGCTTAACTAATGTCAGCTTAGAGGGCTAAAAGCTAGCAACCTCGCAAACTTTGTGTTGGCCTTAACCTTGAGAAAATGAAATTAACCCGTAAGTTCAGCAGGTCGCATTGGGGTGATCGCGGCCTGTCAAAGAAACTTCCCTCTTTAACTCGCCAGCGGTAGTTCGTAACGCAAGGGCAGTAATTCATCCAGCGTCAACATCGCCATCGCATATTCGCGGCCATCCAAATCCGCAAACTCAACCAAATAGCCAGGATTTTCCCCCTCGTAAATTTCCAACACAGTGCCTACCTGCCCCGTAGGAAGCTGCTGAATCGAGTCAAACTCAGGCTCAATCAACATGAGGCGATCGCGGGCGATCGGTTTTATATTGGCAACTGTATCTAGAGTCGTTACAGGGCTCATAGCTTTTATTTGATAAACGCCGAAACCAAGCGAGGGGCAGACTGGCCAGCGCGAACCTCCCAAAGTGTCCGCAGGACAACAGAGTCACGATCGATTATGACCCAATCGACCTTATACAGTTGCCCAAATGCTGTAGAGTCTTGCTGCACGACCTCTCCATCAATAGCGGCTTGAGCGATCAATTGCCGTAAGTCCTCCGCATTGTCAGTCTTGATGCCCAGGGCTGAAGCAAAAACCCTCGCTTTATGCTTGCCCGATGAATGGTTTGGGTTAAGGCAGTAGCCCACCAGCTTATCCATGGGAACAATCGCTGATGCTCCGTTGGGAAGCTTCATGGCTAGAGGCACAGAGAATGTGAGCCTATTTTACCTTTGCCAGTTCGTGGTCAGAGAAGTCTGACAAGTTCATCGGGTTGTCTGGGGGCGATCGCCCGCTCAGGCTGTGAGGCGCTTGAGTGCCGCCGCCAGCTGCTCTGGGGCCAGGGCGGTGTCTTTGGCATGGGCCGTGTAGGGGCTGCCGGGGGTTGACCCCGCTTTCTGTAGCCACAGGGCGCAGAGGGTAGTGCGGGACGGGGCGGTGGGCCACAGCCCCTGGTGATTTGAGAGGTCAACCACGGCGGCTACCCTGGCCTCCCGCAGCAGCCAGTGGCGCAGGGGAGCGCCGTTGGCCTTGTCCCAAAACGGGTCTAGCAGCACCGCACAGCGACCGCCGGGACGCAGCAGTTGCAGACTGCGCTCTAAAAATAGCCGCGACCAGTAGAGGCGGCCCTTGCCCTCGTAGCCCTGACTGCTGTGGGGATACTGCTCAGAGCGCCGCAGATACTGCCCCAGCCAGGTGAATTGGCCCCGATACTCGGCCCAGGTTTGGGTCAGGTCAGGGTCGATGGTGAGCACCTGGCTGTGGTTGTGCAAAAAGGTAGAGGGAGCGACATCTTTTTGCTCAAACAGCGTGAGATAACGCTCTACAAAACCCTGGCGAGTGGCTTCTACTGCCCCTCGCGGGAAATGGCTCAACACCATATCAAAGCCGCCCTGATCGCGCAGCAGACGGTGGAAATAGAACCCCCAGTGGAAGGGTTGGGTGGCCTCGACATCGGCCTGGCTCAACGGGCGAGTCGGGCGGCTACCCCCAGGGTCGGGCACGCGCAAACCGAGTTGCTGGCTGCCTTCGCTCCATAGCAGGTAGGTGAGCTTGCCCTGGGCTATCTGGTTGAGTTCGTCGAGGCGATCGCGCAAAAAGTCGGCCTGGGCATAGGCGGGCACACTGCCCACTTCGGCCAGGAGCTGAGTTTGGCTGCGATAGTGCTCTAAGCGCACCTGGCGCTCGGCCAAAATCGCCTCGTAGCTGTCGGCCATCAACGGTTGTAACAGGTTGCCCTGGAGGGGTGCGGCTTCAGCGGTAGGTTTGCCCTTGGCCCGCCGTTTGGGCTGCACCTGGTCAAAGCGCTCGTCATCGACCCGAATGAGACCCATCAGAGCATTGCCCTGAAACAGGCTCAGGGTCAGGTCGGGCAGGGTTGTGAGCTCTGTGGGTCGTGTCGTGTGACGCACCCCACAGAGCCACAGTTGCAGTCTGGCCAACTCTACGGCTGGTGGCCACAGATCCAGACCGTAAAGGGTGCGCTCGGTTAGGTGCTGGTAGAGGCCCAGGGCTGGGCCATGGGGAGACGGTTGGGCCCAGTTGGGTACGTTCTTGGCCGAGTCGAGGCGGGCAATAGCGCGCAAACCCTGGGTTAAATCCATCAGCCGTTCTAGGGCCGCCACCAGAAAACGGCCCGAGCCACAGGCGGGGTCCAGCAGTGTGAGCCGCCCGATAATTTGCAGTAGTGCCCCGGCATTGGTAGGGGAAATTTCTAACAGCAGGTGATCGATAGACTGATAGCGCTGGCCCGTGAGCGCTTCAGCCCGGTCGAGCACGGTGGCGCAAATGGTGCGATCGCAAAGAGCATCCAACAGCGGTGCTGGGGTGGCGATCGCCGCTCCGTCGTGTTCATTCACCGCCTGCTCTAGCAGTTCCCCCAGGCCCCTATCCAGTCCACTGGGGTTTGCGGTCAGCAGGTCGGCCAGCCAGTTCAGGGTTGGCTCAAAGGCGGCATCGGGCAGGGGCATATGGCCCCACTTTTGGTCTAGTTCGGTAAAGCGAAAGGGCCCGGTCGGCAGAAAGGGCAGTGGTCCAAAGCGCTTCCTGATGCCCGGGGCCCGTTCTTCATCGGGCAGGGTAAACCCCTGCTGCCACAGCGGTTGCAGTACCTGGGCAAAGAAACTGTCGATCCCACGCTGCTGACTCTGGCCAAACTGGTTTTGCAAATACCACTCGTCGCGGCCCAGGTATCCCCGCTGCTGCAGCGCCGCGATCGCAATCAGCCGAGAGAGGAGCAGGGTGGCGTAGGGTAGGCGACTGGCCCCAGGTAAGCTGGGTAGGGCAACGATCAGTGCCTGCCAACTCCGGTGAAAGCCTTCGACCAGCACCGGGTCAGGCGTGACTTTGGCGGGCAGGGGGTAGAGGGTAGCCCGAGTGAGTAAACGATCTCGGTGCAGTGACAGCAGTCTTGTGGCCCAGCCCTGGGACACCTCCCCATGCACAACCACCTGGCTACCCCAGTCAGCATGATCTGACTCGCCGTTAGCCCAGCACCAAAGACTGCGTTGGCCTGGCGACTGGTTTGCCCCGTCTCGCCAGATGACTAGGCCATTCTCTAGGCGCTGAGCTAGCGATCGCAGCTGCTGAAATACCTCAGGTAGCGGGCGATCGCGCCATTCCTGCCCCTCCATCTCGACCACCAGCGCAGGCTTCCCCGCCGTTGGGCTGTGGGCCACAACCCAGGAGCGCTGAGCCTCATCCCCTGGCCAATCGCCCTCCGTCGGCGGGCCAGCCAGCCAGCCAAGGTCATCCACAAACAGCGCCTCGAACTCAAAGCGGGCCAGCCGGGTTTGTACCTTTGCTACCGTAAGGCCCATAGCGCCTAGGCCGTGGGCGGCTGCTTGGCGGCCACAGCATAGTCGCGAAAGCGGTTGAGGTCATCCTGTAGCGTGGCCTCTACCAGGCGACCTAAAAAGAGACCGTCCATCCACTTTATAATCGCCGGCACCGCGTAGGATACCGTCAGTTTGACCGTCGATCGGTCATCTTTGCCATAGAAGCGAATCGCCCCCCGATTGGGTAAGCCATCGATGGCCTCCCACTGAATAATCTGGTGGGGCACCAGACTGGTGATTTTAGAGCGCCAGGTAAACTCAAACCCGCGCGAGGCCAGTTTCCATTCCGAAATCTCAGGGTCGTCGGCAGAGATCGTCACCCCGTCGATCCACTTCATCCAGCGGGGCATTTGCTCCAGGTCAGACCACAAATCCCAAGCGGTTTCTATCGGTACATCTACATCTACCACTACGCTGTGATCGAGCCATTCACCCATGGTTTATTCCTGCCATTACTAAGGCTGTACCGATGGCGAGTCGCGAGCGCTGCAAATCCAGTACAGGTGCAAGGTGCCCTAAGGCAGCACTGAGCCTATTCTACCTGTATTTCCCCAATGGCACTGGATCTCATTCCAGCGCCGCGCAGAGGGCAAGAGACCCTAGCTTTGTGCCTCTACAGTCGCATTCACAACCATGATTGCTAAGTCGCTTTACGGGCTATGAGAGTCCGGTGGCGGGGATCACTGGGCACCAGTACAGGTGGCTCAAAGCCAGTACTCACCAAGGCGGCTTCGACATCAAAGGTGTAGTAATCATCGCTCCAGGGTTCGGTACTTTTCATCAGGGTAAACAGCACCGGGGGCAGCGCTTGAATAACAGCCGACTGGGGGTTGTTATCGACAATCGCTAGGGCACCACCGGGTCGCAGCACCCGCATTGTCTCAGCAAAAATCGCCTGGGTAGCAGTGCGAGGCAGCTCATGCACTACAAACTGCATCGTCACCAGATCAAACGATGCCTCTGAGAAGCCGGTAGACTCTGCCGGGGCATGCACCCACTGGGCAATTTCACCGCCAGCATCTTGGGTCTGGGCCACCGCTAGCATGTAGGGCGACAGGTCAAGGCCCACGGTCTGTACTGGGTGCGGTTGGGATGGCTGTTGGGCCTGTTTTTGTCCGTAGTGGCGATGCAGGCTCAGCGTTGAGATACCCACCGAACAGCCTACATCGAGAATGTCATCAACCCGGGTCGGGCCATACTGGTCGAGCACTGTCAAAAAGCTCTGCCGCAGCCGATCTTGCGCCGTCTGCCACGATAGGTCTTCGTGAGGCCAAACCCGCAGAGCCATCGCATAGGTGGCAGGAGCGGCCTCTAGGGCCGCCTGCCAGCATAGGTTGCCCTCGCTGTAGGCGTGAAAAGGAACCTGGTAATAGTCGGGGTAAACCACCGCTGGATTGGTCAATGCCGTCAGCTGCTGGCGCAGCTCAGGGGTATCTAAGGTGGCACAGGTCTGTCGCCAGGGCACGCCGTTTTTCTCGGCGGTTTTAATCATCACCTGGCGGGCCTGGCGCTTCATCAGCGCATAGAGGGCGGGCGTTTGAATGGCGCGGTTCACCAGCCGTGAGAGCAGATCGTCGCCAGCCCAGTCGGGTTTGAGTTTGGTCGGGGTCATGGGCGAGGGTTGAAGGAGTTTAGGCCAATGTACCGGATTAGGGGGAGCTGGAGTAAGTCTATCGATCGCCCTGGGTCTGGGCCAACCCGGCAAGCTAGAAGGAGAGATTGGAGTAAGATTGGAGGGCTGAGCTACATACAGGGTAAAGGGCTAACTATGGAGGGCAGCGCGCGCTGGTTTGGAATGGTCATGGCGGTGTCGATCGCCTCTGTAGCCGTTAATAGTGGTGCCCTGCCCTCGCTAGAGGGCCGCCCCGCCCAGGCTCAAGCCGGAGGCACCATTACCCTGCGATCCGATATTCAAGAGGCCAATTCGGCAACCGGCATCATTACCGCCCGTGGCAATGTGCAAATCGATTATCCAGCTCGGCGGATTCAAGCCACCTCGGCCCAGGCCGACTATTACAGTAATGAGCAGCGGATTGTGCTCAGTGGCAACGTGGTGATCAACCAGGAGGGCAACACCCTGCGGGCCGAGGTGGTGACTTATCTGGTCGATGAAGACCGCTTTGTGGCCACCCCCAACCCCAACGAGCAAGTCGAAGCGGTGTACATCCTGCCTGAGAATGAGCAACCCGGTGCCTCTGCCAGCAGCAGTGGTGCGGGCAACCAGACGGCACCGCGCCCCCCGGCAGTGCTCGACGTTAGCCCAGTCGCCGAACCCGACCAGGGAGCTCCCTTAGAGAATTAGCGGGCCGGCCAAGTCCGCCGTTGCCCCAATCGCTTTGATAGAATTTTGTCAGTTTTGCCCGTTGTATCGGCCCAGGCGCGCCCTTGAAAATCATACTTGACAACGTTCAAAAGACCTACGGCAAGCGCCAGGTGGTCAATCGCGTCAGCCTGTCGGTGGCCCAGGGTGAAATCGTCGGTTTGCTGGGCCCCAATGGAGCCGGGAAGACCACCACGTTTTATATGGCGACTGGCCTAGAGCGCCCCGACGGCGGTAGGGTTTGCCTCGACCAGATCGATATCACTGATCTGCCTATGCACCAGCGGGCCAGGTTGGGCATTGGCTATCTGGCCCAGGAGCCGAGCATTTTTCGCAACCTGTCGGTGGCCGACAATATTTTGCTGGTGATGCAGCAGACGCGGGTGCCCCCCGATGAGTACGGCGATCGCCTGCGCAACCTGCTCAAAGAATTTCGCCTGGAGAGGGTGGCCAACACCCTGGGCATTCAGGTATCGGGGGGGGAGCGGCGACGTACCGAACTGGCCCGTTCCCTGGCCTCTGGCCCCGAAGGCCCCAGCTTTTTGTTTCTCGATGAGCCCTTTGCCGGGGTTGACCCCATTGCTGTGGCCGAAATTCAGGAGATTGTGGCCAAACTGCGCGATCGCGACATGGGCATTTTGATTACCGACCACAACGTGCGCGAGACCCTGCGCATCATCGACCGCGCCTATATCATGAGCGACGGGCAGATTCTCGCCTCCGGCAATGCCGCCGACCTGTCCAACAATCCTCTAGTGCGCGAACATTATCTCGGCAAAGACTTCGCCATTTAGCATTCCACAACCAACTTACCCATCCAGGGCGCAGGCCCTGCGCCCCTCCCCCATCTCCCCATCTCC
>NZ_JADEWX010000224.1 GCF_015207395.1 Nodosilinea sp. LEGE 07088
CCCCATGACCGCCCAAAAACTCCTCTTCGACCACGCAAAACACTACCCCTGGCGCATCTTGGCCGCCATCGGGCTGGGGTTCTCGGGGGCGATCTTCAACGGGGTGGGCACGACACTGATTGTGCCAGCGGTGTTTGAACTCCTGGGCACCGATGGGGGTGCGATCGCCCTACCGCCGCTTTTAGAGCAAGTCATTGAACCCTTTCTGGGCATCGCTGGCACCGGGCGAGCGGTGGCGATGCTGAGCTTTATTGTGCTGACGATTTTGCTGAAGAACCTAGCCAACTACCTCAGCAGCGTCACCACCGAAAGCCTGACCCGCAGTCTCACCTGCGACCTGCGCCGGGCCGGGATTGATCTACTGCTGACGGTGGATATCGACTACCACCACGCCATGCGCACGGGCGATATCATTCAGCGGTTGAACGACCAGACGGGCCGGGCAGTGACCTCGATCAACGCGGTGATCAACCTGCTGCGGGCGTCGCTGAATATTTTGTTTTTTACCGTGGTGCTGCTGTCAATTTCGGGGGCGTTGACCCTGGCTGCGGTGGTATTGATGGCGGGGGTGCTGATGCTCAATCGCTACGTCATCGCCCGCGCTCGGCTCTACGGCAAGGCGCTGGCAGAGGCCTCTAAACACTACTCGGTGCGCACCCTGGAGATGCTCAACGGCATGCGCCTGGTCAAGGCCACCGCCAACGAAGCGGTAGAGTTTGGCCAGGTGGTGGCGCTGGTCGAGCAGCGGGAACAGGCGGCCCTGCGATCGCAGATGAACAACGCCATCATCGGCCCGCTCAACGAAATTCTCAGCATTCTTGCCCTGGTGGCCATTATTTTGATCAGCCAGGTGTGGCTGGGCAGCGGGTCGGCGGCCTCGGCCACCCTGCTGCTGACCTTTTTGTTTGTGCTGTCGCGGGTGATTCAGTTTGTGGGGCAGCTCAACTCGGCCCGCAGCCAGCTGGCCAACAGCGCCGCCAGCGTTGACCTGGTGTACGACTTTTTGCGCCGCGACACCAAGCCGTTTATGGCCCAGGGCCGCCGACCGTTTACCCCGCTGCAAACGGGCATCACCTTCGAGCACATCACCTTCAAATACCCCAGCGCTCAGGATTGGTCGCTGCGCGACATTACCCTAGCGCTGCCCAAAGGCACCACCCTGGCGCTGGTGGGGGCCTCGGGGGCAGGCAAGTCTACCCTGGCCGATCTGCTGCCCCGCTTCTACGACCCGGAGGCGGGTCGCATCGCCATCGACGGTGTCGATCTGCGCGAGTTTGACCTGGGGAGTCTGCGGCGGGCCATGGGCATTGTCAGTCAAGACACGTTTTTGTTTAATGCCACCGTGCGCGACAACATTGCCTATGCCCAGCCCCAAGCCACCGATGCCGAGGTGGTTGAGGCCGCCCACCGAGCCAACGCCTACGCGTTTATTAGCCAGCTACCCCAGGGGTTTGACACGGTGGTGGGCGATCGCGGCGTGCTGCTGTCTGGTGGTCAGCGCCAGCGCCTTGCCATTGCCCGCGCCCTGCTACAAAACCCGCCCATTCTGATTCTCGACGAAGCCACCAGCGCCCTCGACACCGTGTCTGAGCAATTGGTACAGGCAGCCCTAGAAGACCTGAGCCGCGATCGCACCACCCTGGTGATTGCCCACCGCCTCTCCACCATTCGCAACGCCGACCAGATCGCCGTGCTCGATCAGGGCCGGGTCGTGGAACTGGGTACCCACGACGAACTCTTGCAGCAGCAGGGCCGCTATACCGACCTCTACACCATACAATTTGCGCGAGAAACCGGCGCTAGCCCTACCCGCTTAACGGAGCAGACCTCCTACGACCTGCGCAGCGGGCTCAATGTGGTGCTGGGCTCTCTCCAGCTGCTTGCCGATGGCCTGGTCGAAGATGGCCCCGAAACTGTCGAAGTCGTGCAAGAAGCCTACCGCGCCGCCCTCAACCTGCTGCCCAGCTTAGACCTGGTCGAGAAGCAATCCGCCGCCGATCAGCCCTCTGCCCCAGACCCAGAGGAGCTCTCCCTAGAGCATCTGCCCCATCCCCCCGCGATCGCACCCTAATTCCCCATCCATCCCCTCACCGTCTTGCCCATGCCTCGCCACTACCTATTCTTCATCCGCGACACCCTGCCCCAGCCAGCGGCCCACCTGATTCAGACCGTGCAGTGTGCCAATGCTGCCGCCAACCTGGGCTACTCTACCCAGCTGGCCTACGTCGATCGCGGCCCAACCGCCTGGCAACCCTGGCGCTGGGTCAACCCCCAGCCCCAACCCGTAAACGAGGTATTTGCGCGGTTCTTTAACATTCAAACCCAGCTAGGCCTGTTGCCCTTAGCAATGCCCTGGCCAATCGATCGGCTGCAGCACCGGCTCACCAACGCCAGCACCATAGCCTGCAAATACTACTGGCCGCTGTACCTAGCTACCCGCACAGCCCTCGTCCATACCCGCGACTGGAACTTTGCCAAAGCCGCCCTCCAGCAGGGAGTGCCCGTGATATTTGAGTGCCACCACCACACCGAGAAGCCCTTTGAGCCCGAGATGGCCACCCATCCTCTCTTGCAGGCGGTAGTCACCGTCATCGACACGGTGCAAGAGAGCATTATTCGCAACGGGGTGCCCGAGAAAAAGGTGGTCACTGTAGCCAACGGCTTTAACGCGCAGTTTTTGACCCGGCACCCGGCGGCAGCGCAGCAATGGCGCGATCGCCTCTTGCAAAATTCGTTGACTCACCTGGTGGTCTATGCTGGAGCGCTGCACGAGTTTAAGGGGGTCGATGTGCTGCTCGACATTGCCCCTCAGTTTCCCCAGGTCAAATTTGCCCTGGCGGGTGGCCCGGCTGAGCAGCAGCGGCACTATCGCGATCGCATTGCGGCTCTGGGCCTGACGAATGTTGAGCTGTTGGGGTTCTTAGAACAGCAGGATTTGGCCCACCTATTGCAGGCCGCCGATGTGCTGGCCCATCCCCATCGGTCGGGGCCAGCGGCTACCTTTACCTCGCCCCTCAAACTGTTCGACTACCTCGCCTCAGGCACGCCCATCGTCGCTACCCACATTCCATCCCTTGACGATTGGGCAATGGCTCAGCAGATTGCGGCCTGGTGCGCCCCCGACGATGCCCAGGCGTTTGCCGATACGCTCGGGCAGGTGCTCACCAGGCATGTCCGCCCGCCAGGGGGCTTTGCCGCCAACCCCGAGGTACTGCAACCCTACTCCTGGGAAGCCCGCATTCAAACGATTTTGTCTCATGTCGATGCCCAGTACAGACCTCAACCCCAGGGAGCAACCCGATGACCCGACCGATTGTTGGCATGCTGTCGAGCTATGGTGGCCTGGCCCAGTGCGATTGGCTATGGAAGCAGAGCCCCGAGCCCTTTGGTATCTGGGGGCATATGCAGCTGCATGCCTCTGACCCGCAGCCCGACTATCTGCTGCTGTACCAGTTCAACTTTTCGAAGCAGCTGGCGCCGCCGCCCAAATTGATGTCGCAGCAGGTGCTCAGCGTGCTACAAACGTTTAACCCCGCTAGTTCAAACAAGCTGGTTGAAAATGCCCAGAGCCCGCTGCCGCCCCAGTTTAGCCATGTGCCTCAGGAGCGCATTGCCTTTTTGCTGCGCGAGCCGCCCCTGCCCGAGGTGCGCGCCCAAAACCTACTCAACTACGCCTACGCCCAAGACCACTGCGGCTATGTGTCTGGCCCCGATGACTCGGCCCCGACACCTGACTACATGCCCGCTATTTGGTACGTAAATGCATCATTTCGAGAACTCAATGAAGCCCCACCCCCCGAAAAGCACAGCCCCTGCAGCTGGATTACCTCTGGCATTAACCGTACCGAGAGCCACCACCAGCGACTAAACTTTCTCAAAGATTTGCAGGCCAGTGGTGTGCCCGTCGAGATCTACGGGCGCAATCTGCCCCCCAACACGCGCACTGTCGGAGAACTCAATAATAAGTGGGCGGGCATGGCCCCCTATACCTACAACCTGGCGATTGAGAACTATGCCGACAACGACTGGTACGTCAGCGAAAAACTCTGGGACGCGCTGCTGTCGTGGTGTTTGCCCATCTACTACGGCGGTGGCGCGGCGGATAAGCTGCTGCCCCCCGGCAGCTTTTTGCGTCTACCCAGCCTCGATGAAAAGGGTATTGAGTACATTCGCGAGGTGACGGCCAGCCCCGATGCGTGGTTAGAGGCCAGGGATGCGATCGCAGAGGCCCGCCAGGTTATTCTGCACAAGTTGAATTTGATGAATTGGCTGTCGGAGTGGGTGCAGGGGGCTGGTTAGAGCAGTTGATAAAAGGGGCTTTGCCTCATCCATCGCCGTAGAGCATCCAATAGTCTCATTATGAGACTTAAGAGAATTAATTATAGTCTTCTCACGAGACAAGAAAGACTATTATTGACACCAATTCTATCTCTTCTTGAGACCCAATGACGCCATAAGTAGTCTAGCTTTTATCCATATGAGTCTCATAATACGATTATTAATATGCATGCCACATCAGTACCGGGTCGCCACAGGTGGGCAAATGCTACTTCAGCAGGCATAGTAGGTTGACCCAAGCAAAGACAACTCATTAGATCCTTGCACTTGTTTGGTCTAGAAGAAGAACCAGGGTTAACGTAAATCTCTGCTAAAGTGCAACGCAGAATTGGAGGTGGAGAGTCTCAAGCGAGTCTTATCGAGCTGATATTAGGTCTGATTAATTTACTTATTAGTCTCATGACAAGAATAGCTGTGGGTAGGGTTTAGAGTATTCCACCTAAAAAACATCCTGATCAGGAACGCGAACTCGACCCAGTGGGCCGGTCGCGGAGAGACACCGGATAGGTATTTAGTTGGAACACTCTTAGGCGGTCTGCGCGGATGCGCTGCGATCGCGGGCTTCTTTAAAGGAGGGTATTGTTATCCTGAGGCATTTAGCGTTCTGCGTAACGATAAGGAAATAGCTGGCCTGGTAATGACCATTGCAGAGCGCCGTATCGGGCTATGTCGCAAAAGAGGTATTGCTGGCTATGGTAAATGATCCTTCAGTGCCAGAGGTTGTCAGCCGATCGTTTGTTTTTGGCGAGCGGGCGCTGCTCAATCTATTTCGGGGAGCAGGCGGGCTGTTGGGGTCGTCTGGCGGTGGCGGTGGGTCGGGGTTAGACACCTTAAATTCTCTTTTGCAGAGCGCATTTCAAGACTACTTTTGGTCGAGTCAGGTGTTTGACTCCTACACAGGGGATATCTTTAGCTTTCAAGAAATTGGCAGTCAGCAGGCCCAGGCGTTTAACGCTCAATTTGATCAGGTCGCGGCGTTGGGGATTGTGGGCTATAGCGCCGGGGGTCTGTCTGCTATTCGCGTAGCCAGGGGTCAGGCACCGCAAGCGGTGGATCTAGTGGTGCAGCTTGATTCCTACGATCCATTGACGGGCAGCAGCGTTGAAGACGAGATTTTGCCCGTCAATGTGGTCAAGGGCATTAACTACTATCAGGTGGCGAACCGCTTCAACCCGTTTCGGCCCGGCTTTGACCCCTTTGACCTGCAAGGGGCCAGAGTAGTGCAGGGGGCTGAGAATATCAATGCCGAAGATCTTTTGGGCGATCGCGGCATTACCCACCGCACCCTGGACGATAGCCCTGGGCTGCAAAGTCAAATTCTGCGCGATATTGAGGTCAATGTACTTCAAGATTTAAAGTTCGATCGCGCTGGCCAGCTTAGCCTTGGCGGCGGGGCACAGCTGACAAACAACATTCTGGCCTTGACTGCCGATGCCAGCGGGGGCGTTGGACGGGCTCTGATTGGCGATACTTTTGCCATTGATGCAGACTTTTCGTTTCAAACTCGCTTTGAGTTTCGTCTGCCTGCGGTTGATTCACCAGGAGTCTCGTTTTGGATTGAGCCAGTGGGAGAAGCCCTGGTCAGTCAGAGCAGTCTGGCGGTGGCCTTTGAGCCGCTTGCCTTCGAGGCTGCGGCTTTGAATGCCAATGCGATCGCCCTGCTAACCCCTGATCTTGCTCCCGTGCCCCTGGCACAAGCCCAGACTCCGCTAGACCTCGACAGTGGCCAACCCCTGACCGCCTGGGTTGACTACGATGGTTTAACCAATGAATTGGCTATTTTTCTGGGCGATACGCTGACGCAACCCAGTACTCCTGTGCTGTCCTATGGGTTAGATTTGCCCGCTATTACCGGCTCGCAGGCTACCTTTGGCTTTCAAGCCACGGTGCAGGGCGCAGAGCGCCAGTCAGAGCTGCTGAGTTGGCAGTTAAATACGACGGGTCGGTCTGGGCATGAGCCGCCCGATGAATGGGGTGATCACGACTGTGGAGTTGATTGGGCTTTCTTGAGATCGCTGGTTGAGCTAGGGGGCAGCGCCCTGAATGAGCTTGGGGTTGAGGTATTCGATGGGCGGGTAGCCCAGACAGTGCAGGAGGTTGTAGACACCCTAACGACGGGATGGTTGCCCTTTAGCCTGAATGATTTTAGTGGCGCGATTGAGCAAGTGCTCACCGATAGCCGGGTTAACTGGCCCGTGGAGGGCACCAAATCCGCCAACGGAGATATGATTGGCGCAGCGATCGCTGGGGCAGATTGGCAATCGGTTGGGGGCAAAGCCGATATCTTCGACAACCCCGATTTAGCCACTTTAGGCCAGACTGAGCAGGGGCAGCGGGTAATAGATGACATGGTTTCCTGGGCTCAGGGGCTGGTTGACACCTACCCTGCATTATCTGCCGGGTGTCTCTCACCGCCTGGGGCACCTGCAGCGTTATTGGGCTAGGTAACAGTGCAAAAGGCCCTGAAATAGACGAGTCAATTTAGTCCAATTTTAGTCCAGCAAATTTTTTGTGACTTCAAACCCCTTTTCTAATAAGCAATAGCAGGATTTGATTGTTTGCGTATACCGCAACTATTCAAAGGCCACGTCTTCATAGATGGCATCCATAGAGAATGTGACGTTCAGGCTACTCAGTTCAACATCAGCGCCTTCACTGTAGGGGATGAACGCTCAGATACCCTCGTCATTGCGGCGAAACACATCTACGGTCTTAGTCTCAGATCCGACCAACACATATTCCTTCAGGGTTTCCAGGCGGCGGTAGAGGGTAAATTTTCCGCTCTAGAGCATCGGTGCAATATGGCTAAGAACCCGGTTTCTCGGCCAGAATGCCAGTTATGTCGTTAGGGCAGTGACAAAGAAACCGGGTTTCTGTACCGGCGTTCTAGCGCTGAAGTGCCGAGGCCTTAGCTGCCACAATCACAACAACTTGAAGCTCGACACCCATAGGGAAACGACTGCCGAAATTAGTCTTGTATTGAGACTTATTTTGCTTGATTTAAGTCTCAAGTTGATTTTTATGAGTCTTGCTATTGCGCCAAAAGATACTTAGGTGCCTCATTCCCCTCGGTCGCTTGGGCCGATGAACGTGCTCAGCATAGGAATTAGGCTGGGCAGACTATCTCGTATTAAGTCTCAAGTCTTTTAAATTGAGTCCGTTCATGAATGCCATGAGTCCCAAGGCAAGATTTTTTATCCCCATAGGGTTGCAGCGATCGCCCCCAGTCATCCATAAGGCGATCGCGCACCGTTGCTGGCCCCTGGGCGAGTAGTGAGCGCTGCCTGTCTATATTTTGGTAGTGGACTAACGTAAAGGATGGAGAAAAAATAAGGCAACGCTGTCGTATTTATAGATTCTGAGGGGGTAGCCTCCATGGCCATTGAGATGACCTGTCCAACCTGTGGGTCTCACGACATCTCCAAGAACGGCACTACTAGGCGCGGTAAGCAAAACTACAAGTGCCGGGACTGCAACCGCCCTTAACGGGTGACAACGTACCTAAAGAGCTTGCTGCATCAGGGATAGAGCATAGAGACCACGCTGAAAATAGCGATGTTTATGGGGTTTGAGCGCTATCAGTTGGAGTGCCCAGTCGGTCCATAACT
>NZ_JADEWX010000022.1 GCF_015207395.1 Nodosilinea sp. LEGE 07088
GGGTAGGGTGGGAGTACTGTCGGCAACAGTCATGGGGCCTCCGGGATAGTGGTTAGAGGCTAGAAAGCATTGCTAGCTTTCTAGCTTGCTCAGATGGGTAGCATTCCCTACCGAGGTCTTGGGCAGAGATTGCGATATATCCATTATGACAAGGTTGGCCTGGGGCCAGAGCGATCGCCCCGCTCTGGCATAATGAGAGCCTGTTCTGTACGGCGCTGCTATGGCCACCACTCCGCGATCGCCCCTGCTGCGCAACCCGGCTGTCAAACCCAGCACCAATGTCTCGGTGGTGCTCATGGGGGTGGGCAGCGTCATTACCGTAGGGTTTATTCTGATTGCTCTGCTGGCCCCGCTGATGCAGTCGTGGGGCTGGCTGGCCGACCCCACCACAGCGCTGCAAAACCCCATTCACCAACCCCCCAGTGACGATTATTGGTTTGGCACTACCCGCCAGGGCTACGATGTGTTCTCGCGCACCCTGTTTGCCACTCGTGCCGCCTGGCAAGTGGTCATTCTAGCCACCATGCTGAGCGTGGTCATTGGGGTGCCCCTGGGTATGGTCAGCGGCTATCTGGGCGGCTGGCTCGATCGCGCCCTGCTGTTTTTTATGGATACGATCTACACGCTGCCTGGGCTGCTGCTCTCGGTGACGCTGGCCTTTGTGGTGGGTCGGGGGGTGGTGAATGCTGCGATCGCCCTCAGCATCGCCTACATTCCCCAGTACTACCGAGTGGTGCGCAACCACACGGCCAGCGTCAAAACGGAGCTGTTTATTGAGGCAGCCCAGGCCATGGGGGCTGACCCCTGGACGGTGCTGACCCGCTACCTCTTTCTCAACGTCATTCAAAGCGTGCCGGTGCTGTTTACCCTCAATGCCGCCGACGCCATTTTGGTGCTGGGGGGGCTAGGGTTTTTAGGGCTCGGGCTACCCGAGCAGGTGCCCGAATGGGGTGCCGACATTCGCCAGGCCCTGGATGCGTTACCCACGGGTATTTGGTGGACAGCGCTGTTTCCAGGGCTGGCGCTAACGCTGATGGTCACTGGGCTATCGCTGGTCGGTGAAGGGCTGAACGAGCTGATGAACCCCCTACAGCGCCGCGAAAACTGGCGCTAGTCCAACGGCTCAACGCACCCATAACGACAGCCTTATTCATGTTGCTTAAGTACAGTCAAAAGGGAGCAGGGAGTAGGTGACAGGGAACAGAGTGTACTTGTTTCACTTGTACACCGCTATAAGGCGAGTTTGTGTGCAGGGGCCTGCAAGACTAATCATCACAGTCCGAAACCGCAACAGCCGTCACAGATGACGCTGCCTCGACAGCCGCTTTTTTGTGGGCTAGCGAGGTTTACTGCGCAGGGCTGTCACCGAGTAAAGCAGCAGCGCCAGCCAAATACAGCTAAAGGTAACGACATGGGTGGGCGTAAACGGCTCACCGTAGATAAACACTCCCAACAGCAGCGAGAGCGACGGCCCCAGGTATTGAAAAAAGCCCAGGGTAGCCAACTTCAGGCGTTTAGCCGCGTTGTTAAACCACAGCAGCGGCATAGAGGTGGCAACGCCCGCACCTATGAACAGGAGGGTCAGCGGTAGGTTTTCGCCAAATCGGCCTTGGCCACTCATGCCCAACCAGCTCACAAACAGCAGCGTAGCTGGCGTAATCAACAGGGTCTCGACTGCTAAGCCCACTAGGGGGGCTACCGCCACTACCTTTCGCAAGAGGCCATAGAAGGCAAAAGAGAGGGCCAGGGCCAGGGCAATCCAGGGCACGGTGCCGAGTTGCCAGATAAAGTAGCCCACCCCGACTACGGCCAGCGCCACCGCCACCTGCTGCCCCCGATACAGGCGTTCTTTGAGAAAGACAAACCCCAGCAGCACGCTCACCAGGGGGTTGATGTAGTAGCCCAGGCTGGCTTCGACGACGCGATCGCTATTGACCCCGTAAATGTAGAGACCCCAGTTAAAGGTCAGCAGGCTGGCCGTGAGCAGTAGTACTAAAACCTTGCGAGGCATGCGCAGCAGCGCCAGCAGATCACCCAGCCGCCGCTGCACCAGCAAAATACCCACCAGAAACATCGCTGACCAGATCATGCGGTGACTGAGCACCTCGACAGCCGCAGTGTGATCAAAGAGCTTCCAATAGATGGGCAATAGCCCCCAGGTACCGTAGGCCAGCAAAGCGTAAAGCGGGCCTAGGTGCGACTCAGCGATTGGCCAGTTAGCAGCAGAATGAGGTGGAGTCAAAGCAATAGCCGTAATAGATGCAGATTGTCTAGCTAGCTACCCATGGTGAATGGGTAGCTGCACGGCTACCGTCGTGCCCCTGTCAGGCTGACTACGGGCCACTACATTGCCACCGCAGTACATCAGCAGCTGCTGTACGATCGAGAGCCCCAACCCCGCTCCTTCGACGGCACCTGGGGGTAGGTTGCGGCCCCGATAAAAGTGCTCAAAGATATGGGGCAAATCACTCGGAGAAATGCCGGTGCCGGTGTCGCGCACCTCAATTTCGGTGTAATCGTCGAGGCGCTTGGCCGTGACCCAAACCTGCCCGCCACTAGGCGTATATTTCAGACTGTTGTTGAGCAGGTGAATCATAATCTGCCGCAACCAGCTATCGGGGCAGCTAACCGGTGGCAATTGGCTGGGAATCGTATAGGCCAGCATGATCCCTTTTTCTTCGGCTAGGGGCTGGTAGGTGCTGACCACTGGGGGAACTGTTTCAACCAGGTTGAGCGGATCGGGCTGGGTTTGGTCAAGACTGGTTTCGACCTGCAACAGATTGAGAACGCCCCTGATCAAAGAACTTTGGCGATCGCACTCATTGCTAATCATCTCCCGGTAGCGCTGCCGCTGGGGGGGCTTGAGATGGGGCGAGTCGAGCAGGGTAAGGGCCGTTTTAATGGTCGTGAGCGGAGTTCGAAGCTCTTGCCCAACGGTATTGAGAAAGTCATCTTTCAGCCGCAGGGTATGCATCAGCACCTCGTTTTGCGAGGACAGGCTCGACATATTTAGAGCCTGGCGGCGGTAGGTTGAGGCCGACTGACGCAGGTGCTCTTGGCGCTTGAGCTGCCAATTGAGCCAGCGATCGACCAGAGTGAGGTAGTTAGGGTTCAGAGCTTGGTCGGGGTCAGGCTGGGGCCACTGCCGGGCGATCGCCGCCGCTTCGGTATCGATCGCCCCTAGATCGATCGCCCGTTCCAAGGGCGGGCCAATCGCCTGGATAACGGTGGCCACTAGACTCGGATTGACCGAACAACAGACCGACAGGTAGGAAGACCGAGCTGTCGTCCGCTCGTCGATGGGAGAGCCCGCCTCGTCGTCATCTGGCCCCGCCCCCCGATCGCCCAGAGCAGCAGCAGCAGATAGGGGCTGCATCTGGTGGGCCACCACCATAGCTCCAAAGCTCTCAGACTGCACCACCACAAAATAGTCACCCCGCCAGAGATAGCCTTCTCCCAGAGAAATGCTCTGGTCTAACGATGTGGACGAGCGTTGGTCGGTATCGGCACGGAGAAATCGCCACACACGGTAGGGGGGCACTAGGCTGCAGCCGTAGCGCTGCACATCTTCATGCCACGTTGCCCCGGCTGGCAGTTTTACCAGCAGGTGCGCCTGAATACCGTAGGCTTCGAGAAATTCTACCGTCGATTGCAGAATTGCCTTAAACCCCTTGGGTTTAACCTGCACATACTCTGGTGTTGCTGCACTGAGCTGAAGCAGCCGGTGTAGCGACACCTCTTGCTCTTGATCGGACTGCATAGTGCTCCAACGGGCCAAAACCAGGCTAGGGCCAACCGCACGGCCAATCAGCACTAACACCTATTAGGGTATCTTCAACCGCCTGAAATAACGTCGCGAATGTTGCGTGTTTTCATATAACGTCGCGATCGCAGGGTCAAGCGTTATCTAACTGTACCGTTTTTCGAGAAAGTGGCGGGCCTGCTCACGATCGTCAAAGTGAATTTTTTCGGTGCCGAGGATCTGGTAGTCTTCGTGGCCCTTACCCGCAATGAGAATGCCATCCCCTGGCTGGGCCATGGCAATGGCCGACTGGATAGCGGTGGCGCGATCGCCCACCACCTGATCCTCGCCCAGCTTCGCCGGAATCCCCGCCACCACATCCTGCAAGATGCGCTCGGGGTCTTCGGTGCGGGGGTTGTCGGAGGTGACCACCACTACGTCGGCCAGATCGTAGGCAATGCGGCCCATCTGGGGGCGCTTGGTGCGATCGCGATCGCCGCCGCAGCCAAACACGCAGATCAGCCGCCCCGGCACAAAGGGTCGCGCCGCCGTCAGCGAACTTTTCAGACTGTCCGGGGTGTGGGCGTAGTCCACAATCACGCTGATGTCTTGGGTCTCAGATACTTTCACCTGTTCCATCCGCCCCGGCACCCCGCCAAAGTCTGGCAGCGCCGCCGCCACGGTGTCGAGGGCCACGCCCAGGTGCAGGGCGGCCCCCACCGCCGCCAGCAAATTCTCTAGGTTAAACTGCCCCACCAGGGGCGAGCTAAAGGGCACCGTCCCCATCGGCGTCTTGAGCGTTCCGGTCACGCCGTTGGCCTGGTAGCTTAGATCCCCGGTATAGAGATCGGCCTCAGGATGCTGTGTGCTGTAGGTCCACACCCGATCGGCTGGCAGCTGGGCGACAATGCGATCGCCGTAGGGGGTGTCGCTATTCACCACCGCTCGCCCCGTCAGGTACTGGTCGTTAAACAGCAACGCTTTGGCCTGGAAGTAATCTTCCATGTCACGGTGGTAATCGAGGTGATCCTGGGTCAGGTTGGTGAAGACCGCCACCTCAAAGGGGCAGCCCCAGACTCGCTTTTGCGCTAGCGCATGGGAGCTGACTTCCAACACCGCGTAGCGACAGCCCGCATCCCGCGCTTTGGCCAACTCGGCCTGGAGGTCTACCGCAAAGGGAGTGGTGTAGAGGGCGGTCTGCTGATGGCCGGGCCAGCGGGTGTAGAGGGTGCCCAGTAGTGCCGTGGGTTGCTTGGCCGCTCCCAATAGATGTTCAATCAGATGGGTTGTTGTGGTTTTGCCGTTAGTGCCCGTTACCCCCACCAGGCCCATCTGCCGGGCTGGATAGTGGTAGAAGCGCGCCGCCACCTCAGCGCAAGCCACCGCCATATCCATCAGCGGTACCACACAGACCTGGCCATCGGCGGGACGAGTTTGCAAGGCTTGGGCCGACACCAGTGCCGCTATAGCTCCGGCTTCCACAGCGCTGGGCCAAAATTCGCCGCCATCGACTCGCGTGCCCGGCATGCCAATGAACACATCCCCCGGCTGACAGGCATGGGAATTGGTGCAGAGGCCTTTGACAGCGCGATCGCCAGCTGTCTCCGACAGCGAAAAACCAGTCTCAATCAGCCCAGCGGGCAAGTCCTCAAGCAGTTGACGCAGCTTCATGTCAGCAACTCCTCACAGCACTGAAGTTGACCTATTCTGCCTTACTCTGGCCTAAGAGTATTCCACCTCAGAAACTATTTTTGTCAGGATCTCGGGACCCAGCCTGGTTAGCAGGTCGTAGGCAACACTCTAGAGGGCGTCTTCGCTGGAACACTCTAGATATGTCTGTATCAGTTGTTCCACCCTGGCCTGGGGTGCCCTCGGTGACAATCGAGGTAGGGGATTTTCCTGCACTCCAGCCTCGGTGACCAGCACCTGGCACAGCACCGGAATCTCGTACTGGTAGCGCTGAAACCAGTCGTCGCGGGTGGTAATGTCGCGCACCTCTAGCTCAAACGGCAGGTGGGCAGCGGCGGCAAGTTTTTCTTCTAGCCCTTCGCACAGGTGGCAACCGGGCTTGCTGTAGAGCACAAATTTCATCGGGTTAGCGTCGCGCAGAAGGCGATGGGAAGAGGGCGATCGCACCCTGCCCACACCGAGCAAACTCTACAATATCAGGAAGCTATCTCGACAGGCTGGGTTTTGGTATGGCACCTCGACTGCTCTCCACCGCTGATCAGGTAGAGGCCATTTTTACGGCCCCGCCCCTCGTCTCCACGGGAGGCTTTTGCTGGGGTGGCACCTACGTAGACTGCCGCTGGGAACCACCGGGGGAAACCCCTGGGGAAGTGACAACCCCCTGGCACAGCATTGTACTGTTTACCCAATTTCCTGAACCGGCCCTAGCCGAGCGCTCAATCGATGGCCAGTTTAGGGTCGAGCAGGTGCACCCGGGAGATATTTTGGTGCTGCCGGCCTGGGTGGGGCAGCGCGCGCGGTGGAACGTACCCGGCGAGTTTATCAGCCTGGTCTTTGAGCCTGCTGCCCTGGAGCGATCGCTTAAAGACACCGCTGGCCCCATCCCTGAGCTAACGCCCCACTTTGCCACCCAAGACCTGCTGGTGTTGCAGCTAGGGCTAGCCCTCAAGCGCTTGCTGCAGCGGGGAGAGTGCGATCGCCTATACGCCGAATCTCTTACCACTACCCTGGCGGTGCACCTGTTGCAGACCTACGCCACCCGCAAACCGGTCTTCAAAACCTACTCCGATGGTCTGGCTCGCCCCCGTCTCCGGCAGGTGATGGAGTATATTCACAGCCATCTCGATACCGATCTAAGCCTCGAAACTTTGGCCAACCTGGCGGGCATGAGCGCCCACTACTTTGCCCAGCTGTTTAAGCAGTCGATGGGGGTAGCCCCCCACCAGTACGTCATTCGCTGTCGGATAGAGCGAGCCAAGACCTTGCTAGCCCGTCCCGATCTGCCCATTGCCGATATTGCCTGCCAGGTCGGCTTTGCCCACCAGAGCCACCTCAATCGCCACTTCAAGCGGCTGCTCGGCGTTACCCCTGGTCAGTGGCGGCGAAGATAGCGGTCGGAAGTTTGTGCAAACGGGCCGAAGAACCTGCAAGACAGAGGGCGATCGCTCCCGCCATACTCAAGCCATGAACTCTGACAGGAGGAGTCCCCATGGCTCAGATAGAAACTCGTACCGAGCCAATCGTGATCAACTTTGGTCCCCACCATCCGTCAATGCACGGCTGCTTCAGGATTATAGTCACCCTCGACGGCGAAGATGTAGTCGATTGCGAACCCGTGATTGGCTACCTGCACCGGGGCATGGAAAAAATTGCCGAAAGCCGCACCTCGACTATGTTCATTCCGTACACCAGCCGGTGGGATTACTACGGCGGCTTGTTTAACGAGGCCGTGACCGTCAACGCAGTTGAAAAGCTGGCAGATATTCAGGTGCCCAGGCGGGCCAGCTACATTCGCGTCATTTTGCTAGAGCTGACCCGCCTGGTCAATCACCTGCTGTGGGTGGGGCCATTTGTGATGGATATGGGAGCGCAAACGCTGTTTTTCTATTCACTGCGCGATCGCGAGCCTATTCTCGATTTGTTTGAGGCGGTGAGCGGCTACCGCATGGTCAACCACAACTACTTTCGGGTTGGGGGCGTGGCCGCCGACCTACCCTACGGCTGGGTCGATAAGTGCCAGGATTTTGTTGCCTATCTGGCTCCCAAACTCGACGAGTATGAGCGCCTGATTACCGATAACCCCGTGTTTCGCCGCCGCTGCGAAGGTCTGGGCGTCGTCACCCGCGATCAGGCCATTGGCTGGGGCTGTTCTGGCCCCATGCTGCGCGCTTCCGGCGTCAAGTGGGATCTGCGCCAGGTCGACCACTACGAATGCTACAACGACTTCGACTGGGCCGTAGCCTGGGCGATCGAGGGTGACTGTCTGGCCCGCTACCGGGTGCGGTTCGAAGAAATGCGTCAGTCGCTCAAAATTATTGAGCAGGCTTTAGAGCGGCTGCCGGGTGGCCCTTGGGAGAATTTGGAGGCCAAACGTTTAGCCGAAGGCCCCAAATCGAAATGGGAGGGGTTTGACTACCAGTTCATGGCCAAAAAAATAGCCCCCACCTTCAAAATTCCGGCCGGGGAGCACTACGTACGGGTTGAGTCGGGCCGAGGTGAGCTGGGCATTTTTATCATCGGCAACGACAGCCCTATGCCCTGGCGCTGGAAGATTCGCCCGGCGGATTTCAACAACCTACAGCTGCTGCCCTACCTGCTAAAAGGTCAAAAGGTGGCCGATATTTTCGTTATCCTCGGCAGCATTGACGTAGTGATGGGGTCGGTCGATCGGTAGCGAACATGCGGCCCGACCACTGAGTGATGGGTCGAAACCTTTCCAGCACTGGCCCCAGCAGCCGGATAATTTTTCCCCTGGGCGACTCTAGAAAGCCGGGTAGCTGACGCCTTAAACCGACTCAACTCGCTCTAGCAGCACAGCCTGGCTATCCTTCAGCTCAAAGGCTTTCAGGTCAGCCTCACCCAGCCCAACCCCGGGAGATATCACAGCCACTCGCCATTCGGCCACGTCAATTTGTAGCCAGTCGCCCAGGGTAACGGTCAACGGATCGCCCCCCATGTGGGCTACCATGGCCACCTGGTGCTGGCTGGTCTGCCCGTCCTCGGCAGGAGCGGTGCGCAGGCCGTAGAAAACGGTTTGCTCCTCAGTGTCGATGCGGTTAAAGCGGTCTAGGGCCAAGAGATTTTTGCGCAGCCAGGGATTGGCCCGGCGGAACCGCCGCAGCGCTAGATTAAAGGCCACCTGGTCGGCCTCTAAAATATCCTGCTGCAGCCAGACATTGCACAGGTCATGGGTATCTTCCATAAAACTCCTGGCAAACTCCTTCAGCTTGGCCACATCGAGCTGGGTCAAAATCGCTGACTTGTCGGGCACGTTGAGCTTGTGCAGAGATTTAGCCGATTTACGGGTTTGGTTCTCTGCCGCCAGGGCATCAGCATCGACATCTGCCCCCATAAACTTTTGGCACAGGTGCGCCACCTCGTCGAGGTCATAGTCGGTTTCTTCAATGGCGTCGTAGAGAGCCCGCACAAACTGGCGCAGCTCGCCCAGCTTGGTAAAGCCCATGGCCTTGAGGCGCGGGAACAGATTGGGCCAGTCATAGGTTTCGGGAATCACCTGCCAGTCTAGAAAACCCCCGGCCTCTTCGGAGACTACTTTGACCCCGTAGCGATCGTCGGTGTTGCGCAAAAATGCCCAGGGCGATCGCATGGTGCAGTTGATAAAATCCATCGGTAGTCCAGGGCTAAAGCCGTAGGTCATCAGCGCGATCGCCGGGTTGTCGTAGGCGTTGTTGAGCACCTCGGGCAGACCATCGCCCAGGTTCCAGTTGATGTCGAGTTCAGAATCCACCTGGGTGCCGCGCCGCAGGGTGTCGTGGTTGCCGCAGCCGGTAATCCAGTTTTCGCCCACCTGCATCTGCTCAACCACCCGCCGCCATTTGCGATTCCAAAACTTTTTCAGGCTGGGGGTATTGTGGGCAAAAATTAGCGGCCCCCACTGAAAGGCGTCGGGCTTAAACTCCACGATGTCGCGGTAGGTGGAAATTTCTTCCCAGTTTTCGGCGGGCCAGGGGCGACCATCTTCAAAAATCGAGAACAGCCGACGCTGGCGATCGCCCACCTGTTGCAGCACCTCGGCCATGTCGCTGAGGTAGTTGTCGTCATACTCAACTCGGCCCGACAGCGGGTTAAAGAACTTGAAATCTTGAGCCCCGTCTACCCGAATACCGTCTACCCCGGTGTTGTTTTTACGCCGCTGCATTTCTAAGAGAATCGCCCGCACCGTGGGGTTCTGGTGGTTGACATCCTGACCGTACATATTGGGGCCTTTAAGAAAGCGCCCGTTTAGTAAACTAATGCCCTGGTTGTCGGCATGGCCATAGACAATGTCGAAAATCACCTGTATTGGCCCGGTGGGGAAGTTGTGCAGGGTTGCAATGAATTCCACCAGCTCATCGGGGCGCAGGGTTTCGAGCACAGATGGGTTGGTCGCCGATGAGCCAAAGATGACGATGTCGTAGCCCCAGTTTTGGGTATCGGGCTTCTTCAGGGTGACGTTGATATCCCCTGGTTCGCGCTCGATTTCCTCGGTTTCGGGGTCCATTTCCCCCATGTCGTCTTCCCGCAAAATAAAGAAGCCGTGGCCCAGCTCATGGGCACCCAAATACTCCACCGTGGGCTCGATGGGAAGCAGCTGCACGGCGTCGTAGCCCAGAAAATTTTGCTCCGCCGGGGTGAGGGGGGCTTGGGTTTTGAGCTTGTTGGCAATGCCCTGATAAACGGCGGTTAGCCCGCTGAGGTAGCCATTGGGCGAGGCCGTGTTGACGTGGAGCTGCAAAATATTGCCGGGCGAATGCACCTGTACGACGCCATCGTCGTTGGTGTCGCCCTGGGCGAAGTAGTCGAGATCGGCGCGACGACGCTGAAGACCATCCATGTCGTAGAGCTCAGCTGGCGCGTAAACCCCGTAGGGCAGGGAGTAGGCCAGGCAGTCGCCAATCACCCGCACCTCGTCGCTGTTCATGTCGAGGTAGCGCAGCCAGTAAAACGAGCCCAGCTCGTCGCGGGTGCCGGGTTTCATGCCCGACAGCACACCCCAGAAGTACTCGCCCTGCTTGTGCAGCTCCACGTAGTCGCGACGGAATATCACTTTTTGGCTGGCCCGGGTCGGGTCAATCTTCTTTTTGGGGGTAAAAATCTCTAAATAAATATTCTTGGGCTGCACCATGTCAGCCCCCAGCTCTGGAGCCCAGAAGCCGATTTCGGTCAACCCGTCATTGCGGTAGTGGGCACCCAGTCGAGTCGCCAGAGCTTTTGCCTGGTGAAACAGGGTTTCATCGGATTGGTGCACCTGTTCGGCCCAGTCCAGCAGCGCTTGGGTTTCTGTGTCTAGGAGCTGAATGCGAGCAGCGGTTGCGACCATGCTGTGAGAATTCCTTCTTTAGAGATAAACAACGGTTCAAGCGAATGGGGGCAATGGTGCAGCGGGTAGAGCACTATTGCTGTAGATCGAAACGGGTAGACAGAGGGTTGGGGCAGTCGCGCTATCTCAGCCCAGGACATTTCTCAGCGCCCGGAAATATCTGGCAGGGGCGATCGCCCCACACTCCGCACCCTACTGAGGAAGCCAGCGGTTAACCGTTCAGCTTGAACACCATCACCCCCAGGGGTGGCAGCGTCAAACTCAGGGCGTGGGGCCAGCGGGGGTGATCCCAGGCGTGGCTCTGCTGACCGCCATGGTTGCCGACGCCGCTGCCGCCGTAGGCCGTGGCGTCACTATTGAGCAGTTCTTTGTAATAGCCCGGCTGGGGCACCCCGACCCAGTAGTCGTGGTGAACTGTGGGAGTAAAGTTGCACACCGTCACCACAAACTGATCGGAGTGCTTGTCCTGACGAATGAACGACACCACGCTATTCCCCGCATCATTGCAGTCGATCCACTCAAACCCCTGGGCCGAGAAGTCGTCGGTGTAGAGGGCGGGCTCCTGCTTATACAGGGAATTGAGATCGCCCACAAACTGCTTCAGCTGCCGGTGGGGTTCCTGGTTGAGCAGGTTCCAGTCGAGGTCGAGCCAGCTATTCCACTCGCTGGTTTGGCCAAATTCCATGCCCATAAACAGGGTCTTTTTGCCGGGGTGGGTAAACATGTAGGCATAGAGGGCGCGCAGGTTGGCCAGCTTTTGCCAATAGTCCCCCGGCATCTTTTGAACCAGATTGCCCTTGCCGTGCACCACCTCGTCGTGGGAGAGGGCCAGCATAAAGTTTTCGCTGAAGGCGTACCAGAGCGAGAAGGTAATATTGTTGTGATGGTAGCGGCGGTGGATTGGGTCTTCGCTGAAGTAATGCAGCATGTCGTGCATCCAGCCCATGTTCCACTTAAAGTTGAAGCCCAGACCGCCGATGTAGGTGGGGCGCGACACATTGGCCCAGGAGGTAGACTCTTCGGCGATGGAGAGAATGCCGGGGTAGTAGCCAAACAACACCGTATTGAGCTGGCGCAGCAGATCGACCGCTTCCAAATTCTCGTGGCCACCAAACTGGTTGGGTACCCACTCGCCCTCTTCGCGATCGTAGTCGAGGTAGAGCATTGAGGCCACCGCATCGACCCGAATACCGTCGATGTGGTACTTGTCGAACCAAAACAGCGCATTGGCAATCAGAAAGTTGCGCACTTCGTTGCGCGAGTAGTTAAACACCAGGGTGCCCCACTCTTTGTGCTCGCCCTTGCGGGGGTCGGCGTGTTCGTAGAGGTGGGTGCCGTCGAAAAAGGCTAGCCCGTGGGCATCTTTAGGGAAGTGGCCCGGCACCCAGTCCACAATTACGCCCAGGTCATGCTGGTGGCACTGATCGACAAAGTACATAAAGTCTTGGGGCGTGCCAAAGCGGGAGGTAGGGGCAAAGTGCCCCGCCACCTGGTAACCCCAGGAGCCATCAAAGGGGTGCTCGGCCACGGGCAGCACCTCAATGTGGGTGTAGCCCAGCTCCTTCACGTAGGGAATCAGCCGATCGGCTAGCTCTCGGTAGGTGAGAAAGCGGGCCTCGGGCTTCTGACTCACCCGCACGGCATAGCCCTCGGCGGGTGGGTTATCTATGCCGTCGTGCAGCCAGGAGCCCAGGTGCATTTCGTAGACCGAAACCGGCTGCTCTTGAGGATCGTCGTGGCGGCGCTGCTCCATCCAGGTGGCGTCGTGCCACTGGTAGCTGAGGTCGGTGACAACGGAGGCAGTATCGGGCCGCACCTGCTGCTGAAAGCCGTAGGGGTCAGACTTGAGGTAGGCGTGCCCGGCCTGGTTTTTGATCTCAAACTTGTAGATTTCGCCCAGCTCTAAGTCTGGAATAAACAGATCCCACACGCCGCTCTGGAGCAGCCGCATCTGGTTTTTGCGCCCGTCCCACTGGTTGAAGTTGCCCACCACCGACACATTGCGGGCGTTGGGTGCCCACACGGCAAAGTAGACCCCGGTTACACCATCAACCTTGACCCGATGAGCGCCCATCTTCTCGTAGATGGCGTGGTGGTTGCCTTCGTTGAAGAGATGCAGATCGAAATCGGTCAGCAGCGGCGACTTAAAGGCATAGGGGTCGCGCAGGGTGCGCTCATGATCGCCCTCTTTCACCTTGAGCAAATAATTTTGGTCGGCTTCACCGGGCAGTCGGCATTCAAAAAAATGGGGATGATGCACTGACTCCATAGCGTACTCTTGCCAGGTTTCGGGCCGCACCACCCAGGCGGCATCGGCGTCGGGCAGGTAGGCGCGAATCACCCAGTGAGCCTTGTCGTCGGCCTGATCGCCAGTCTGACTGATCGTGTGGGCACCAAGCACCTCAAAAGGATTGCTGTGCCGGTTCTCAACGACACGGTACACCTGGTCAGACGAAAGAGTAGAAGAAGACATAAATACCGCTATAGCTGCTGTAGCTGCTGGTCAAGCCTAGCGGTCGATGACGATATTGACCACTGGAACCATGCCAAAGGCAAACTAAAGGACTTTTCTAGCGGCTGACATCTATCTTGGGGGGGATTTTTTTTTGCGAGAGGTTACGGGCGCTACATGGCTGCGATCGCGCTTCCTTCCCTCGTATAGCTATCTAGAGCATTTAACCTAATCAGAAACAGTCGGCTCGGCTTGAGCCATCCGACCGTTCATTGACCACTGAGCGTTATGTTTGAGGCTTACTCTATGACGACGATTTATTACACCGCTACTAGCCTGGATGGCTTTATTGCCGACCCAAACAATTCCCTCGACTGGCTGTTTCAGTTTGGCGAGCTAGAGCCCAATACGTTTGATACGTTCCTGGCTGGGGTGGGTGCGATCGCGATGGGATCTACCACTTACCAGTGGATCTACGACAACCAGATTGCGCCTGCAACCGGCGATCCGCAGCCCTGGCCCTACCAGGTGCCCGCCTGGGTGTTCACCTCCCGCCAGCTGCCCACCCTTGCCAATGCCGACGTACGCTTTGTCAGCGGCAACGTGCGGCCCATTCACCAGGAGATGGCGATCGCAGCAGGCGACAAAAACCTGTGGATCGTCGGCGGCGGCGACCTGGCAGGACAGTTTTACGATGCTGGGCTGCTCGACGAAATTGTGGTGCAGATAGCCTCCGTTACCCTGGGTGGTGGAGCCCCACTCTTTCCGCGCCCAGTCGATCCGCCGCTACAGCTGCTGTCGGCCAAGACCTATGGTCGCGATTTTGTAGAGTTGTACTACAGGGTGTCCTACACCTGATCAACCTAGCCCTAGGGAGGCCCCATGCGACCGTTAACCTATCTCGTAGCGTGCAGTGTCGATGGGTTTATCGCCCATCGCGACGGTTCCCACGATGGCTTTTCCCAAGACCCTGACTACTTTGCCGATCTGTTCAGTCGCTTTCCCGGGACGGTGCCCACCCACCTGCGCAGTGCTTTGGGAGTTGAGGGCGAAAACCGCCACTTCGACACCGTGCTCATGGGCCGTAAAACCTACGATATAGGGCTCAAAGACGGTGTCACCAGCCCCTACTCACACCTCAGGCAGTACCTGTTTTCGCGCCGCATGCCGTCTAGCCCCGACCCCAGCGTTGAACTCATTTCAGACAACGCGACTGAAGTGGTTGAAAACCTGAAGCACGAATCTGGCATGGGTATTTGGCTCTGCGGTGGCGCCGATTTGGCCACTACGCTCTTTGCCAACCGCCTGATCGATCAGCTGATCTTGAAGGTCAATCCCTTCCTGATGGGCTCAGGCATTCCCCTGTTCGGTGGCGAAATACCGCAGACGGCGCTGACCCTGAGCGATCGCAAAATCTACGACAGTGGTGTGGTGATATTGCACTATCAGATCAACCATCCCTAAGCCCTCGAATCTGCTTTGAGTCGAAGGATGCGATCGCCCATCCCTTGCCACCATAACCCTAAAGATTCATTTCCCCTGACAACAAAATAGTACAATTGAACCATAATGATGGGGCGGTTCGCCATTGTCGAGTTCGTAGGTAACAACCATGCCCGAGCCCAACGCCATTACCCTGCGCGCTGTCACCACCGCCGATGTCAATCTCTTGCGCCACTGGGACAAGCAACCCCACGTGATCGCCGCCGACCCCAACGACGACTGGGCATGGGAAACAGAGCTGAGCCATACCCCCGACTGGCGAGAGCAACTCATTGCTGAGCTGGCAGGTCGCCCCATCGGCTGCATTCAAATCATCGATCCGGCCCTGGAAGACAGCCACTACTGGGGTGACGTAGCAGCCAATCTGCGCGCCATCGACATCTGGATTGGCGAAGCGACCGATTTGGGGCAGGGCTACGGCACCACCATGATGCAACTGGCCCTGGCGCGATGCTTTGCCGATCCGGCGGTAGCGGCGGTGCTGATCGACCCTCTGGCCAGCAACACCCGTGCTCACCGCTTCTACGAACGCCTCGGATTCAAGTTTTTGGAGCACCGCCGCTTTGGCGATGACGACTGCCGCGTTTATCGCCTCAGCCGAGCCAGTTGGACTGAGTCAACCATCGCTATGGAGAGCGCAGCTCATGTCTCTACTTGAACAACGGGTTATCCCCGCGACCTGAGATTTATGGAACCAGTCCGCAACAGTACCTAACCGGTATCGATTCGATCGATAGGAAAACAACTGCAACATAAAGAGGTAACAACAATGGTCAGCATCCCTAAGCAGACCGTAGCCACCATCATTCCAACCCTGCGCTACAACGATGCCGCGAAAGCGATTGATTGGCTTTGCCAGGCGTTTGGCTTTGAAAGGCACCTGGTTGTGCCCGGCGAGAACGGTGCCATTGCCCATGCCCAGCTCGTGTTTGGCAACGGCATGATCATGCTCGGCTCGGCCCGCAACGATGCCTTTGGTCAATTGCAGCAGCCTCCTCAACGAGTGGGCGAGGCCGTCTGCCAAAGCCCGTACATCGTTGTAGACGAGATTGACCAGCACTACCAGCGGGCGATCGCCGCCGGGGCTGAAATCGTCATGGACATCCAAGACCAGGACTACGGCGGGCGCGACTACGCTTGCCGCGACCCCGAGGGCTACCTGTGGAATTTCGGCACCTACGACCCCTGGAGCAGCGAATCTCAGCCTGAATAACTTACTCACTCATCGAGGTCATCTGCTCGGACGCGGATGAGCACCGAGCCCGCGTCGAAGCTAGAACCTCCGACATTGCCGGGCTGCGACTCCCTACCTGGCTAGATGTGGTCAACCGCGACTATGCGCCCTGGGCGACGGAGCCTATCGTTATTGACACCGCCGGGCGATCGCTCGACCAGAGTTTTGCCGAGTTGGTCAACATACTACAGTATTCAGCTTAGGGCCTGTATTGACCAAAGTTCACAGCCTGTAATTCCAGTATTTTAGCCAGTCGATCTGGAATCATGTGTAGCACGTTGTAGTATACTTGGTGCGACGCTCACGGTGCTCTTGCAGAAATGAGGTGGTAACGGCTGATGGCTAACCGTGGCCTTATCAGACCACTGACCTTGACCAGGCTAAGCAAGCTGACGGTGTCTTGCAAGCAATGATCCTTCCGGATCGATCTGAACCATCGCTAGCAGCCATTGGCCTAAAGCCGTAAATTTCCCCGCGCCATATCATCCATCCATCAGGGAAAAATCATGCTGCTCTACCTTCGCGTTCCCAAAAGACACAAAAAAGAAGACCCGCCGCCGCCACAGCCTGCGACTCCCGAGTCCTCAGAGCAAAACTCGCTAGCTCGATACCACCAGGCTGAAGCAACCAAGGTGTACCAAAAAGTCAGCGAGAACTACCTTTGTGAACGGCGGTTAATTCTCTAACGGTCAGCTGTCTAACAATCCAGCCTTTTGGCTTCAGCGACGGCAGTTTTAACCGTACTGCTGCGGTTGCGTAGGACTTGAGCTTTGGCAGTCAGATCCTGAAAGAAATCGGTCTCGACAATTTCTTTTACCTGTTTTTTGCGCTTGGTTTCGTCAATCTCAATGCGCAGGTCGCGCACCTGCTGCTTGAGCTTTTGCTCACGACTGTAGACCTGCTGCGCCATGCGGTCAAACACGCGGGCCAGCTGGCCAATTTCGTCGGTACGGCGGGCGATCGCCCCCAATTGACCCAACTCAAACTTTTCTGCCTCAATGTCTGCCGCTGTACGAGCAATCCCTAACACGGGACGGGCGATCAGGCGATCGGCCATCAGCACGGCAACCCCGGCGGTCAAGCCGGTAAAGACAGCGATAATCCCTAGCAGAGTGCGTTTGTTGCGGTTTACCTCGACCAGATAGCTCGACTCTGGAATCACGGTACCCACTACCCAGTCCAGCTGTTCTAGGGGGGTAAACGAAATCAGGTAGCGCTCTCCAGTGTTGGGATCTTTGAATGCAAAACGCCGCAGCTCCGAGAGCCCATCTAAATCAACCCCCTGGTTTACGAGCGTCTGACTGGCGATCCGCAAGAGAGAATTGTCTACCGTTGCCAGCTGCTGCAAACGAGGGTCAGCGGCATCTTGCCCCTGGGTTAGCACCGCTTCGGCCACATCTGTAGAGGCAATCAACTCCCGCTGGGCATTGATAATAAATGCCTCTCCGCTATAACCACTCTTCAGCTGCTGCAAATACTCCGAGAGCTGAGATAGTTCAATGCCTACCCCAATGACACCGTCAATTTCTCCCTTGGGATTGATCAAGGCCGTCGTGGCATCCAATCCAGGGCTCTGGGTAGATCGATAAACATAGACCGTCCAGGCTCGCTTTTGAGGAGAGGCCAGCGTATTGCGATACCAGGGGCGATCGGGCGAAAAGTAAGGTGGATCCATTTCATAGGTTTCAATCCCCAGCGGGGTGAGCCCTTCAGCCGAGGTCTTGTAGGTACTAACCGTCGTCTGGGTAGTGCCGCTAGCGCCATTCCAGTCGCGGAGATGAAAATGGAGTTGTCCGTCAGGAGTGCGCTGGGCCCCCAAAAAGTCTCCCCCGGGCTCGCCGTATTGCACCCAGGTAAAGTCTGGGTTGGCCTGCAAGACGCTGAGCAAAAACAGCTCCCGATCTTGGGGGTTGGTCATGTCAACTAAATTCTGTCCCAGGCTGCTATTTAATAGCGACTGGGCCGACTCTGCATTACTGAAGAGCTTTTCTACCTCCTGGGAGGTACCGAGGGTAATCTCCTGATTGACCTGGTCAACAATAGTGTCGATGTTGCGTTTAGAGACCAGAGACCAGGGCACGTAGACAATGGCCGCCGTCGTGCCCACCGTCAGCAGCATAGCGCCCACCAGGGTAGCTTTGAGACCGGGCATTTGAGGGCGGCGAAAGGGGAGGGGCATGATGACCGTGGGTAAGGTGGTTCAGATCAAAAACTCAGCGAGGTTACGCAGCAGGCGGGCATTGGCCTCACCCTGGGTTCTGCACCCCCATGGATGGTCTACAGTCTCGATGCCATCAGTTGTCTGGCTCTGCGATCAGCGCCGTGGCAGCCATACCGGTATGCACAATACCTAAGGTGCGAAAAGGATCCATCAGGGGGTCGATCGCGATAAATAGAACCAGTACAGCCTCCAGGGGCAGCTTCAGCGGGTCTAACACCAGGCCCAGCATGGTCAACGTGAGAATACCGGTCACCCCGGAGGTGGCCATGCCAGCCAGAATGGAACCTAAAATTACTATGCCCAAACCCACTGCCCCTAAATCACGCTGATAGAGCTGCACCACAAACAAGGTGGCGGAGGCAAAATAGATCACTGAACCAAAGCGACAGAGGGTAATCGCCAACGGAGTCACCAGCTTGGTGGTTTGGGGCTTGAACTTGAGGTTTTCGCTGAGGCTGCCGATCGCAGCGGGCAGGCAGGCGAGGCTGCTGGAGGTAGCCAACGCCAGAATCGTGGGATCTTTGAGGGCAACGAGGGTGGGCCAAAGACCCATGCCAGACCGCCGCCAGATAATCAGGGTGCTGACTAGATAGATCAGCACGAACGTGGCGATCGCAACCACGACGAAGTCAACCATCGACCACAGCACATCTACCCCAACCTGAGACAGTTGATCGGCCAGCAGGCTACACAGGCCAAACGGCAGCAGATAGGTCAGCCCGTGGATAATCTGGTTAAAGGCACGGTAAAGACTGTCGAGGGTGTCAAACAGGGCCGCGGTGCTGGGTGCTTTGACCAACCCCAGTGACACGCCAAAAATCATGGCAAATAGCAGCACTTTCAGCGTTTGTTCTTGGCTGAGGGCCGCGAAAATATTGTCGGGCACCACGCTATCGACCAGGCCCGTCACGTTGGTCGTAGCCACCTCGGGGAGAGGGCCACTGAGGGCCATTTCCAGATCAACCCCCGACTGGTTGACCAACACCCCCAGGGTTTGCAGCGTATCGGCAGAGAGGTTGCGACCTGGGCCAACCAGCGCGGCGATCGCCACTGCGATCGCGCTGACCGCCAGCAAACTCAGCGGAAACACCACGGCAATCCGCTGCACATACTGCTTGGCATCGTGACTCTGCATCAACCGCCCCATACTGTTGGCGATCGCCGACAGCAAAATCGGCAAGACACACATCTTCAGCAAGCCCAGATAGACATTGCCAAAGGGAGCGATCCACGCCGCTAGTTGGGGCTGAGTTGTGCCGATTAACAGGCCTAAACCACTGCCAATCACAATCGCCCAGGGGCTACGCAGCCCCTCGATTGAGACTTGGCGGGGAAGATAGGCTTTCAAAGAAGTAACCATGGGGGGTGCCACAATGGGATGGTTAAAAACTGGGATGGTTAAAAACTGGGATGGTTAAAAACTACGGTTGCTGAGCAGGCTGGGCTGCCCAATAATCGGCATACTCATCGAGCACCGTATCCACGGTGTACTGGGTAGCCAAGGTATCGAGATATTGATCGACAAAGGCCAACAGGTGGGTGCTACTCCAGGGCAGCACCACCGCCAGCGCATCTTGGGTATCGGTGAGGGCAATGGTCTGTAACTGTAGCGCCGCATCGGGCCGATTGCGCACCACCTTCTTAATTTCCAGCTCATCTCGGTAAGCGGCCAGAATGTCGCCCTGCACAACGGCCTCCACCGTGGCCTCCCAGGTTGGGTACTCCACGATCGTGGCCTGGGGAAACTTCTGTTTCAAGAAACCGACGTAGGATGAACCCTGAATCACGCCCACCTGCCCCCGTAGGTCGCGAATGGTTTCAACCATCGATCGCCCCTGGGTCTGTTCGGCCACCTGGAGGCGATTCACCAACAGTCCCTGACGCATACGCAGGTAGGGGTGTGAAAAACGCACCTTCTGCGCCCGTTTCAACGTCCGACTAATTTTAGAGATGGCTAGGTCTGCCTTTTGTTCGTAGACCGTATCCACCACTTGATTGAAGGTTTGGGCCGAACGCGTCACCTCCAAACTGACGCCTAATTGGTCTGCCAACGAGCGCGCCAGCTGTAGATCTAGCCCACTCAGTTGGCCCTGTCTATTCATAAAGAAGGGGGCGTTATCTTGACCCAGCACCGCTACGGTCAATTTGCCGCGCTCTAAAATTCGCTCGATATCGGGCGGCATGGCTGGCCCGGCAGCCGTAGGCGAGGTTGCCGTTGCCGGACGATTTGGGGTCGATTTTGATGCTTGGGTCGCTGTCATCGCAGCAGCTGTGCTGGCCCCTGATTTTGCCGCCGCCATCGCGCCATCGCCAAGGCCCAACGTCACGACCAGGAGCACCGACAACACCCACGCTGGCCGCCAAACTACTCGCCAGTAGTTGCGAGATGCACCATTTCCTGCCCTAAACCCTAAGCGATAGTAGAGTTGAGTGACTATTTTTTTCTGCACCATGCTTTCTCCTAGGCAGCTTGCCAGAGCGGCAGGGAACGGTAACCCCAGGCCAGATCCAAGGTGATGTCGGCCACCACATCTAACGGATCCACCCAGGGCAGTGGCAATGATGGCATTTGCGCAAAGGCCACAGACAGTTCTGTACAGCCCGCAATGACCACCTCTGCTCCCTGGGTTTTGAGCCAGTTCGTCGCCTGCTCCAATACGGTCAATGCTTTGGTAGATACCTGGGTCCCTGTGGTTTTTATTCCCCAATCGGGATGGTAAATTGCCTGCATCACCAAATCTTGCCAGGGAGACTTCAGCTCAAAGCCCATGGGAGTTAATCCCATCTGACCCAGGCTGCGACTGTAAAGTCCACATTGCACCGTGCCATCGGTAGCTAACACTCCCACCCGCTGCACCGTAGGATAAGTCTGGTGGATGTGGCGACTCGTGCAGGTCATCAGATGAATCCAGGGAATACCAAGCTGGGCCTGGACCTGGTCGTAGAACCCGTGGGCGGTATTGCAGGTGACGATCAAAAAGTTAGCCCCGGCCCGCTCCAGCAGTTGGGCGTAGCGCACCAGACCCGGCACACAGTCTGGCCCGGTACCCTGTAAGCTCTCTGTACGGTTGGGGATGGTGGTGCCATTGATCAGCAGCCACACGGGATGATCTTGATCGCACCGCGCCCCTCGCTCGGCGCTGCGCTGAATCAGCCGCTGTTCAAACTGCACATGGGCCATCGGGCCAAGACCACCGAGAATCCCCGGTACAGCAGCTTGTTGATCCTGGGAGGGTAACAGCAAAGTCATGGCAGATCTTGGGTTTGTGGTTGGTTGGCCACCGTGAGGAGTCTGATTACATCGACAGACGACGGCGGGGCATGTTGGTCAGCGCAAAGCCCACCGCCATGATCATGAACAGCGCCCCCATCCAGAACGGCGACAGCATGCCCGAGCGATCAAAGATCCAGCCTGCCCACAGCGGCCCTAGAATAGAGGCCATGCTTTGCAGCGCCTGGTTGCCCCCCAGGGTTTTGCCCTGCTCTTGGTTGGAGACACGAATGGAAATGAGCCCTCGCAGCGAGGGAATGATCAGCCCTACCCCCAGCGCCAGCATGGCCTGAGTGGTATAGAGAGCCGGCACTAGCACTGGGCTACCAGCTGGGATGAGCACCACACCGCTAAAGGCCAGGGCCACCAGCACTAGCCCAGCCACAGTCAGCTTGGCCTCCCCGAAGCGGGGTAAGAGCTGGCGAATGAGCCCCCCTTGCACCAAAGTAGAGACAATACCAATGAAGCAAAAAACCATGGCCGCCTGGCTTGGTCCCCAGCCGTAGCGGGTGTTCAAAAACAGCACGAAGATGCTGCTGAAGCCCGCAAAGGCAAAATTAAAGATAAAAAACGAAATCAGCAATCCCTGAATGCGGCCATCGCGCAGAATGTCACTGAGTTGGCCGATGGGGTTGAGGTCGCGCAGGGTCAAAGGGCGGCGCTGATCTTTGTCTAAGGATTCGGCTAGCACAAACCAGCCCAGCACAAAGTTCATCAGAGCAACGGCACCTGCCACAAACACCGGCAGATTCAGGCTGATATTGGCCAATACTCCGCCCAGGGCTGGCCCTAGAGTAAAGCCGAGGCCAAAGGCTGCCCCGGTAATGCCAAAGTTTTTGGCCCGGTCTTCGGGGGCCGAGATGTCGGCGATGTAGGCCTGGGCGGTGGCGGCGACCCCGCCGGTTGCCCCATCCAAAATGCGGGAGAAGAACAGCATCCACAGAGTGGTAGCGAACCCAAAAATAAAGTAGGAGATGGCCGTACCCATCACGCACACCAGCATCACCGGGCGGCGACCGTAGCGGTCAGATAGCGCCCCAATCACTGGGATAGCGATGAACTGGGCGATCGCATAGCTCGACACCAGCATCCCCAGGGTGAAAGCATCGGAACGAAATCGCTCGACTAGAAACGGCAAAATCGGGAAAATCAGGCTTTCCCCCAGCTTGTCAAACAAGATGGTGATGAAAACAAACACCAGCCGGGGCACCGACAGCGTCTTGGCATTGGCAGGACTTAACGACATAGGTTTACTCAGCGGGTGGATACAGCAGACGTAGCGACAGTGTGGCGAGCTACCCAATCTTGCAGATGGTTGTTAACCACCTCAGGGATTTCATCCTGGGGGCAGTGGCCTGCACCCTCTAGGGAAATAAATGCTTCGACAGCAGGGAAGTTGGCTAACTCACGACCCAGGGCGATCGGCTCCCAGGGGTCAGCGGAGCCCCAGAGAATGAGCGCTGGGCAGGTGATTTGGGGCAGCAAGTCCTCTGGCAGAGGTCCGTCAAAGTTGTTGATAAACGCCCAGAAAACATCTGCCGCCCCTGGTTCGTAGGCCGGAGCCAGCAGGAGTTCAACCAGTTCATCCGTAACGGCTTCGGGGTTGCCGTAGGCGGTGCGGAGGACGGTACGAAGGCGCTCTGGTTTAGCGATTTGGGCAAATAGCCAATGCACTAAAGCCCGATTTTTCAGGACTTTTTTGAGCAGCGGGCGGCCCAGACGACGCGTGGGAGGCTGGGTGTGGAGTTTGCGATCGCAGATCTGCCGCAGCGCACAGTCGATCAAAACCACGCCCCGACTCTGGTCTGGGGCCATCACCGCTGCCTGCAACGCCACCACCCCGCCGATGGAGTTGCCCACCAAAAAAGCAGGTGCTTTAACCACCTCTCGCATAAAATCAGCGACTTGGGTGCCCCAGGTCTCAAAGTCGTAGGGCAACGGCTCGCCTGGGGCAGGCTTAGCCGATTGGCCAAAACCCAGCAGGTCTAGGGCAAATACCCGGTGGTTTTGGGCTAGAGCTGGCATGTTTTGACGCCAGTGGCCCACGCTGGCTCCAAACCCGTGAATTAGCACTAGGGCAGGGCCAGAGGTCCCCATCTGTTGGTAGTTGATCGGTAGGCCACGCCACTCCCAAATGTGGTTAGGGATAACGGACTCAGCAATGGACATGGGGATGTGCTCCGTAGGGGTAGCTTGGGTGCGTCACCCCAGGCGATGACGCACCGATGAGCGAAATTTCAAAGCTGGGAAAAATGCAAAGTCCCTAGCCGACAACTGGCTCAGCGGTTATGGCCTCTTCTGGCAGTTCAGCCGATCCGGCATATTGCTTCAGCAGCTTGCGGTAGGCAATCAGCGTGGCGTCGGAGGCGACCAAGAGTTCCTGGCGCATGTCCTGGTAGGGGGCAATCTGGGGCTCCTGGGTTTTGACCACCACATCGTCTTCCTGCATGATCTGGTTGCCCACCTGGGCTGTGTTGCCGTCGAGCCATTGCCCTAACCCCGGCACCTGGTTGAGGAAGTTGCGAATATTCACCGACTTGACCACGGTGGTGGCGTCATCCACCGGAATGTGAACCATGATGCTCTCGATGGTGTAGCGGCCAAACTGCACCGCCGAATAGGTCACATTGGGCAGGGCAAACCGATAGCGCTTGTGGGCTTCGGGGTCATCTTGCTGCAGCACAAACCGCATGACGCCGTTGAGACGATTGACTTTGATGGGCAGGCTGGCGGCGAGTTCGTAGGCGCTCACCGTGACCTCGTAATCCTCAATTTCGGTATTTTGGGGGGCGTTGCTGGCCCCGATCGCACCCTTGTGCATAAACAGCGCGTGGGAGGTATCGATGGCGTTTTCCATCGTGCGGGTGAAGTGGGCGTCGAACTCGTGACGGCTGTAGGTAGCGGGCCGCACAGGCGACTCAAACTGTGGAAAGGCCGGGATCGGTGGGCGGCGGTCGGCGGGTAAATCTGGGCTACCGACGAACATCCACACCAGACCATACTTCTCCTGCACCGGGTAGGATCGCAGCCGCGCCCGCTTGGGAATGGGTGTGCCCGGCGCATCGGCCGGGATGTGACTGCACTGGCCGTCGGCTTCGTAGGTCCAGCCGTGGTAGGGGCAGCGCAGACAGTTGCCCTCTACCCAGCCCAAGGCCAGGCTAGCGCCCCGATGAGCGCACTGGTTATCGAGGGCGACCACTTGGCCATCGCTGTCACGGTAGAGGACGTAGTCTTTGCCGAGTAGCCTGAGGGATTGCGGGGTCTTGCCCACCTCGTGGCTGAGCTCTACGGCGTACCAAAAATTCTCCAGCATAGTCATTTTTCCCTTGGGGTTGGCGAGTGGGTTATGGGGCGCATCGCCTCGCAGTTTGGGGAGCTGCACCTTAGCGTTGGTAGGGTGGGCCGTGCCCACCCACAGAGGATTCGAGGACGAGCTATTTATCCAACAGTCATCGCCGCCGGAGCCTTACCGTTACCATTGGCAAGTTCCGCCACAGGCGGGACACCGTAGTCACTGCCGATCGCCCAGCCGCGCTCGACACATTGCCGAATCAGCTTGCGGTAGGCCAGTTGCAGACTGTCGGAGGCCAGCAAAATTTCACCCGTTAGCGGCACCACGCGGGGCACCTGGCTTTCGATCACGGCTTTATCTTCGAGGTAGGTATCGTTGGTGTTTTTGCGCGAGTTCCAGTCGGCCCAGGCCTGGGGTAAGAAGTTGCGCAGGCCAATCCACTTGGTCAGGGTGGTGTTTTCATCCACCGGAATGTTGCTGGCGAAGTAGATGTACTGGTAGCCCCGAAAGTTGAAGTCGAGGTGGATGCGGTTGATGTTGGGCATGTGGGCGGTGAGGGTGGCGCTGGAGAAGGGGCGATCGCGCTTCACAATCAGTTTCAGCAGACCTGCTCGCTTCGGGGGCTTCGAGATCGTGCGAGCCGTCGCGCTCCAGTCATCCACCTGCACCTCGTAGGGCGGCACCTCGGCATCGTCGCGCAGATTAAAGAAAACCGAATGCACAAAGGGCGCATGGGAGCTATCCAGACCACTTTCCACCACGCGGGTGTAGTGGGCGTTCCAGGTGTATTCGCCGGTGATGGCGCGCCAGGCGGGGTCACCGTACTCGGGCAGGGCCGGAATGGGAGGCCGCTGGTCGGCGGGCAAATCGCCGACAAATAGCCACACCATGCCGTAGTGCTCTGCTACGGGCAACGCGTCAATACGAGCCCGCTTGGGAATCGGGGTGCCTGCCTGGTCGGCAGGAATGTGAACACAGGTGCCATCGGCCTCGTAGCGCCAGCCATGGTAGGGGCAGCGGATGCAGTTGCCCTCAACCCAGCCCCCTGACAGGGAGGCCCCACGGTGAATGCAGCGATCGCGCATCGCCACCACCTGGCCATCCCCCCCCCGATACAGCACATAGTCTTCACCCATGAGCCTGACAGGCTTGGGCGCGTCGGCAATGGCAGCGCTAAATTCGACGGCGTACCAAAAATTTTTGAGCATGGCAGTCTCCTGGGGGATGGGGCACCTAAAATCACCACGTCCACGGCAGGACGTGCCAATTGAAACAGTCGTAGGTGATGTAAAAGCTTTGCCTGAGCTTGCCCAGGGAAACCACAAAAATCGAGGTGTTTGAGCCTCAAAATTTGTCATTTAGCGAAAAACCCCTAGGGCTTAGCCGCTTTATCCCCCTGAGATCAGCCGATCTCTCGGGGAAACTACGGATGCTTGCCGCTAGAGCTCCTCTTTGCTTGCTTTACCCAGCCTGCTTCTAGCCCCCAGGGATTATACGAGATCCGATTTAGGAAACCCCGATTCATAATCAGGAGCCTCGTAGGGGCATAGCATGCTATGCCCCTACGAACCGGGGATATTCAGGCAGGATTTGTCCTGAAAATAGGCTAGCTCTAGAGGGTTTTGGGTTCTAGGGGCAAAAATACGGTCAACACTTCACCCGCCTGGGGGCGCTGACGCACGATCAGCTTGCCCCCCAATGCCTGGAATAGGTTTTTAGTCGCGTTGAGGTTCAGGCTGAGGCCGCCGGTCTCGGGCTGAAACATCAGCAGCTGCCCCAGCGCCTTAAATGGCGATGCCAGGGGATCATCCTTGAGCTGGGCTTCACTGCCCTCAGGGGGCTGCGACTGAAACTGAAGCTTGAGCTGGTGCCCAGCTAAGGTCACCGCCAGCTCGATATGGCTATAGGGCGGCAGGCTATGGGTAAAGCGATCGATCAGCCCCGTCAGCACCTGGGTCAGCATCGCTGGATCGCTGTTCACCATCGGCAAACAAGGGGGCACGTTCACCGTTAAGCTCAGGTTGCGACGGCTGGCCTGCTGCTGCCAACGGGGAATGGCGTCGTCAAAGATTTGGTTTAGGGAAATGGCCGATAGGGGCGATCGCGGCCTAGGCACACGATCGGTCTCCAGTTCCACGGCGCGGAAAATTAGGCTAAAGCGATCGATCTGCTGGGTGCATTCGCGATCGATCAGGCGCAGTCGTTTAGTGACCTCATCGCTAATGTCTGGGCGCTTGAGCAGCGATCGCGTCAGGGTGCGAATCGTCGTCAGCGGCGTGCGGATTTCATGGGCCATCGCCTTGAGCAGCTCAGTATCGGCGCTGTTCTCTGGAGCTGATTCTGGCTCGGGTATGCCGGCGGCAGCCGGGCTGAATACCGACTCAAGATGAGGGGTTGGCTCGGTCTGAAATGCTTCCAGCCTAGGGCGAGCGGGTAGTGATAGCGGCGGTGACGGGGCTGGGGGCTCAAGGCCCCGATCGGCAGAAGTTCGCTGGCGCAATTGAGTCAGCAACAGATGGCCATAGCGGGTCACCAGACGATAGTCGGGGGCTACTGGGGGAAACTGATCAATTAAGCGATCAAGGCCGGTCAACAGGGGAGGCCGGGTCGCCGCTACGCGATCGCGCAGTTGCTGCCAACCCTGCCAGACTACATCTGGATCAAACGAAAAGTGAAACTGAGGCAGACCCTGGGCACTGTGCCCCAAGACCAATAGCAGACTGAAATGATTGGTCAGTAGCAGACTAAAACGCTCACCTACTAGCGGGTCGTCGCTAGCCAGCGGCACCATCTGCAAGTTGCAAGCGGGGGCATCGATCGCACCGCGACCCTGCCCTGGCAATAGAGGCTGGGTGACTAAGAGAATTTGTTCTAGCTGCTCAGGTACTAGCAACCAGTGAATTAACCGCTGTCCCATCAGGCGATCGGGTAGCACCGGAAACGGCCCCGACAGTACTCCTCCCATCAGAGGAATAGTTGCGCCCGTAGCGTGAGCTGACTCAAGGGGTTCTGTGGGCAGCTCTAGCAACAATCTAATCAACGCTGCCAAACCACCCAACCATTCTTGCTCCGCTTGTACCTGGGCCTGCGGCCAAAAACCAGGGCTCTGTTCCGCAAACGTTTGAGCGGCTCCATACGCCCATTGAACGTCGTCAACCCTGGAGTTAAACGACGTCTGGTACTCGCTAAGCAATTGACTAAGAGGACGAAACTGTTGCACCAAGACGACACCTGTCTCTGCAATAAGCTAGCTGTCGGATTCAAGTCACAGCCAGCGGGTTGCCGATAAAAGCAGCCCAAGGTCTATTACGAGACTAATGCCTTAGCGCGGATTGGGCTATGGGTAGAACCGAACGAAAACCCGGTCCCTAACCAAACCAGCTGGACGGAATGGCCTCAGCTTCGTCCAAATGAGGGCCAGAGCTATGCCGCCAAATCTCAGGCCGCCCCAGCAGAGCATCAATGCCTTGGTGAATGAGTTGGTTAATCTGATCGTGCTGCTCAGAAGAGTAACAATGCCCAGGTGACTTCAGGCCGCCAGCCTCACCGCTATCCATCGTGACGTAGACCACCGGCAGGCGGGCCAGCACGTAGGCTGTGAGCTTTTGCCGCAGCTCAGGAACCGCAAAAATCTGGCGGTATTCATAGAGAGGATAAGCTGCCAAAATGTCGTCAATCTTATCGGTTACGGTTGGCAAGGTTAAGTTGACAATTGCTTGGGTCATTTGAGTTTACCTCCAGGAATATAGGGCGACAATCGAGGATATTATGGATTGAAATAGTCAGGGATCAGGCTAAACAGAAATTAAATAGCGACAAGCGACATGATTGATAGAAACTCAGCCTTTAAAGGCTATCGCCAGATCAACTCGAAGATTACTCACCGAGACCCTCAGGGGTCGAGCTGTCAAGACACATCTAAATAGATGTAAAAAAAGACTCAGCTCAACCAATCCAGATATCCCTATATAAGCGCGATAATAATGACTGCCCTACCTAAGTTTTAGAAAGAAATTATTTTTCTCCTGTGGATGTCCGCAAAAACTACGCAAAGTGAAGCATTTCTCAAACCTTGTTGTTTCTAATTAAAGTGACGGTCTCCTAACTGTTGCGTTGTGTAAGCTAGCGAGGTAAATCTAGGCGGCTAGAGTAGTCAATGCTCTAACCGCGAGCGGGGGGAGGCGGCTAGTGAACCAGGCTGTTTTGTTGGTGTGTGGTGGTATGCACTCACCTCGTTACACCGATCAAATCTGTAGCCTTATTGCTGCGGATGACGTGCTGAGCGCCAGTCCTAGGATAGTGATGCCCGCTTCCCTACAGGTGCTTTCGGCCTTTGCCCTGCGCCAAGACCTCGAAGCCGCTCTATCAAATGCCTCGTTGGCTGGCGTAGAACCGCTGGGGTTAATCATTTGGGCCTTTAGCGCCGGATGTGTAGGCGCTGCGACCCTGGCAACCCACTGGCAGCGGTATCGTGGGCCAGTGTTGGCGCTGTTTATGGTGGACGGCTGGGGGGTACCCCGCGATCCAGACGTGATCGTCCATCGCCTCAGCCACGATCGCTTTACCCACGACACCTCGGGCTGGCTAGGATGTGGGGATGAAGATTTCTATGCCGAGCCAGCTGTGCCCCATTTAGATCTGTGGCGACATCCCCAGTCGGTAACCGGGCACATAGCCACAACCAAAAGACCTGAAGAGCAGATAACCGCCGCTGATTTTCTCTGTCAGCGATCGCGCGCTTATCTCGGGCTAGCCAAATCCTAATATCAACAGCTCATAACCACAGCGCTAATCGCAAGCGCGACAGCCACAAAGACCTGGGCCTCTACTGCTAATATGGGGAGAAATGTTCTTCATGTAACAGCATTGACTGACATCATTCCTGTAAAGCAGCGGCGGTGAGTTCAATCACCGTTCGTGTGGCCTGAGGGAGAAAATGCTCTAAATTTTTGTTTTCTTCTTAAGCAATGCACCCTAGCCCTAGCCCAACTCAAGCACCCGCCGCTATGACAACTCCCGTTGCTGCTCCCAATAGTGTTCTTGTGCGCCGTGCTTCCGGTGCCTTTGCTCTAATTGATAGCCTCAGACGCCACGGGGTGGAGCACATCTTTGGCTACCCCGGCGGGGCCATTTTGCCCATCTATGATGAGCTATACCGGGCTGAGGCAGCGGGTGGCATTAGCCACATATTAGTGCGCCATGAGCAAGGGGCAGCCCACGCGGCTGATGGCTACGCTCGGGCCACGGGTAAGGTTGGGGTTTGCTTCGGCACCTCTGGCCCTGGGGCTACCAACCTGGTGACCGGCATTGCCACCGCCCAAATGGACTCGGTGCCCATGGTTGTGATCACCGGACAAGTGCCTAGCCATGCCATTGGCAGTGACGCTTTTCAAGAAACCGACATCTTTGGCATTACGCTGCCCCTGGTCAAGCATTCCTACGTCGCGCGTAACCCCGACCAAATTCCCCGCATGGTGGCAGAGGCTTTTTACATCGCCCAAACCGGGCGTCCGGGGCCGGTACTGATTGACATTCCCAAAGATATTGGTCTGCAAGAGTTTGACTATGTGCCGGTAGAGCCTGGACAGGTCAATTTGCCGGGCTACAAGCCGACGATTAAGGGCAATCCCCGCCAGATTAATCATGCGCTGCGCCTGCTGCGTCAGAGCGAGCGCCCCCTGCTGTACGTGGGTGGTGGTGCGATTACGGCCGGAGCCCACCCGGAAGTGTTGCAGCTAGCCGAATACTTTCAGATTCCGGTGACAACTACGCTCATGGGCAAGGGCTGTTTTGACGAACACCATCCCCTGGCCCTGGGCATGTTGGGTATGCATGGCACCGCCTACGCTAACTTTGCCGTCAGCGAGTGCGATCTGCTAATTGCCGTAGGGGCCCGCTTTGATGACCGCGTGACGGGCAAGCTGGACGAGTTTGCCTCTCGCGCCCAAGTCATTCACGTCGATATTGACCCGGCTGAAGTGGGTAAAAACCGCGCTCCTCAGGTGCCGATTGTTGGCGATGTAAAGCAGGTACTGACCACTTTACTCGGTCGCCTGAAGGACGAAAAGCAGCTGCCGCCGCCCCATCAAACCTTGGCCTGGCGCGATCGCATCGATCGCTGGAAACGCGATTACCCTCTGGTGGTGCCGAGCTACCCCGATGTGTTGGCCCCCCAGGAGGTGATTCACGAGCTCGCTACCCAAGCCCCTCAAGCCTATTTCACCACTGACGTCGGCCAACACCAGATGTGGTCAGCTCAGTTCTTAAAGAATGGCCCCCGACGCTGGATATCGAGTGCCGGTCTGGGCACCATGGGCTTTGGCATGCCCGCCGCCATGGGCGTGCAGGTGGCACTGCCCAACGAAACCGTGATTTGCATCAGCGGCGATGCCAGCTTTCAAATGAACCTGCAGGAACTAGGCACCCTAGCCCAGTACGATATCCCCGTTAAAACAGTGATTATCAACAACGGCTGGCAGGGCATGGTACGCCAGTGGCAGCAGGCCTTCCACGGGGAGCGCTACTCGTCCTCCAATATGGAGATCGGTATGCCCGACTTTGAGTTGTTGGCTCAGGCCTACGGCATTAAGGGAATTGTGGTGCGCGATCGCACTCAGCTCAGCAACGCCGTAGCCGCGATGCTGGCCCACAATGGCCCAGTGCTAATGGATGTGCACGTGCGCCGCGACGAAAACTGTTACCCCATGGTGGCACCTGGCAAAGGTAACCACCAAATGTTGGGGCTACCTGAAGTACATGGCACCGGCACTAGCGTAGGCACTGCTCCCTGTGTCAGTTGTGGGCACCATAACGTCGCCACCAGCAATTTTTGCTCGGAATGTGGCACTAAGCTATAGCAGCCAAATCGGGGATGAGTTTTAGCGGGCTACTGGCCCAAATTTTTCAGGATGCAGTATCCTAACCTCAGTTTCATTACTGATATGGGGCATCTATGTCTGCTGCGCTGAAATCCTATGTCCCTCGTCCTGTGCCGTCCCGGCGTAGATCAGCAGCGGCTCATGCTGCTGTAGCTCTATCCGATGGCTCTACGGCTATTGCCGTAGAGAGCAGCCCCAAAGTCGCGGCTCCGGTTATACTGCCAACGGCAGTTCCTGGCCCAGCCGTACAGGTCTTATCGAAACTGCATCTGGTGTCATCGGTTTTGGCCGCAGCGGTGGTAGCCCTTACCCTAATCAGCTATGGCACCTCGGTTTACCTTAACCGTCAGCTAAGTCAAGCCAACCAGCAGCTTAACCGCTTACAACGGAGTGAGCAGCAAATTGCAGCCGCTAACGAAGTGCTTAAAAACCATTTGGCAAAGCAAGCCGAAGACAGTAATTTTAGGTTTCAGCCCCCGCAACCAGGTAACGTGATTTTTTTGCAGCCGACTGATCGAACCGCCGCTCAGCCTAGCCAGACACCTAAGGCTTCACCGGGTCACCTGAGGCTACCCAAAGTGGATGTACCGATGGGGTACTAAGGCACTAGCCCAACCGTTTCTCGCCGCTCTGCTTCTCTGCCGCCCTGCTACCTATGGCTAGTTCTGCCTATTCTGACCGCCGTCGCCGTCGCCGTCGCCAGCGGACTCGATCGCCGGTTGTTGTTTCCTTTAACCCAGCAGCTAATCAACGGCGACTGTTGTTAGTTTGGGGTGTCCTCATCCTTGCGATCGTTGTGATGGCTGGGCGACTTACCTGGCTGCAGCTGATCCAGGGAGACAATCTGGCCAATCGCGCTCAGCAGCAGTACTTGTTGGCTCCAGTGCAGCGACAGATGCGCCACTCGATAGTCGATCGCCAGGGCAATGTCTTGGCCATTGATCAGGTTGTCTATACCCTCTACGCCCATCCTCAGCTATTTGATACCCCGATTCAAGATGTGGCAACGGCCCTGGCCCCGCTCCTCAATCAGCCGATTACAGAGCTGTTAGACCATTTGGGCCAGAGCCCCACGGGCATTCGCGTAGTCGATGGTCTACCCGAGGCAACCGTCGATCGCATTCGCGCCCTACGGCTGAATGGTCTTGAGCTCCAACCCCATCAGCAGCGCTTTTACCCTCAACAGCAGTTATTTGCCCCGGTGGTGGGCTTTGTCAATTTTGACGGCGAACCCCAGGCAGGGCTAGAAATTACCTACCAAGATCAGCTCTCGCTGGCCCCGCCTCCCGCCGAGCCAGATTTAAATACCGAGGTCTACGGGCCTCCCGTGAGTCTCTTGACAGCAGCAACCACCGAGACAGCGGCCCCCGATACTGTCGAGCCAGCCACTGCCTACTGGCCCAGTGACAATGTCAGCCTGCAACTCACCCTCGACAGCCGCCTTCAGCGTGCGACGCAGCAAGAACTTCAGGCCGTCGTTGACCGCTACCACGCCAAGCGCGGCACAGTGATGGTCATGGAAGCGCAGACCGGCGCCATGCTAGCCCTGGCCAGTGTCCCTACCTACGACCCTAACCAGTATTACGAGGCCGAGCCGAGCGATTTGAAGAGCTGGGCGATTAGCGACCTCTATGAGCCCGGCTCTACCTTTAAGCCGATCAATATTGCGATCGCCCTTGAGGCCGGGATCATCACCCCCGATGAAATGGTCAACGACAGCGGCCAGATCCAGTTTGGCAAGTGGAAGATTCGCAACCACGACTACGCTAGCGTTGGGGGGCGAGGGCCGATCTCTATTACTGACGTCCTGAAATACTCCAGCAATGTGGGCATGGCCCGCATTATGCAGAAAATGCCTGCCTCCGACTACTTTAGCTGGCTCCAGCGCCTCACCCTAGACCGCCCCACCGGCATCGATTTACCCGCTGAAGCGGCGGGCCAAATAAAAAATCGAGAGGAATTTATCAACAGCCGCGTGGAATCGGCTACCACAGCTTTTGGCCAGGGCTTTTCGCTATCGCCCATTAAAATGCTGCAGTTGGAGGCAACCCTGGCCAACGGCGGCAGATTGGTTACCCCACACCTGGTCAAGGGGATGATCAACGCCGATGGTGAGGCGGTGTGGACGCCTCCTCGGCCCCAGCCGAAGGCAATCTTTTCGCCCCAGACCACCCAGCAGGTGCTCACTATGATGGAAGCCGTGGTTGCCACTGGCACCGGTGATGCCGCCAAATTACCTGGCTATCGCATTGGGGGCAAAACTGGCACCGCTCAAAAGGCGGCGGCTTCTGGCGGCTATGGTCAGGGCCGAGTAACCAGCTTTGTGGGCATTCTGCCGGCTAATGCTCCCCGCTACGTCGTACTGACGATCATCGACGAGCCCCAGGGCGAGAATTCCTACGGCGGCACCGTTGCAGCGCCCCTCACCAAAGAGGTCATCGAGTCTTTGGTGGTACTAGAAGGGCTGCCCCCCGATGCCGAGCAGTCTACTGATTAGCCCCAACCCTCGCTCTAGAACACTTTGAATCCGGCGGCGCTTTACGTTAGAACGAGGGCTCTGTAATAGTGCCGCCCAGGTTTTCCACAATGGCGCGGGTATTGGCCACCATCATCTTGAGATAAGTCTCGCCATCACTCCCGGGTGCACCCACGGAGTCGGAGTAGAGTGGTGTCGGTGCTAGAGCCACCCCGGCTTCTGCGGCCACGGTGGTAATCAGGCGCGGGTTAATCGTGGTTTCGGCGAAAATCGTCGGTACCCCAAGGGTACGAATAGAGTCAACCAGTTGTTGCACAGTTTGAGCACTGGGCTGTTCCTCGGTGCTGAGGCCAATCAGGGTGCCGCCTACGGTTAATCCGTAGGCGTTAGCGTAGTACTGAAAAGCATCGTGGGTGGTCACCAGCTGCCGCTGTGGGGGCGAAATGGTCGCGGTTTGGGCTTCAATCCAGCTGTGCAGCTGGGTCAGGTCTTCGATATAGGCCGCTGTATTGGCGGTGAATTGCGTCTTCTGAGCGGGGATAAGCACGCTGAGTTCGTCGCGGATGACCTCGACCATCGGCACCGCATTGCTGGCATCCCCCCACACGTGGGGGTCGGGCACCACGCCGCCCGCGTAGTCGAGGTCGAGCGGGGGCACCACTTCGCCAACCGCGACGCGACGCGCATTCACCCCAGCCGCGTTGAGCAGCCGAATCAGGTTGGGCTCTAGGTTGTAGCCGCTGTAGAGAATCAGATCGGCCTTTTCAAACGCAATGCTATCGGCAGGCACCGGTTCATAGACGTGGGGATCAGCGCCGGGCTGCAAGATGCCGGTGATTTCGACCTGGTCGCCGCCGACTTGAGCGACCCAGTCGGCAATCAAGGTACTGGTGGCCACGACCCTGGGACGCGAGTTATCTGCCGGGTTGGCGACGGAGTTGTCTACCTCGCTGGAGTCGCAGGAGACCAGCCCCAACCCCGTCGTCAGCAGCACTAATATCGCCCCCCACCCTCCAACTGCCTTCGCCTTGAAGGATCGGCCTGGGGCAGCGAGAGGCACCTCTCTAGCCACTCGACGGTCGCCAGACAAATTGATTCGTGCCATAGACTACATTTCATAATCGTTTCATTTTCACGATACAATACATTTCATAATCGTTTCATTTTTGAAGACAGCCCGCCTGGGGTTCGTCCAGACCATGCCCGTGTTGGAGATCTTGCTATGACTATGGCCCCCGGCATAATCATCGACCACCTGACCGTCAACTATCGAGAGGTGCAGGCGCTGCGAAATATCAACCTCTCGGTACGACCGGGTAAGCTGGTCGGCATCTTTGGCCCCAATGGTGCGGGCAAAAGCACCCTGGTCAAAGCCATGCTCGGGTTGATGCCGGTGGTGACCGGACGGGTGACCTACGGCAACGAGGAACTCTCTCACCAGCTCAATCGGGTGGCCTACGTGCCCCAGCGATCGCAGATTGACTGGACCTTCCCCGCTACGGTCTGGGACGTGGTGATGATGGGCCGGGTGAAAAAAACGGGCTGGTTTAACCGCTTTTCGGCCACCAGTCGTCAGGTGGCCCAGGCCTCGCTGGAGCGAGTGGATATGGCAGACTTTCGCGATCGCCCCATTGGTGCCCTCTCTGGTGGACAGCAGCAGCGGGTGTTTTTGGCCCTGGCCCTGGCCCAAGAGGCCGACATTTTTTGCTTTGACGAGCCCTTTGTGGGGGTCGATCAAAAAACTGAAACCGTGCTGTTTAGAATTTTTCGAGAACTGGCAACGGCGGGTAAGACCGTGATGGTGGTTAACCATGACCTGGGGGAGTCGATTACCAACTTTGACCAGTTAATTCTGCTGAATAAAGAACTAATTGCCGCTGGCCCCCGTGAGTGGGTGCTAACCCGCGACCATATGACCCGCGCCTACGGTGGCCAGGTGGGCTTTTTTGGCCATGTCGCTTGAGCTGGCCATGCTCGACTGGTTTTTTGAGCCGTTGCAGTACGCCTTTATGCAGCGCTCCCTAGCGGTGGCGGTGATGGTGGGCATTATTTGCTCAGTGGTGGGGAGCTACCTGATGGTGCAGCGTCTAGCCCTGCTGGGCGATGCCATTAGCCACTCGGTGCTGCCAGGGCTGGCGATCGCGTTTTTGCTGGGCGTCAATATTTTTGTTGGGGCCTTTATCGCCGGGGTGCTGAGCACGGTGATCATTGGCTGGATTCATACGCGATCGCCGATTAAAGAAGACGCCGCCATGGGCATTGTATTTTCGGCCTTTTTTGCCCTGGGGATTACTCTGATTACCACCATTCAAAAAGACAACAAAATCGACCTCAACCACTTTTTGTTTGGCAACATCCTGGGGGTGACCAGTACCGAGGTGCGCGATACGGCCATGATTGCTGCCCTTGTGCTGGTGACCGTGGCCCTGCTCTATAAAGAGCTGCTGTTCTACAGCTTTGACCCTCTTGGTGCCCAGGCCAGCGGTTTACCCACCGGCCTGCTCAATGCCGGGCTCATGGTGCTGATTGCCCTGACTGTCGTTGCCAGTATGAAGGTCGTGGGGGTGATTTTGGTGCTGTCGCTGCTGATTACACCCGGGGCTACGGCCTACCTGCTGGTGCCCCGTCTGCACCAGGTGATGGGGTTGGGCGCGGCGATCGGCGTCATCTCCAGCGTCAGCGGCATGTATTTGAGCTATTACATCAACCTGCCCTCTGGCCCCGCCATCGTGCTGGTGGTGTCGGCGCTGTTTGCCCTGGCATTTTTGTTCAGTCCTCGCCATGGGGCACTGGTGGGGCCACCGCGATCGCGCCCCTGGCGGCAGCTCCAGCGCCTATTTCGCCCCTAACCCTGGAGCCTGGCTTGATAGGGGGCCAACGCCTGATCGAGGGCAGGAAAGAAAATAGGCGAGGGGTAGAGGGGCTCAAAGAACTTCACGATCGGGATATTTTCTACCCGAGGCAGAAAATCTGACGGATTGGGGCCATCGATATGGCGACTGAGCACTCCAAACCCCAGTCGCTGGCTGCGCGGTTGCCAGGTCGGGGCGGTGCGTTGTAGCCAGTCGACAAAGTCTTTGGCGGCAGTCATGCTGGCCTCCAGATTAGCGATTACCTGGGGCGGGGGCAACGCCTGAGTCAGGTCATCGATGTCGGCGGGCTGGGTCACCCAGGCCTTTGCCAGCAAAGCCTGGCGCTGGTCAGGGGTTTGCCAGGCCAAAATCGCGTACTTAGTTGGGGTCTCAGGCCACGATTCAACCTCAACGGTGCTACCTGTGGCCAGGTCTAGCATGGCCTGATGCATCTCGGTGCCGTCGGTTTGCCAGTCTTGGGCCGCTGCTGCCCAATCGCCGCGCCACCAGCGCAGGCTACCCCTGGCCCGGTGGAGAAACGAGGCCAGGCTGGAGTCCTCCGCTTGCTCAATTAATTCGCCATAGCGCTGCTCCAGGCGATCGAGCACCGCCGCATAGACGCCAGCCAAAGACCCTGTTTGCAGCAATGGGCTGGTCAACAGGGTGGGATGGCGAATCACTTCGAGGGCCAGGGCTTCGGTGGCGCAGTCGAGATTGTTGGTTTGCAGGCAGGCTACGCCCAGGCCAAAGAAAACGCCCATTTTGGCGGGCACCAGGGCAGTCGCCTGAATGAAAGCGGCCCTGGCTTGATCGGGTTGGCCATTTTCGATCTGGAGCCAGCCCAGGTTGCTCTGACCAAATTCCTGGTACGGCACGATCTGGTTGCCCGTCTCAAACCAGGCGATCGCATCCGTCAACAACGCCTGCCGCAGCGGTGGATCATCACCCACTTGCAGGGCAAAATCGCCCAGGTTATAGCCCAGTTGGTAGGGATAGTAGGGTTCCCAGGGGGCCAGAGCATGGGCCTGCCCGAGCTCGGTGGCAAAGCGATTGATGTCGGGAGGCTCGTCTGTGAGTGCCCAGAAACCGCCACTAGCCGTCCCCCAGGCCCGATGGGCAGGCACTAGCCAAAGGGTCATGGCCAGGATCAACCCCAGGCAGAGACCAGCCCACAGCCGATGACGGCGCGGTGATGCAGGCCTCTCTGCTAGGTCACTAGCCGGGGTGAAGGTACGGGCCAGCACAGCAAGGTAAAGGGCCAGGGTAGCTGCGATCGCCGGAATATCGAGCTGATAATCGGTCAGACCGATCAGACCAAAGGCAAACAATCCCGCCAACAGGCCCCAGACCAAGACCGGCGGCAGGTCACTGGGAGTGGTCTGCGCGCCCGATCGCAGCCACCGCAGCACCAGCCATCCCAGGACTAGAACCAGGGCCAAAGGCACGAGAATACCCCAAATACCGAGCTCACCCCAGAGCTGAGCCGGAGTGCTGTGCAGCTGAAATTGAAGTTCGGCATCCCGCCCGGCCCAGGTAGGGCGGTACTGCTGATAGGCCAGGGGCACGCCCCCCGGGCCAATGCCCGTGAAGGGATGGCTGCGCCCCATGCGCCAGCCCGTGACATTGGTAACCACTCGATACGACAGTTCGCCACCGGCAAAATTGCCCGTGGCCAGACTGCCCAACAATTGCCACAATCGCCGGTTGACCACCGCCCCCACAACCAAAAGACCCAGGGCAATGCCAGCGATCACCAGGGTTGTCCGGCGGGGTAGACGAGCATAAACCAGCCCGACACCGACAGCCAACAGCCCCGTAATCATCAGCGCTAGCCAGCCGCCGCGAGAACTGGTGGTATAGAGATTGAGCAGGCCCAAGACCACCCCTATCCCCCAAAGGCCGCGCTGCCAACCCTTATCTGCCCAGGCCAGGGCCGCCAGCAAGGGCAAAACCAACACCAGGTAGCCAGCCACATAGTTTTGGTGGCCAATGGGCTGCCAGTTACGCAGGCTGGTGAGCCCAAAGTTAAAGGCCTGATTGACGCCATAGCCCTGGAGGGTTTGAAGGCGGGCCAGCTCTGGCAAATAGATTTGGGTGAACCACAGCACCAGGCTAAGCAGGATAAAGGCCAGGGTCAGATATCCCTGGAACCGCAACAGCGTCCGAGCCCGCCCCACATCTCGAAGCCAGCCGCTAAGAGCATAGACCAGGGCGATCGCCCCCATGGCGGCCCACCCGTACCATCGCGCCTGGGCCGGAAACTCAGCCCCCACCGTAGCAGCCACTAATCCCAACACCGCCAGCACCGCCACCCAGTCAAACCCGTGGCCCAAACGCTGACCTGGTCGGTGCCACAGCTGCCAACCCAGCCACAGTGGGGGCAAAGTTAGGCCCACCTGCCACAAAAATACCCAGGGCCACGACACCATTAGGGTGCTGCTGCCCGGCAGGAGGGTAAATAGGGTGTAAAACGCCGCCGTTAGCAGGGCTAGTAAGGTGCCATCACTGGCAGTTGAGGCAACGGGCTCGGGCTTAGGGAGAGCATCCTCGGTCATGGCAGTTAAAAAGATTCAGAAAAGAGACAATATCAGCCCTGGGGGAGTTCTGTCAGGCGAAACCCGTTGTGGGTCGGATGGGGTAGCCCCAACGCCCTGGTACGCAACGCCTCGATGCAATCGTCGAGGGCAGAGAATTCTCGGGGCCAGGGGGGGAACAGATTGAGCTTAGCCACCAGGGTATAGGTTTGCAGCTGCTGTGGAGCCAGCATGAGGGTAATTTGCTTGGCCTGATAGTTGCGGTAGGCAAAGGCCAAGGCCCCACGATAGCCGCGATCGGGTCGGGCAATGACCGCCGTCAGCCACTGACGCAGGGGACGCACAGATAGGCTGTCTTCGATCAATCGAGTCTCTAGCTCAGCCTCAGCATCGGGGGCCTCAGCCGGGGAGAACGGATGGCCTTCGGGGTCGAGCCAAGCGGCGAGGAGATCGAGCTCGGGGGTCTGCCGCCCCAGACTGAGGTCGTGTTCTACTGCCGCCAGGGCAGCCGCAGGGTCACTGTCAGCCAGCAGCAAGCCCAAGACCACGGGCCGGAGCCGGTCAGGGTCTACTTCTACTTCAGGCTGGGCCGTCCACCAGGCCAGCAGGGCACGGGTTTCGTAGAGGGTGCTGAAGCCAGGGCTGTCAGGCGAGACCTCAGCCAGCAAAGCGTCGTACTCGACCAGGGTGGCCTGCGCCACCGCTGCATATATGCCTTGGTAAGGGCTCTGCTGCCACTGGGGATAGGTGAGCGCCGCAGGGTTGACCAATGCCTCTAGGGTAAACGCCGCGATCGCACCCTGGTTGTCTCCCTGCCGCAACAGCAGGTCGCCCAGCAGCCAGTAGCCGTAGTGTTTGTGGCGGGGCATTAACTGCACGGCCTGGGCCGCGTAGGGGAGAGCCGTAGCCGGTGCGTCAATTTGATGGAGCACCGCCAGGTTGTGGTTAAACCAGCCGTCGTTGGGGGCCGCCTGTTGGGCCTGCTGGGCATAGTCGACCATGAGCGATCGCACATTGGCTTGGGCCTCAGAGGCACCGAGTACCTGGTTCAGGCCCCACAGCGCCTCACTGGCCACAGCCGGAGCCGTCGGATCCCACGGGCTGAGGCGGTAGGCCTGATACCAGCGGGTATCGGCCAGGTTGATCTGTTGACTGTAAAAGGCTTCATCGGCGGCGGCATCCAAGGCCACGGTGAGGGTAAAGGGCAGCCACAGCGGCACCAGCAGCCCCAGCCCCAGGGCCAGCCCCAAAGCAGCTTGCCGCATGGCGTTGCCTGCCAGCACCCCTGAATCAGGTAGGTAGGCCTGGCCCAGGGCCAACAGCAGCACAATCAACCCTAAGAGCACGCCCGCAATCGGAATATTCTCCAGCTGGTAGTCGGTCAGGCTGGCCACCCCGTAGGCCAATAGGCTACCGCCTATACCCCCCAATAGCGCCCGATCAGGAGAACTCAGGGGCTGCCGCCACAGCCGCCACCCCAGACGACCCAACACCACTAGGCCCGCCAGCACGATGGCCAGACCAACCAGGCCCAGTTCCCCGGCCAGCTGGGCGGGGGTGTTGTGGAGTTGCTGAATGTGGTCGAGGCCTCCCCCAGTCTCAAGCGGACGATAGAGGTTGGAGACCCGCCCCATGACCCCAGAGCCAACGCCCAACCAGGGGCGATCGCGCAGAATGTTGCCCCCCAGACGCAGCATAAACCAGCGATCGAGGGTGGGGCCATCGCTGAGGCTGCCCGCGCTAAACCAGGTGCGAATGCGCGGGTTGCTGGCCAGCCCCAGCCCCAGGGCCACCGCCCCTGCCAACCCCGTCAAGCCCCAGCGCCACCGCTGGGATGCCTCCAATCGCCCCCATCGGATCAGCCAGGCGATCAGCAGCCAGACCACGGTTCCCAGGGCGGCTCCCCGCGAACCACTGAGGTAAAGCGCCACCAAGATTAAGCCACTGCCCGTGGCGGCCAGCCACCGCTGCCAGCCTCGACTGGCCACCGCTGCCGCCACCGCCAGGGGCAGCACGAGGGCAAAATAGCCACCGACAAAATTGTGGTGACCCAGGGGCTGATGGTTCCGCAGGGCGGTTAAAAAATTGTCGGTGGCCCACATTCCAGGGGCCGGTCGCCACAGGGCTAGGCTGACCCCAGCGGTGGCGATCGCGATCGCCACGAGCCCATACCACAGCCGTAGGCGGCTCAGCCAGCCGCGATCGACCACATTGCGATAGAAGTACAAGGCCACTACGTAAATCGCCACCAGGCTGACATTCCACAGCGCCACTCGGGGGAAGGGCGAGACCACCGCTGCCAGCCCCAGTCCTAGCCCCAACGCCAGTATTACTCGATCTAACCCGTAACCCAGGGCATGGCTCGGTTGCCCCTGCCGCAGCCGTCGCCACAGCCCCAGGGCCAGGGCCAACCCACCCAGCTGCCAGAGCAAAATCCAGGCCCAGCCCACCATGCGGTAGTAGCTGAGCGGCAGCCAGCTAAAGCTAGCCAGCACTAGCCCGCCCGCCAGCACGGGTAAGCTGGCCCACCGACTCCTCCAGCTGGCGGCTCGACCGTTGACAGCGTTTTCTGCCAAGGGCTGAGCATTCTCAGCAGTCAATAGGCCCCCTTGCCCCAGAGCACAATGCCCAGCGTGGCAGCAAGAATTTCTAAATCGAGATTGAGTGACCAGTTGTCGATGTAGTGCAGGTCGAGGCGGGCCACATCGTCGAAGGTGTCGATGTCAGACCGGCCCGATATCTGCCACAGCCCGGTCACCCCCGGGAGCACCTGGTGGCGAATGTTGTGCCAGCCATCGAATTTGGCCACATCGCGCACGGGCAGCGGGCGAGGGCCGACCAGACTCATCTGGCCACAGAGCACGTTCAACAGCTGGGGCAGCTCATCCAGGCTGGTGCGGCGCAGCAGGCGGCCTACTCGGGTAATGCGGGGGTCGTGCTTGACCTTGAAGAGCACCCCGTCTGCCGATTCATTTTGCCGCTCTAGCAGGGTCTGGAGCTGGGGGGCATCGACCACCATCGTGCGAAACTTCCACACGTGAAAGGGTTTGCCGTGCAACCCTACCCGCTCCTGGCGAAAGAAAATTGGCCCGGTGGAGTCAAGGCGAATGGCCAGGGCAATGCCCAGCAGCACTGGAGCTAAAAAGAGGAGTCCCAGCCCAGATCCTAGATAGTCGAGCCAGCGCTTGAGGCGGTAGTCCCAGCCACCCATGAGCGGTGCATCGAGGCGGAGGGTGGGCAGACCCGCCACGGTTTCGGGGGTGCCGCGCCGGTAGAGCATGTCGCGGCTGGTGGGCAATAGTTGCATGGCAATGCCGGCCCGGCGCAGCTTCCAGTAGAGCTCTGAGGCCAAATCTGCCGAGGGAATGCTCTCGGCCAGCACCAGGGTGGCGCCGGAGGCCAGGATGGCCTGGTAGGTAGTGGGCGAATTGGCGGTGGTAGCCAGCGCCGCGCCAATCACCGGCACATTGGCCCGCTGGGATAACACATCGGCCAGGCGCTTGAGCCGAGGGGCGGGGGCAATCAGAAATACGGCGGTGAGCCCTTGGGCCTGGGTTAAGGGGCGCAGCAACAGCGTCACTATGAGCCGCAGCCCTACTACCAGCGCCACCCCGCTCAGCCAGGCCGAGAAAAAGAGCGATCGCGGCAGGTCGAGTTTAGGGTCGTAGAAGTACATCACCACCAGCGCCATCAGGTAGAGCAGGCTGAGTAGCTTGCCCGCCCGCAGATGCTTTTGCCCCTGGGAAGCGATATCGTACAGACCGCTGTAGACGAACAGCACCACCGTGCAGGCCATTAACACCCAGAACGGGCTGGGTAGCCCCAGCCAGGTCCACCACACCAGCTGGGCCGGAATTGGGGAGAAAAACTGGTTCAGCGATCGCGCAATGTGCCACGACAGCCCCAGGGCCAGACTATCGGCTGCCAGTAACGCCAACCCCTGCCGCCCCGGCCCGGTGAGGGCATCACGCAGCTGCGATCGCAGCCGCCGGGGGGCACGAATATCTTGGCGATGGCGGGACCGCTGGTGCATCACAGCGGGTACGGCACGGTGACAATCCATAGCAGGGGGCAGACGCATGGGGACAGCATTGGCCTTAGTATTCCGCAATTGTGCTGAGGATCTATCACGACAGAGGTTTGTTTATAGGGCGAGACCGGAACCGGGTCAAAACCTGATGCTTAGCTACCTGCGCCCCAAACAGCAATATAAACATCGGGTTATTTACCAGGTAGCGCTGCCACAGGCGACCGGGTTCCTGGCCCAGTCGATAGAGCCATTCCAGCCCAAACGCCATCATCCAGCGGGGGGCCTGGGCCACGTCGCCGCTCAAGAAGCTAAAGGCCGCCCCTACCCCGATCATGACGGCATGTACCTGGCCCTGATGGCGGTGCATCCATTGTTCTTGTTTGGGGCAGCCCAGGCCGACAAACACCACTCGCGCCCCCGACTGGTTGATGCGATCGACATCGGCTTTGGCTTCGGCCACCGAGAGGGAGCGGAAAGGCGGCGCGTAGGTGCCCGCAATAGGCAGTCCAGGGATCTGGGTCTTGAGATGAACCACCATTTTTGCCAGCATGGCGTCGGTGCCGCCATAGAGGTAGATGGGCCAGCCGAGGCGGGCGGCGCGATCGCACCAGGCCAGCATCAGATCGGGGCCATAGACCCGACTCTGCCCCGGCATTCCCAGCAGCCGCAATCCCATGACCAGGGGCATACCATCGGCGGTGACCAGGGCCGCAGCGTCGAGCACGCGCTGGTAGGCGGGGTTCCAGTAGGCGGTCATGACTACATGCACATTGGCCGCTACCACGTAGCAGGAGCGCCCGGCGGCAGCCCAGGCTTGAATGCGATCGCAGGCGTCGGCATAGCTGGTGGCATCGACGCGGGTTTTCAGAATGCGCCTGGCCGTAAGGTTCGGCTCCGTCATAGTCGTGACCTGTGCATAAACAAATTTTAGCGGTGCTTAGGGTTTGGCTCCCTTAGCATCGCGCTTATCTCTGACATAAATGCCGTTCTGCCGCCGCTGCAGCTCAAATAAGTCGGTGGCATCGACCAGGGTGCTGAGTTTGGCATAGCCATAGTTGCGGGGATCAAAGGAGGCCTGGTTCGAAATATGGACTCCCACCGCCGCTAGATTAGACCAGCCGTCCTCATCCTGGGCGGTGGTGACAGCCCGACGCAGCAGACTCACCAGCTTGGTATCTTGTTTGAGTTCTTTGGTGGTTTTCTTAACGCTGTCAACGGTTTTAGCCGGGCCAATATCGGCATCCTGTCCCAAATTTTCGAGATAGAGAAAGGTCGAGCAGGCATAGACAAAAGGCTTGGGGGTTTTCTTTTCGCCAAAGCCGTAGACCTTGAGGCCGTCGGTCAAAATCCGCATCACCAGCGGGGTGAAGTCACAGTCGCTGGTGACGATGGCAAAGGCGTCGAGGTTGCGGGTGTAGAGCAGATCCATCGCGTCGATGATCAGCGCCGCATCGGTGGCGTTTTTGCCCTTGGTGAGGTCAAACTGCTGCACCGGGCGAATAGCAAACTCGTGCAGGTTATCTTCCCAGGGCTTGAGGTTGGGGTTTTTCCAGTTGCCGTAGGCGCGACGGGTGTTGGCGACCCCATACTTGGCAATTTCAGCCAAAATCGCCTCAATTTTTGCTGCCGGGGCATTGTCGGCATCAATCAGCAGAGCAATTTTGGCTTCCGATGACAGCATGGCTGATGCGACCCAACAAATCTGACAACGTTAACTGACTGGCAAGGCTGGCTCTCGAAGTCACTCATACCATAGCGTTTTCAGCGATCGCATTACCCGCCCGTCACTCGCGGTGGGGAGCGAGGCCAAGCTGGCCCTGAGCCTCAATGTAATTGGGGGTCTGAGCGGTGGTAGCGCTGAGGCTGCGAATGCTGCCCAGAAAAGGTTTAGTAGCTGCAAAAGCGGGGTCATCGTGGAGGTCAAACACCTGGTAGACCAGGGCTAGGGTCGCCCCGGCGTTAAGGTAAAAATAACCGTTGTTGGGGCGCGGAAATGCTGCCGTGGCTTGATCAAACAAAAAGAAATCGGCCAAGGGGTCGTGGGGAGACGGGGCTAACAGGCTGGCCATGGGCACCGTCCCAGAGGTGAGGGCCAGCATGTCTTCGGCTACCCAGCTATGGCTACCCACGCTGAGCTCAGGCCGATAATCATCATCGGTGCGGCTAAAGCGCAGTTCCCAACTGGTGGCGGGCTGCTGGTTGACGGTGCGCGGGTAGGCAGTGAGGCCAAAGCCCGGCAGCAATTCGTCTAGGGTGGCCAGGGTATTTTCGGCGGTGGGGCGATCGCTCGTCTGCAAGAGCAGCCCCAGCCCGGCGTACTGCAAGGGGCCACCGGCGGTGGGGAACGCTGCGATCGCCACTTCCCCGTCCATCCAGCCAAACAGATCTCGATCTAAGTCCAGCCCAGTAGACAGGGTGAAGAACGAACGAATTGTCGCCAACCCCTCGCTGGTAAAGTCGCTGGCATTCTCCAGGATGGTACTGACATTGCGCCACAGACCGGCCACATTGCGGCCACTCATCATTAAAAATGTGGAGGCGGGCAGCAGCGTCAGGGGGCTGTCGGCGTTGGGAACCTCAGGGGTGATGGCAAAGTTAAAGGGCACCGCGTCGTAGTAGTAGCGACCGCGAAACTGCAAGCCCGCAGGTAGGGGATAGACCAGGGCCTCCAAAGTACCGCCAAAATTGAGCGATCGCAGGGTTTGCAGGGTGTCGTCATCGAGGCTGGGGGGGGCAGGCAGGGGCACGGGCAGGGGCAAATCTGCCAGGTCAAAGGCCTCAGCAGACAGATCGTAGTTGAGCAGCTCCAGGGCATTGCCGTAGACCGCAAATAGCGCTTGGGTCTGCTGGCGATGGGTCAGGGTGCGCTGAAATTCTCGGCTATCGGCCAGGGTAGATGTTTGCTCCTGGCGCAGGCGCAGATACTGCTCGATGGCGGCAGGAGATTCTGCTGTGACCAGGGTGTCGGGCAAAAAGGCCACCGCCAGCCCGGCCTGGCCAAACCCCACTAAGGGCACTGGTACCTCCACCTCCATCTCGGTGGCGGGCTCGTCGCCCTCGTGGAAGGGCGTCACGGTGAGGGGCAGCCCAATAGCACCCCTCAGCCGCAGCGTGGCATTGCTCTCTAACGCCTCTGGGCCTAATTCCTCGGGAGTCTCCTCGGTGGGGGACTCCGAGCCATTCTCTTCATCGCAGGCCAGGTCTGGTGCCGCCAAGTCGCACATCGGCTCTTCGAGGGCGTCGTCTTCGGGCCAGGGTTCGGGCCAGGGTGCAGGTTCGGGGGCAGGCCAGTAGTAAATCTCGGTGCCGAGACTCGGAATGAGTTCAGGGTCGCCGCTCTGCTGGGCCAAGAGGCTGTCGCGAAAGGCAGCGAAAGACTCAGCATCGGCGATCGGAGCCAGCATGACAGTATGGTCAGCAGTGGTGCCGCGATCGCCCGGCTGCACCGGGAGCAGTGCCACCACCACGGTATCGCTCACCCAGGGAGCCACCTCCGTCGCAACGTCAATGCCGTAGGGCAGGTAGGGCAGCCCAGGCAGACTGGGCGCATAGCCGAGCTGTTCGTCGAGTAGCTTAAACAGTTGATACTGGTTGAGCTGACTCCAGGTGCCATCGGTGGTATCGAGCAGCAGCGTCAGGGCCGTGTTCTCAGGCAGTTGGTGCCAGGGCGGCTGCACGTCAGCATAGACCGATAAGGGGGGCAACAGGGTTAGCGCTATGCCGCTTGCTCCCCCTATAGCTAGGGTCTTGCCCAGGTTGCCCCAGCGACTTGTGTTGTCTGTGCCCATGATTTTTCCCCGTCTGGTTAGGCCTCTTCTATAAAACCCAAAGCCAGGGATAGTTTCCGTAAACTTTCGCCTTTTATTTACGATTTCTCTACGGTTTCTACCACATCGATCGGCAGTTGACCGGTGGCATAGGCCCGCAGTGCATTGATGATATGGATATTGGCTTTGGGAAAGGGAAATTCTTCGATCGCATCGAGGGTGACCCAGCGCACCTCATCGCACTCGATCGGCTGTGGGTCACCGCTGAGGTGGGTGCAGTGGTGCACATTGAGGGTGACCTTAAAGTGCGAGTAGGCGTGGGTGATGGTGCAGAGGCGATCGCCCACAGCGATCGCTATCCCCAGCTCTTCTTGAATTTCTCGGGCGATACAGGCCTCAATCGTTTCACCCGGCTCGATTTTGCCGCCCGGAAACTCCCACAGCCCGCCCAGCAGGCCCTCCTGCTTGCGCCGATCGATCAAAATCTGCCCCTGGTCATTCCAAATCACGGCGACGCCGATTTGCTTGTGGGGCAGGGGGCCTTTGGTGTCTGACATGGGCAGCTCCGTCTGAATATTGAGATTATAGGCCCGACAATGGGTCTGCCAGGGGCAGCGATCGCACTGGGGCAGGCGGCGGGTACACAGGGTTGCCCCCAGATCCATCAGCGCCTGGTTAAAATCCCGAGGGTTGTCAGGATCCAGCAGGTGCTCTGACAGCCGCCACAGGTCTTTGAGGGCTTTGGCCGGGGGCACTGGCAACGCCACCAGTCGGGCCAGCACCCGCTTCACGTTGCCGTCGAGAATGGCGTGGGGCAGGTTAAAGGCCGAGCTGAGAATGCCCCCCGCCGTCGTTTTGCCAATGCCAGGGATAGCTGTAAGCACCTCAAAATCTTGGGGAATCTGGCCGTTGTGCTCCGCCACAATCTGCTGGGCGGCCCGGTGCAGATTGCGGGCCCGGGCGTAGTAGCCCAGCCCTTCCCACGCCTTCAGTACTGTTTGCTGATCCGCCACTGCCAAAGCCTCTACCGTCGGAAACTGCGTCAGCCAATTTTGGTAGTAGGGCAGCACCGTCTTCACCTGGGTCTGCTGGAGCATGATCTCCGAGATCCAGACGGCGTAGGGGTGATCGATATTGCGCCAGGGTAGGGTGCGGCCCTGGGCGGCATACCAGACCAGCAATTGCGATCGCAACGCCTCGACAAGAAAATCCGGCCAGGGCTGAGTCGCCAGGGCCGGATCGGGGGATTGGGAGAATGGAGTTATCCCTCTCGTTGCACTCGTTGAGTAGAAACCCGAACCATCGCGCGCGGTAGAACAGCGACGGCTGGGGGAGGAACGGGACTGGGGTGGGTTTTGGCGATCGCTCACTCGTTCTCAGGAGCCGAGTCTGCCGACATCAGCGAGTCCTCAAAGGCCATGCGCTGCTCGGCACCCCGCAAAAAATACCCGCTCATCATAGCAGAGGCCAGCAGACGGCCCAGGTTTTCGCGGTTGGTGGTAATTTCAACATCAAAATGTTGAGAAGGGAGCCCGCCCAGTAGCCCAATGATGTTGTGCTCCATCATCTGTTGCACCTCAGAGGAGGCCGGGTTAGACAGCTGAGCAACGGTTTCGGGGCTCATACCGTGAACATACTGCATCAGAGAGTTAGGGAGCTCAGAATTTTTGAAGCCGTTACCGTTAAACAGGTCTTGGGCTTTACCGGAAGAATTGCTCACAGTGGATACCTCGCTTGGCTAGCAATATTGGTGCGGCCTGGGTTAGTTCAGATTGAGCTCGGTAGAGTTAGTATGCCCGCCGCATAGCAGAATCCTACTTTTTGTTAACTAGATAACTATCTTATCTCTACATCAGGCTGATCAGTGTTTCCTGAAGCTCATGTGATTAAGTTAACAGGCTGCGGTGGGCTGTTGGGTGGGTAGAACCGTACCCTCCCAGGAGGGATTTTGCCCCCGCCAGCCAAATTTGAATCAGCCTCTAACGGTAGATGTTTTCCTGCGGCTCAGGCTCCAGGATAACTACAGCCTTTCTCAAGGAGAGTTCAGACAGCTTAAGGCAAAGATCATTTTTCGTTGCGCCCGATCTGCCACAATTGCCAATAATGTCCTTAAAGACCCCAAAATGACCCTTTCTACCCCAGCGGCCCCGTCCTCAGCCGATCTGGTGCATAGCCATCTAACGGCCCGATACCAAGCTGTACGCGACCTGAGCGCAGCTCTCTGCCAGCCCCTCGAACTTGAAGACTACGGTGTGCAGGCCATGGCCGATGTCAGCCCGCCCAAGTGGCACCTGGCCCACACCACCTGGTTTTTTGAGACCTTTTTATTGCGACCGCATCTAGAGCATTATCGAGAGTTTCACTCGGGTTACGGGTACTTGTTTAATTCGTACTATGAGGCGGTGGGCGATCGCCATCCCCGACCCCAGCGCGGCCTGCTGTCGCGGCCCACGGTAGCCGAGGTTTACCAGTACCGAGCCCACGTCGATGCCGCCATGGCCACCCTGCTACAGCACCAGGGTGATCACCCAGCCGTGGTAGACCTCACCACCCTGGGGCTCCACCACGAGCAACAGCACCAAGAGCTGTTGCTCACCGACCTCAAGTACAACCTGGCCATTAACCCCCTGTATCCGACCTACCGTCAAGATGTCGCCTTGAAAACATTGGCGCCTGCCCCACCGCTGAAATTCGTAGATTTTCCCAGCGGGCTCTACACCATTGGCCATCGAGGTTCGGGCTTTGCGTTTGATAACGAAGGCCCGGCCCACCCGGTCTACCAGCCAGATTTTGCCCTGGCCAACCGACCCGTCACCAACGGTGAATACCTAGAATTCATCGCTGACGGCGGCTACCAGACCGCCACCTACTGGCTATCTGAGGGCTGGGCCATGGTGCAAAGCGAAGGCTGGCAAGCCCCCCTGTATTGGCAGCCCCGTGACGGCGAATGGTGGGTGTTTACCCTGGGCGGCCTTAAGCCCGTCAACCCAGCCGAGCCCGTTTGCCATATCAGCTACTTTGAAGCCGATGCCTTTGCCCAGTGGCGGGGCGATCGCTTGCCCACCGAAGCCGAGTGGGAAGTGGCTGCCGCCAAGATCGCCGTGCAGGGAAATTTGCTGGCCGCCGATCACCTGCATCCCCAACCAGCCCAGGGCTCTGACCCGCTCGCCCAGCTCTACGGCGACACCTGGGAATGGACCCAGAGCGCCTATCTGCCCTACCCCGGTTTTCGCCCTGCCCCCGGTGCGGTGGGAGAATACAACGGCAAGTTTATGTGCAACCAGATGGTGCTGCGGGGCGGCTCTTGTGTTACCCCACCCGGGCACATTCGCCCCAGCTACCGCAACTTTTTCCCGCCCAGCGCTCGCTGGCAGTTTAGTGGTCTGCGGTTGGCCAAAGGGTGAGGATTTTGGAGTTTGGATTTTAGAGTTTGGATGTGATGCTTGGACTCAAAACTCAACCTTGAGGCTGCCAACCTTACTCTGCTCTCTTCACCCTTGTACCCTTCACTCTCGTTTGTCGAGTCTCCTCTATGCCCATTAGTTCTCGCTCTCAGGCTACCCCCTCTCCCGTCAAGCTCTACGACTTTCATCCGCCTGTGGAAGACTTTCGCAGTGCGGTACTGCGGGGTCTGAGCCAGTCTCAAAAGACCATCTCCCCCCAGTTTCTCTACGACAAGCGGGGGTCTGAGCTGTTTGATGCCATCTGCCAACTGCCGGAGTACTACCTGACTCGCACCGAGATGGGCATTTTGCGGGCCCATGCCCAGGAGATGGCGATCGCCCTGGGCAACCGCGCCCTGGTGGAATTGGGCAGCGGCAGCAGCCAAAAAATTCGGATTTTGCTGGATGCGGCCCCCCAAGTTAAGACCTATGTGGGCGTCGATATCTCGCGCCAGCACTTGCAGGAGGCCTGTGCGGCACTGATGCAAGATGTGGATGGGTTGGAGGCGATCGCCGTCTGTGCCGACTACACCCAACCTCTACCGCTCAACACCATTCCTGAGCTGCACAATCGGCCCACCATTGGCTTTTTTCCTGGTTCTTCCATCGGCAATTTGGAACCAGCGGAGGTGATTGCCTTTCTCAAAACCGTAGCGGTGCTGGGGGATTTGATTGTAGGCGTCGATCTGAAGAAATCTGCCGCTATTCTCGAACCCGCCTACGACGATACCCAGGGGGTTTCGGCGGCTTTTGCGCTCAACGTGCTGACCCGCATTAACCGCGAGCTGGGGGCCGACTTTGACCTCACTGAGTTTGCCTACAGAGCCCACTACAACGAAATTGAGGGACGGATTGAAATGGCGATCGTCAGCCTCTGCGACCAAACCGTCCACCTGGGCAATACCAAAATTTCCTTTGAACAGGGAGAAACCATCCGCACCGAGCATTCCTACAAATACACCATCGACGAATTTCAGCTATTGGCTATGAAAGCTGGGTTTCAGCCCGTGCAGGTGTGGACTGATGCAGATCAGCTCTTTAGCCTGCACCACTTGAAGCAGTTATAGAGGGTCTAATCAGGGCCTTGGATGCAATACCCCGATTAGACCTTCAGTGTGAGACGCTAGACGCTAGTGTTAACTGGTTTCGCCCCCTATGCAGGTTGATTGGCAAGACGTTAAACCCTACGACGACATCATTTACGAAAAGGCCGATGGCATCGCCAAAATCACCATCAATCGGCCCCACAAGCGCAACGCCTTTCGACCCAAAACCATTGTTGAGCTGTACGAGGCCTTTCTAAACGCCCGCGAAGACAGCCGCATTGGCGTGGTGTTGCTGACCGGGGCAGGTCCCCACACCGATGGCAAGTACGCTTTTTGCTCCGGCGGCGACCAGAGCGTGCGGGGCCACGGCGGCTACATCGACGACGACGGCACCCCCCGACTCAACGTGCTCGACCTGCAGCGGCTGATGCGCTCGATGCCCAAGGTAGTGATTGCCCTGGTAGCGGGCTATGCGATCGGCGGTGGCCATGTGCTGCACGTGGTGTGCGACCTCACGATCGCTGCCGACAATGCCATCTTTGGCCAAACCGGCCCCAAGGTGGGCAGCTTTGACGGTGGCTTTGGCGCTAGCTACCTGGCCCGCATGGTGGGCCAAAAAAAAGCCCGGGAAATCTGGTACTTGTGTCGTCAGTACAGCGCCCAGGAAGCTCTCGACATGGGCCTGGTCAACTGTGTCGTGCCGGTGGAGCAACTGGAGGCCGAAGGGGTGCAGTGGGCGCAGGAAATTTTGCAAAAAAGCCCGATCGCCATTCGCTGCCTCAAAGCCGCCTTCAATGCCGACTGTGATGGTCAGGCGGGGCTGCAAGAGCTGGCGGGCAACGCCACCCTGCTCTACTACATGACCGAAGAAGGCTCCGAGGGCAGGCAGGCGTTTCTGGAAAAGCGGCAGCCCGATTTTCGCCAGTATCCTTGGCTGCCCTAGCGGGAAGGTAGGGATAAGGAGGATGAGGGAGATGGGGGGTATGAGGGAGATGGGGAGGGGTGACTCAAGCTCTCCCCTTTGAAGGCATTGGCAAACCAGACACTTGCTATTTAAGCTTGTTTGGATGGTGTTTTGCCAGTGGCAAAATAGGTGAGAGTAGTCTTTAAATTTAAAGTATAACGATGTCTGTCGGCTTGAGTTAAGTTCTTTTTGTGAATGCTGGCGATGTTTTACTTTACAAGAACTCGGAAAAATGTCATTTCAAGTTTGTTGTTGCTGTCTATAGCCTCACTCCGGCGTTGCTGACGTCTGTCTGCAACCTACACGGAGTGAGCTTTTTTACTCAAGCCCTAACTCTTCAAACACCCTCTAAATGAAAAACCTTAGCTTGAATCTAATTCTGTTGATTGGAGCAGGCCTCGCTGCTCTCACGGTTGTTGGAATTAGCCGAGAACCAGCATTAAGTGAACCCTTCTGCTACATGATAACCGAGAGTGGTGAGACTGTTGACTTGACGTCTAACCTTTGCCAAAACACAGAAGAGGAAATGCCCGTGATTGAGAGTAATGAACCTAACGAAATAGTGGATATAGAAGGGGCTCGATCAGGTCCTTATACGGTCGGGGATACTATGGATGATGGAGTCAGGATACTATCAAACTCCGGAGATATAGTCGAATTTCTCTACCCAACTGGAGCTAAGGTTGTAAGAGACCTTAGAAATGAGACCATTTCTTATATATCTCCTAGTGGCGAAGAGGTAGCACCTGGTAGTTCTATAGAGCTATTTGAAGGCGAAAGGGTTGAAGTTCAAGATATGTCTGATCCTGAGTTCCTTGTAGATGATAGTGCTCTAAGCGAGATTGGAGAAATAGACGATGAAGGCTTTCTTCGACCATATTAGGAAGATCAAAATGATAGCCCTTCTCGGGCTTTCATCCGGAATGGTTTTATTCATATCTAGCTCTCCTGCTATTGCCGGAGCTAGGGACTACTTTATTAATGTAAACGGACAACGAGTGGCTATCCTTTATCGGCTCTTCCGGATCCAGGGTGGTAATTGTATAATGAGTTACGTTTAGGGGGATTGACATCATGGACTTTCACCTAGATACGCTGCTTAATTTTCCTAATGCAACCGTCGAGCAGTGCATTCAGGAGGCCGGAGAGATATTTCTGACATTG
>NZ_JADEWX010000225.1 GCF_015207395.1 Nodosilinea sp. LEGE 07088
CCACATCGGTAATTGACGCGGCGATTCAGCACTGTGGGGAGCGGGAGTCGGTGTTTCGGCGGACAACGCTGGAGCGGTTTGTCTTCGAGCACGAGTTGGGGGTGCAGGGGTTTGAGGCAATTGAGGGGGCGATTGCCGACAGCCCTGAACTCATCAAAGTCGCCGACGGCAAGTTCACCACTCAAACCGCACTCAATCTGGAACTCAACACGATCCGTTTGATGCAGCAAGGACGGGGGCAGGTGGTACCGATTGTCCCCAGTGGTACCCAGGTAGAAAGCCTAGTGAGCCATTCCCTAAACCTGGAGCAGCAACATGCGGTGGAGATGACAGCGACCACACCCGATGCGGTGATGGCGTGGCAGGGGGTGGCAGGAGCAGGCAAGACCTATGCCCTAAGCGTGTTGAAGGATCTGGCCCAGGGACAGGGATACACGATCCAAGGCTTGGCCCCCAGCGCTGAATCCGCCCACATTTTGGGAGAGTCGCTGGAAATTGAAACTACTACGGTGGCTGGACTATTGGTATCGCAGCCTCTGGATGAACCACCCCAGCCGACGCTATGGATCGTTGATGAGGCGGGGCTGTTGAGCATGAAAGATGCCTATGCTCTCTTGCTGCGGGCAGCAAGAGAGCATGCCAAGGTGTTGCTGGTCGGGGATACCCGCCAGTTGTCAGCGGTAGAAGCCGGTAACCCGTTCAAGAGCTCACAGGCGGGGGGAATGACGACCGCTTACCTGGAGACCCATCGGCGGCAGCAGACTGGAGTGTTGCGATCGGCGGTGGAATTGGTGTCCCAGGGGCAGGTCAGCGAAGGCATTGAGATCCTGGCCCAGGCGGGGTGCGTGAAGGAAGGGGCTCAAACCCAGAAACGGATTCAGCAGGTGGCCGCCGATTATCTGACGCTGACGGCAGAGGATCGGGAGAAAACCTTGGTGCTTGCTGGGACAAATGCGGAGCGGTTGGCGCTGACTCAGGCGATGCGATCTGGGCTACAGGATGAAGGGGCTTTGGGTACGGATGGCTTTGTGATGCAGAGCTTGCGGCGAAAGGACTTGACTACGGCTCAGGCCAGTTATCTCGAGGCTTATGCGATGGGAGATGTGCTGGTACCGATTCAGGATTATCGAAAGCAGGGGTTGATCCGGGGGGAGCAGTACCGGGTGGTAGCGATCAACGCTGAGGCTCAGCAGGTGGTGCTGGAGACGCCAAACGGTTCGGTGCTGTTGGTCAATCCGGCAGCGTGCCATCGGAAGACGGTGTACACGACGCAAGCGATTCCGGTGGCGGTGGGCGATCGCCTCAAATGGACGCGCAATAACCGAAAAGCCGGAATTCGCAATGGGCAGGGGTTTGTGGTGACGGGGCTTGAGTCCGATGGGACAGTGACGATTCGGGATGGGGCGGGGCAGACCTCTACCATCGACCTCAGTGGGAATCAGTATGTGGACTATGCCTGGGTAAGCACCACCTACAGCAGCCAGGGCAAGACGGCGGAGCGGGTGTTGGCGCTGCTGGGCGAAACGACAAATCGAGAAGCGTTTTATGTGGCAATTTCTAGAGCCAAGCGAGCTTTGACCTTGTACACCACCAGCCAAGCTGACTTGGTGCGCCTAGCCCAGGTGTCGCGGGCGAAGGAGAACGTGAGTGACTATGTGCCGTTAATTCAGCAGGTAAATAACTATGGACAGCATGAACAACGGGAACAACGGCAGCCAGTACCCATCCCCAGCGTTGACTCTACAGCAGTGGGAGAGCGTATTGGCCAGCGTGTTGCAGAGCAGCTTAGAGCCGCTGCGGGCCGAGATCTGCGTGAACACGCAGCGGGTGTTGCACCTCGAAGACCACGTCCAGACTTTGGGCGAAGATTTGGCGATGTGGCCGCAGCACTGGAACCAGAGCTTGGGGCGCTTGGTCGCGCAATTGCAGCGTATCGTCAGCGACGAGACCTCCTCCGATGCGCAGGCGACCTTGCAGGAGCAGTTGCGGCGGTTAATTGCGGCCTTGAGCAGTTGGAACGGGCAGTTCAAGGCCGAGTTGGAGTTGCAGCAGCAGTTGATCGCGTTGCTAGAGCGGTTGGAAGGCCGGTTGGAGGAGAGCAGCAAAAGGTAGCCCCGGAACTGCGAAGGGTGAATTCGAGGGAGCAGCTTTTAGGGCTTTGGGAAAAATATTCGATGGGGTTGCCGTCGGCGAGTTTGGAGCTGCGGGTGGCGCAGCGGGCCTTGCGGGATGGGCGATCGACTAAGGAGGTGACGCTGATGCTGGTGGCGGGGAGTGAGGTGGTGAGGTTAATTCATGACAAACAGGGGAAGAAGGTGGCGATGAACTATGCAGCTCACGTAGTTCGGATGGCCGGGCAGCAGCAGATGCCGTCTTCTAAAAAGAAAGGATGGGCAATGGAAATAGGAGATTAGCTGGATCTTGATCTTTAGGATCTTTAGGCCACTGTGTGAAACCTAAAGAAAACCCGGAATTCTAAAGAGTAGCCTCACAGGGCAAGCAAGCTCTGAAGAGTATTACGCTGCTCGGGTAAATTCTAGGTTGATGTCAAGCAGCCAAGGATTTCAGTCTACTCAAAAACAACTGGCGGGATTGCCGTGACGCCTGTTTCTTTAGTCATCACCAGCTATAACCGCGATCGCTACCTAGCTGCTGCGATCCAGAGCGTTTTGGCCCAAACGCACCCCAACTTTGAGCTTTTAATCTGGGATGACGGCTCATCAGATCGCTCTGTCGCGATCGCCCAGGCCTACGCTCAGCAGGATTCTCGAATTCGAGTGATCGCCGCGCCGCATCAGGGGCTTTCGATGTCGCTCAGTCAGGCGATCGCCTCAACGACCCACCATCCCTACCTGGGCTGGGTGGATAGCGACGACCAGCTGGCTCCAACTGCCCTAGCCGAAACGGTTGCTATTTTAGACGCCCAGCCCCAGAGGGGCATGGTCTACACCGACTACCGCATCATTGATGCTGAGGGAGAGTTGCGGGGCAACGGAAGCCATTGTCAGATCCCGTATTCGCCGCAGCGACTGCTGGTAGAGTTCATGACCTTCCACTTTCGCCTGCTGCGGCGATCGCTCTATGAGCAGGTCGGCGGCATTGACCCCACCTTTGAACGAGCTGAAGATTATGATCTGTGCCTGCGGCTTTCGGAGGTGACAGACATCGTTCACCTGCCGCGTCCGCTCTACTTCTATCGCCAGCACGAAGGTAACGTTACCCACGACGACCTGGAGATGCTGCGCTGGACTCATCGCGCTAGCACTCAGGCTCTGGAGCGACAGGGGCTAGCGGATCGCTACGAGATTCGGGTGTGCAGTGAACTGACGCTGCAACTCAAGCCTGATGCGTTGCCGCTGGTGTCGATCATCATCCCCTGCTATAACGCCGAAACGACCATCGAGACCTGCTTAAAAAGCTGCTTTGAGCAGAGCTATCCTCGCCTCGAAATTGTGGTAGTCAACAACAACTCGACTGATGGCACCGCTGCTCAGCTAGCTCAGCAGCAAGCCGTAGCTCCCTGTTCACTGCGCATAATTGATTGCTCCACCCAAGGAGCCAATCCTGCTCGCATCGAGGGTTTACGACAGGCCCAAGGCGACTACATTCAGTGGCTGGATGCCGATGACCAGCTCGCGCCAGATAAGATTCAGCGGCAGGTAATGGCGTTAGAGCGAGAGTCCCGCTATGACGTGGCCTATGGTGATTGGCAGTGGTGTGTATATGCCCAGCAGCGCCTGATTTACCGGCAGACGTTCGTCGGTGAGCCCCACACCGATTGGCTCTTGCAGTGCTTGATGGATAACTGGCAGCCGCCCCATACCTATCTCTGGCGGCGGCAGGCGGCAGACAGACTGCAACCGCTCTTGGCTTGGCATCCACAAACGCCAGTGGCGATGGACAGAGAATACGCTACGCAGGCGGCTCTGGCGGGAATGCAGCCGCTGTATGTGCCGGAGTCGCGGGTGGCCTATAACACGGGGCTGTCTCCCAGCCAGATTACGCGATCGACGCCCTATCCGATGCGGGTGCAGAGCTTGTGCAACATGTTTGAGCGCTTTCGGCAGCAGGCGGCACAGCATGACGAGTTGGAACCGGCTCATCTGTTTTTGCTCAATCAGAGCTGGGAGCTGTGGCAGCCCAACTTTGAGCAAGTTGGGCAGGCGGAGCAGGTGTGCTGGCTCCGGCATCATGAGACTGAGGCCACAATGATGCTGCGGGAGGCGGCGGCGCGGATTGTGCAAACCTGGTTAACCTTGCCAGGTGCTTACACGCTGGAAGATCAGGCGCGGCGGATTGTGCTGCAATTATGGCGAGACACCGTGGTGAGTATTCGGCAGACTAGCGGCTTGAGAGCCGCGTTGGATGCCAAGGGGGTTACCCATGCCCTAGCGCAGGTCGTGGGGCTTATCGCTGGGGTAAGTGAGCATCCTCCGGTCGCCAAAACCGACCTGGACCTGGAGCCAGAGCTAGTGGTACTGATGCAGGGTTGCCCGCTCTACACACCGCTGTTTGGCGAGCACCGCCTGAAGGTACACACTGTCTTGGATTCGCTCCGGCAACAGGGCTGGTTAAAGCGGCTACAAGAGGCTGAGGTACTGCCGTCATCTGCCTCTCAATCGGTTGAGTAATCCTGATATCGTCCTAGGGGAATGCCGTCAACCTTACGTTCCAGACAGGTGCGCCTCTGCTTGTCGAATCAGGTCTTCAGCATATTGCTGCTCTGTGGGGGTGGGATGGTTGGCTAAGGCTTGCTCAGCATACTCAATCACTCCCGGCATATTGCCGTAGTAGGCCGCTTGCACGGCACCCAAGATCAGATAGGAGGGCGGATTGGGCATCAAGTCAATGGACTGCAAAGCCAAGGTTTCAGCCTGCGGATAGCGCTGTTGATCGTAAGCGGCTGCCGCCAGTTCATACAAGGCCGCCGTCCGCCCGGTGTGATAGTGCTCCAGCGATCGCCATGGGGTACCCCTCGTCCAGCGATCGCCGATAATCTCAAACTGCTCGGCGGCTACGGGCCACTGCTGCGCCATCGCGGCATCGTAGGCGTAGTAGAAGCGCATGCGCAGGTTGTCGGGGTAGGCGGCAAAGATGCGGGCATAGGTCGCTTCGATTTCCCTCCACACGACAGGCTGGTCGAGGTAACCCTCTTGCGCTTGGTCAAGACTGCGATGAATGCTCAATGCGACCACGGCTAGCAGCGGTTTGTGGGCCGATTTCGAGAGGCGATCGCACTCCTGTGCCAGCTGTAGCATGCGGGCCTCACTCCCTAGCCATTTGGGTTCTAACAAAATCGACTTTTTGCCCCAGACATTAATGTTGTAAGGGTTTGCCGCCAGGCCCCGCTCGAAGTAGTCTTCCCAGACCTGCTCTGGCAGCGAGAGCCCCCGCGCCACATCCAGCAACGATGCCCAAACGTTAGGGTCATCAGGGTTCAGGGCGGCGGCTCTGTCTAAGTCAGTTTTCGCCTGTTCCATGAACTGCAAGAAGGGGGGCCAAGCCTCGTCGGGCACCCGGTAGGCTAGAGCACCGCCACGAATTTGCCAACCCTGATTGGAGAGTAAATTGCCGCGAATGACGTAGGGAATATGTGAGTCAGGAAATCGGGCTATCCACTGATCGAGCACAGCAAGACTCTCCGTCAGCTGCTGGTCGTCGGCTTCAGTGTGGGCGTAATCGCTGTGGGCCGGAAGGGTAGCCAAGCTGCCGTACAGGCGATTGAGGTAGGCCGAGGCTAGCTCGTCGGTGCGTTCGCGTTGCAGGCTGCTGTTGATGAATGCTTCCAGCTTGGCAAAGTCGCGATCGCCATACAGTACGGTATTCCAGCTTTCGGTGTCTTCCACAACGGTATAGCGGGCCAGTAATGCTGGCTCTGTCGAGGACTCACTGGCTACGTGCTGCGATACAGTCGCTTGGGCTGGGTTGAAGGCTCCTATTTGGGCCAGTTTGGTTAAACTACAGCTGGGGAGAAGGAGCAGGGTGCCCAAAAGAATGGCTGGCGCTAGAGACCGATGCTGCAACATGGAGTTGGTGGTGGAGATGGCCCCTCTAGCCTAGCCACGCCTACAGGCTGATACCCTGAGTGATGCTACCGGGAGTTACAAACGATTTTGGATCACTATCATTGATGTCCTAGATATTCCTCCAATCCAACCCCACAAAATTGTCCGGAGTGTTGACTTATACAGATCTGAAACTGTTTATGTCATATTCACCAATTGATATCTTCACCTCAGCTTCATCTCCAGGAATGTCTAAGTAATCATGTTGTGCTTTTTCAGAGCTAGCGACGTCAGATATCCTTTTTGTGATATTTGGTATTTGGCTCCTGGGTATGTTCCACTCAAGAGTCTTTCTATCTAAAATTTTTATTCCTGTTTTTTCCTCATTCAAGACAATCATGAGGTTTTCTTCATTTATCGGAACAAATCGGCTTGAGTTGGATGAACTGTATTGCTTGCTATTAGCACTTAATAATTTTATTGTCTTTTGAAGGAATTCAAGTGCCTCCCCATCTCCGAAAAACAAAAGAGTTGGTGTACTAAAATCTGGAAAGTATCCATAATACAAATTTGAGTTTTGCATACTTAAACTGCCCATCTAAAAACCTATTACTCGTCACAAACATACCGGTTCCTTGATTAATTAGTGCAGAAAATTACTTTAAAGCTTGCACTCAAGAACGCAAGGAAATTGTCACTTTGAACTAGGTGCTCACGCCCGCCTATTGTATGGGGGGTTTTCTGGGGGGTAAATTCCCAATGGGAATATTTTGCCATTGGGCCTTTGGAACATCATGAGGATTATAATCCCAATGAGGATTATGGTACTTGTCTTCTGGGTAATATCTCCACTCACCACCATACTCATCCCAAAGACTTTCTCCCCCTTTAGCTACCTCAGAAGGCCTACTAGCGGGACGAACCTCAAGATCTCCATTTACAGGTGGCCTCTCTCCGTTTGGAGGTAACCCTCTACTATTCTAAGCCGCTGTTACAGACAGATACTTGAGTGGACTTACGGATCATATTGCTGTGCGTTCGCGAAGCATAGCCTTCGGCTAATCGCGGCTTATTCGTCGTTACATGAAGAATTACGGATGTCTGGTCAGGCTTTGTGATTCGATTGAGTTCTGCCCGACTGGTACAATGCACAATTGAGGAGAGGCAAGCGTTGCGGCTATTCGTCCTATTTTTTCTGGCCTGACACCAACCTCTTTTCTGTTAATTGAACGCTTGCTCGAACCCCTTGTGACCTCTGAATATGGATAGAGTTGAATTTCGAGGCATTCCGTTTCTTATCGCCACTCCGCCGCTACGCCCTATGTCTACCCAAGATTTGTCCGCCATAGAAGACCAGCTAGGCTTCCTATTTCCGGAGGATTACCGTGCGTTCATTACTACCTAGGCGTAGGCAAGACCGAGTTGGGCATACGAGTGCTTTTCCCTAAGTACTGCTTAAATAGTAGACTCAGCGAAATTCACGATAGATTGTCGGAACACTGGTTTTGGGACAAAAGCCCAGAAGTGTTAACACAAGCTCAGGCAATTACGCTAACCTTTCTCAAGTCATATCAACTATTGTAATAGTGTCGCTGTAACGTATTGAGATTACTAGTTTGGGAAGAAGCCGTGATTAGCAGATTGAAGCGGTACTCGTCAAAACCGAAGCAACTTTTAGTTGTTGCATTAGCTGTTCTTGTACTCGCCTACTTGTCAACATGCTTGGTAACTACTCCAAAAGTGCTGGTAGAGACAGGATCTATAAGCTTAGCCGCAGGTAGCTGCCGCCACCTGCGGCGCTGAAGCTTGAGCGCGAATCACATCCGGTAACGGTGGTATTCGGTCATCGCTA
>NZ_JADEWX010000226.1 GCF_015207395.1 Nodosilinea sp. LEGE 07088
GTTGAGGGAGAAGCTGTAGGGTGGGTTAGGCCGGAGTTAAATTAGGCGGGTGTCAAGAAAATTGAGCACTGGCCGTAACCCACGGGAGAGCTAGCTAGCTGGGTTAAGAACCGGTCTGAGTTTGCAGGCTCTTGAGATTTTGGGAATAAGCATCAAACCACTGCCGCCAATAGCTCGACTGGGGAGAATGCTTGAGTCGCTCTACCAGGCGGGTGTAGGTGGCAAACCAGGAATCCCAGTAGTCTGCTGTGGCTTCTGAGCTGGTGGTCAGGGTTCCAGTGGTGAGGGGCACACAGCCCTCGTTGGTAGGGCACACCGCCCAGCATTGGGGCACACCGTGGGAACCTTCACACTGGTTACAGCGATTCACGTCAATCCAGAACGCTGTTCCGTTGGTTTGAATGGCTCCGGTGGGGCAGGCCGAGAGGCAGCGCTGACAACTGATACAGTCACTCGTAATCGTGTAAGTCATGGCTAAATCCTCGCTGGGGGTGGGGCGTAGGGGCACAGCATGCTGTGCCCCTACGGGGGGTTACGCGGTCAACACATGTTCGTCGTAGAAGTGGCGGGCAACGGTCTCAATCACGTCGTAGGCTTCTACGACAGTCAGGCCTGCTTTTTGCAGCTCCTTCTGGGGACAGGGGCCAACTTTCGCGGCCAAAACGGCTTTACAGTCAGCAACGGTGCTGATGATGCCTTCCAGGGCCGCCTCTTCGCCGTAGCCGCCCTGGCAGTAGTCGGCGACTTTGCGGTGGCCGATGAACTTGGCCTCGGTGGCATCGACTTCGTAAATCATGAACTCCCTGGCATGGCCAAAGTGTTGATTCACCAGCCCGCCGCCTTTGGTAGCTACCGCAACCAGAACCTTGGGGGAATCGGCTACGGCGTGGGTACCCGTCGCAGCGGCCTGTTTTTTCTCAGCCACGGCGGCACGGTTCTGCTCAATGCCGATGTGGACGGCCTGGCGGGTTTCCAGGCTGTAGTCCGCCGACATCTCCATGAACTTCTCTTTGGTGAATTCCTGACTGCGGTCTTCACCCAAAAGACCCACGGCATCGGCGCGGCACTGGCGGCAGTGGCGCATCAGCTTCATATTGCCGGCGCACTTGTCTTGAACAGCCTTTAGCTCCTTGGGGTTGGGGCCGCGCTGGCCGTTTAAGCCAAAGTAGGTGCCGTGTTCCGGGGCCGAGATCAGGGGCATGATGTTGTGCAGAAATGCCCCCCGCTCTCGGATAGCGGCATTCACCTCCGGCAGGTGTTCGTCGTTGACGCCGGGAATGAGAACGGAATTGACTTTGCAGAGGATGTCGGCCTCTTGTAGAGCCTCCAGCCCCTCCATCTGACGCTCGTGGAGAATCTTGACCCCTTCAATGCCGCGATAGCGCTTGCGGCGGTAGTGCACCCAGGGGTAGATCTTCTCGCCGATCGCCGGATCCACCATATTCAGCGTGATGGTGACGTGATCCACATTCAGGGCTTTGATGCGATCGACATAGTCGGGCAGCATCAGGCCGTTGGTAGACAGGCAGAGTTTGATGTCGGGAGCTTGCTCGGCAATCAGCTCAAAGGTGCGGAAGGTTTTTTCGGGGTTAGCCAGCGGGTCGCCGGGGCCAGCAATGCCTAGCACCGTCATTTGGGGAATTTTGCCTGCCACAACTAAGACCTTGTGGGCGGCTTCTTCAGGGGTGAGCAGTTCACTCACCACACCGGGGCGGCTTTCGTTGGCGCAGTCGTACTTGCGGTTGCAGTAGTTGCACTGAATGTTGCAGGCAGGGGCCACGGCAACGTGCATACGGGCGTAGTGGTGGTGGGCCTCTTCGCTGTAGCAGGGGTGCTTTTCAATGCGAGCCTGCATCGATTCGCTGATCGCGGGGGCCGTGTCGCTTTTGCTAGTGCAGCCACAGCCGCCACCAGACTTTTTGACCTTGGTTTGAGTCTTAGTCAAGGTGATGTCCAGCTCGGGCGTCGCGGTAGGCGCGGAAGCGAGGGCAGTAGGTGGCGGTGGCGTCATGGGTTTGGGGAGGTAAAGAACAAGGTGGGGGAGATTGACCAGACCGGAAAAGCTAAGGCGGGGGCTGAGGGGGAACCGAGCCTGGTTGAGGAGGGTTCACCGCTTTAAAAAACACTCAATATAAATAGAGAGTGACGTTGCATCGATCGCATCAACCCTGTAAGCCCAGGTGAGGTGTTCTTAAACTGCTAGGAGAACAGAAGAACCGAGTTGTTGATGATGGCGATGCAACGCCGACGGGGTGGAGAGTGTGGTAAACAGTCCGAGCAACCCAATCCTGAAGAACCAAATCAATTTCTACGGTGTATTGGTGGGGGCATGCATTTTCCTCAGTAATGAGGAGAGTTAAAGAACAGCCCAATAAGGTAGATACGCCTGAAATTGATTTGGAACTAACGGGCCGAAGGAAAGACAATGCGTCGGGGGTTAAAGTCGCCCTAACTGGGCTGAAGTTGACGTTGTGCTTTCCGCAAAACCCGTGGTTTGAGGTTGGGTGCTCGGCGTTGAAAGAGTTATAGCAACCGCTTTGGAACCAGGTTAGACAACCGGGGCGATAGGGTTTATTGAATGATTAACCCTGTACTCAAAGCCCAGAACCCTTGAAAAACCTAGGAAATATTTTTTTTGGCAGGACGGGGTACTTGCATTAATCGGGCTAACGACTGGTATTTTTATGCCCCCGCCCGGTGTTTCCTGCACTCACCTCAATCCATTGCCACACAGTGAGTTAGCCCCATTGAGGTAGCGATTTAAGTGCATGTTTTTGAGCACTCAAATCAACTCATTTTGCTAATCTTGATACAGGAATCAGCGCCACCCTCAATCAAATCAAAATTGATTTGTAGCGATTTTTTCAATTCTTGTCTGTTTTATGTATTAGGTCTAACAATTTCGTATTAAGCATCGTAAACGGGGCCTAGTAGACCTCCGCCATGATGGGCAAAGAGACAGCGCAGGGATGGCTAGATGCAGGTATGAATCAAAAATCAGAGATCCCCTGTAAGGGCGATTGGCCATGCGCCCTTACCCAAATTCATACCGTTAGTCAGCCATGCCACAACGCATTGGGTGATCACGCGTGACTTCTGGTAGACGAAATGGAGGGCGCATCCTGAATTCAGCTAGTTGTTGCTGGGCGCTTGTGGTTCAAGTCGCCCTCACGAATGGATTCCCACTCCAGTGGGGATGACGTAGACACTTGCAGAGGGGGGGTGTAATCAGAATCTAAGGTTGCTGCTGAGGTTAGATTTCACTTGTTAAGGAATGCTGAATTAAATAGAGTTGATTTTGCATAATCGGCTACACTTTGTTTATTGCATTACAAGCCATTAGGCTGGAATATCTTTGTTTTGAGTACAGGTCACTCGATCCTCAGAGTGATGCAAAAGCACCCTCAATACATTTGTCTTAAAGGGTTTATCCCTGAGTGCACATTACTCGTGCCCGGGGATAAAAATACCTGCTCCTAGGGCCCGAAATACCTGTACCTCGTCCCCAAAGTATTTCTTACTCCTTGAAAAATCGACGTTTCAGCGATTGAGTACAGGGCTAATAGTTTTAGTTAATCGGATTCGACCAAGGGTATCGCTGACCCAAAGTCTGGCTTGCTATAAGCAGGAAAACACAGCCCCAATTGCGCTATGTCTCCCTCCCTGTTCCGATTCTCTATTCAACAATGGTTGCCCTCCTTTGCCGAGGTTCGCCAGCAGTTGCCGCTGATTGACGATTTCACCGTCATCTTTGAGCGCGACCCAGCGGCTCGGAACTGGCTGGAGGTGCTGTGTTGTTATCCCGGCCTCCATGCGATCGCCGCTCACCGGCTGGCCCACTGGCTGCACAACCGCAGAGTTACTTTTCTGCCCCGGTTGATTTCCCACCTGTCTCGCTTCTTCACCGGCATTGAAATTCATCCCGGTGCTCGCCTGGGCAAAGGGGTGTTTATCGACCACGGCATGGGGGTGGTAATTGGCGAAACGGCGATCGTTGGCGATTACACCCTGATTTACCAGGGCGTTACCCTGGGCGGCACCGGCAAAGAAACCGGCAAGCGCCACCCCACCGTCGGCAGCAGGGTCGTGATTGGCACCGGGGCTAAGGTGCTGGGCAACATTCACATCGGCGACTATGCCCGCGTTGGTGCGGGCTCTGTTGTATTGAGGGATGTGCCTGCCAACTGCACCGCCGTCGGCATTCCCAATCGCAATGTGTGTCGCTGCAACACGATTGTTGCGCCCCTAGACCATAACCAGCTGCCCGATACCGAAGCCAAGACCTTACGACAGCTCATGGATCGCATCGAGGCATTAGAAGCCCAAGTTAAAACCCTCTCTCGTTCATCCTTGCCCTCTCTGGAGTTTGCCTCCCATGAATAAGTCTGCGCCTGTAGCCCCCGGTTGGGGGCATGTTGCCACGGTGCGACGATGCGATCGCTGGTCGATCTACCACCGTCTGCAGGAACTCAATGTTCCCTGCGCCTGCCCGGCTGACGGCACCCTACGGGTTGAAGTCAACCACGCCACTGACCTGGTGCTAGCCCGCAGTGCTATCCGACAATTTCTCACCTGTCGTCATGAGGATATCACCTGGCTGGAGCGCTGTTGGGAAACCCAGGTGGTCTGTACCGCAGACCATTGATCAAACCGAAATCTGGCTTTGAAAGTTGAGGTGACTTATCGATTCAACCCCCCACGCCAACATTTTAGTTCTGTCAGCTTTCACGTTCTGTCTCTTTTCTATTCTTTCGGAGTAACCCCATGACAACTCAAACGCTGGTTCTGTCTTTTGGTGAAGTAGGTAGTAACCCCATTGGTCTTGAAAAAGACGTTACCACCACCATTTGCGAAAGTTTAAATCTGGTCTATGCCAGCTTCCAAGCGCTGTATTTGCAATACCAGAAGCACCACTTTGTTATAGAAGGAGCCGAGTTTTATTCCATCCATGAGTTTTTTCAAGAAGGCTATGACGCCACCCAGGGCCATGCCCACGACGTGGCCGAACGCCTGAATGGCCTGGGCGGCGTACCGGCGGGCAGCTTTGCTACCCTGGCCGAGCTGTGCTGCTTTACCCCCGAATCTGATGGCATTTACAACTGCCGCCAAATGATTGAAAACGACCTGGCGGCAGAGCAGGAAATCATCAGTCTGCTGCGGCGGCTAGCAGCCCAGGCCGAGAGCATCGGCGATCGCGCCACCCGTTATCTGTACGAGCAAATTCTGTTGAAATCTGAAGATCGAGCCTTCCATCTCGACCATTTCTTATCAGAAGATAGCCTCACTTTAGCGTTTGTGAGATAACAATCGCCTCTCGTAGGTTGGGTGTCGCTGATGCTTCACCCAACCCACAATGGCTCTTTCCCATTGGTCTTTCCGTTCCCAATCTCTCTTATTAAGGAACTACCCCCATGCTGTCTACATTGATTGTCGTTGGCTTTGTCTTTGGTCTGGCCTGGGCACAACAAATTTTTTTGAATCGCATCATTGCCTCTGACCTAGACTATCTCAAAAAAATAGCCGCGCAGCAGCACGAAGAACGCGTCAAAGCTCTACTCAATCGCTCTATTTCCTAGCTGCTCACCGCTGCTCTCGCTTCCGCTCTCCCTCATTGCCCCTGGAGGCTCCCATGACGACTCCGACCTCGATCTATATCAATGACACCACCCTGCGCGACGGTGAACAGGCTGCCGGTGTGGCCTTTGGCCTAGAAGAGAAAGTTGCGATCGCCAAGTTTCTCGATGCCATTGGGGTGCAGGAACTGGAAGTTGGTATTCCCGCCATGGGGCAGGATGAAGCCAAGGCCATTCGGGCGATCGCCGACCTCGGTCTCAACGCCCACCTGCTGGGCTGGAACCGCGCCGTGCTCTCCGATATTCAGGCCTCCATCCACTGTGGACTGAAGCGCATCCACATTTCTATTCCGGTTTCGGATATGCAGATTCAGGTCAAGTTCCAGGGCCGCTGGGCCAGAATGCTGGAGCAACTGCGCGATGCCCTCAATTTTGCCCGCGACCATGGGCTTGAGGTCAGCGTCGGCGGTGAAGACAGCTCCCGCGCCGACGAGACCTTCTTGATCGACGCCGCCCAGTTTGCCCAGGAGTGGGGCGCATTTCGCTTTCGCTTCTGCGATACCGTCGGCATCCTCGACCCCTTTACCACCTTCGAGAAGGTGCAAAAACTGGTCAACTCCCTAGACATTCCGGTAGAAATGCACACCCACAACGACCTGGGGCTGGCCACCGCCAACGCCCTGGCCGGCATTCGGGCCGGAGCCGCCTCGGTCAATACCACCGTGAACGGTCTGGGCGAACGGGCCGGCAACGCCGCCCTCGAAGAGGTGGTCATGACCCTGAAGCAGATCTACGGCATCAAAACCGGCATTCAGACCCAGCATTTTTTAGAGCTGTCGCGCTTTGTGGCCAAGGCCGTCAACTGCCCGGTGCCCCCCTGGAAGGCGATCGTGGGCGAAAACTCCTTTGCCCATGAGTCGGGCATTCACGCCCACGGCATTTTGCAAAACCCCAGCACCTACGAACCCTTTGACCCCAACGAAGTCGGCCGCCAGCGACGACTCGTGGTGGGCAAACACTCGGGCCGCAGCCTGCTCAACCAGGTGCTGCACGACCACGGCATGAATCTCGATGCTGGCCACAGCCAGTCGCTGCTGAGAGAGGTGCGCGATCGCTCTACCCAGCTCAAACGCAGCCTCACCGTCGAGGAACTCTTGGCTCTGGCCAGTCCACAAAGTACCTACGCCACTGTCAACTAATGCAGCAAGGCAAAAGGCAAAAGGAGAAATCCAAAATTCCTGATTGACCCACCCCTGCCCCTCCCCAGAGGGGAAATCCAAAATCTAACTCACTCCCCAAGGCACCTCCCATGAAAGTCATGCTCCACAGCGGCGAAGACGGCACCCTAATGGTCTACGTCCCCAAAAAAGATCTGGAAGAACATGTCGTCAGCCAAAGCCGAGAGGGCGACGCGATTCTCGTCACCCTAGAAAACGGCTGGGAGCTCTCCATCGACGGCCTCCCCGAACCGCTAAAGCTGCCCCAAACCGTGAATGCCAAACGGTTGAATTAAGCGAAATTTTGAATTCTCAACTTTGAATTGTTTTGAATTGTGATTTTTCACCCACCCACTCCCCAGATTCCCCATGCTAGACCCTACCCAAATGCCCCCTCGCATGTTTGACCTCACCGGAACATTCCTAGGTTTTGTCGGCGGCAACTCCAGAAAGCCCAAGTCTGTTGTGCTTAAGGTTGAAGACGAGCAGATTGTCATCAAGCTGCCCAAGGAACTCCGCCCCTCAATCACCCAGTCGGTGACCGCAGGCGATCGCCTGCGCTGTATCGGCTCTAGCCAGGTGGATTTCAAAGCCGGGGTGATCAAGCTCAAGGCTTACCAGGTGTTCTTTTTAGGTTCCTCGGAGGATGGGCCGGAGGCACCGCCTGATCCCGCCTTGACCACCGCTGTCGAACTATCCCTCCGCCAACAGGAAGCGGTAAACATCGCACCAAAGCAAAAATCTGCGCAAATCCTGGTGTGCCACAAGTCAGGCTGTCAAAAGCGGGGCGGGCGGAAAATGGTAACAGCCCTAGAGCAGGTGCTGCAAAAATACCAGCTGCAAGACCAGGTCGAGATTCGCTACACCGGCTGCCAAAAGCGTTGTTCTAAGGCTCCCAACCTGACGATCATGCCCGGCAAACACCGCTACGACAACCTCAACCCCCACGACATCTCCGCCCTGATCGAAGAACATTTCTGTTCGTCTTAGCCTCGAAAAGGGTGCATTGCTGCGCGGATGCACCCTACACCCCCGCACCCCTCCAC
>NZ_JADEWX010000391.1 GCF_015207395.1 Nodosilinea sp. LEGE 07088
GGTAGCCAGAGTGCCCTCAAATGCCCGCCCCATTACGCATCATTTTGACCGAGGAAGAAGACCGCACGTTAAGTGAACTTCGGGAGGCTCAGACAGTTCCCTATCGGACGCGTGACCGAGCGCATATGCTGCGCTTGAATGCTCAAGGCCTGAACGTGCCAGCTATTGCTGAGATATTCCAGTGTCATCAACATACGGTTAGAGCGACGCTACGTCGATGGGAGAGCAATGGATTGGGAGGACTGTGGGAAGCTCCCGGACGGGGTGCCAAATCAAAGTGGCAACCGTCAGATCTGGACTATTTGACGGCGTGTTTGGATCAAGAGCCTCGCACCTATAACAGTGCCCAACTCGCTCAAAAGCTAAAACAGGAGCGTTTGGTGGACTTGAGCAGCGACCGATTACGACGGTTGCTCAAAAAAAAAGATATCGGTGGAAACGAACCCGACACAGCCACAAACGGAAGCAAGATCCCGTCAAGAAAGCCCTTAAGCAGGCGGACCTAGAGACCCTGATGCTGGCGGCTGAAGAGGGTCTGGTCGATATCAAGTACCTCGACGAGGCTGGGTTTTGCCTCTGGAGTCCGGTCAGCTATAGCTATAGTCCGATAGGCGAGCAGAAGCGCATGGAGCAAACGCCCACTCGCCATGGCCGTCGGATTAGTATCTTGGGATTATGGCAACCGGGAGAGGGGTTCGAGTATGCCTTGTCCCAAGGTGGCTTTAAGGGGCAGAGCTATATCGAGGTCATCGATTGGGTCGCTCAGAACGCGTCCCAGACCTTGGCCGAGACCGGACGCATTACCGTGATTGTTCAGGATAACGGCTCGCTTCACACGAGTCGCTTGGTTCAGCAGCAGTGGCCTCGGTGGCAGGAGCAGGGGCTATTCATCTTCTTTCTACCACCCTATTGTTCGGAGATGAATCCGATTGAAACCCAATGGCGGCAGCTGAAGTGCCACGAGATTGCCGGGCAGATGTTTGATAACGAATATGACCTGGCCATGACCGTCATTGAGGGCATGGAGGCACGTAGTAGAACCGGAGATTACCCACTGGAACGTTTTATATTTAATTGCGCCTAGCTACT
>NZ_JADEWX010000023.1 GCF_015207395.1 Nodosilinea sp. LEGE 07088
GAGTCAAGGAGTGGGGGGCAGGGGGGGGCAAATAGCATCGGTATAAGTTCACGTTAGCGTCGGCTTGTGAAATTTATCGCCACCCAACGCTTTTGGCCCAGTCATCACTCGCCTGTTTGTAAACTCTAAAATCTTCAGGTGCGTTTCCACCTTCGGCTTCAACTTCGAGTCTGTGGTGGTGCAATGACTGCTGGAAGAGGGGTAGCCCTACCTGCTCCCTTAGCTGGTCAATGTTTTCCTCATCTTCGACTTCGCAGGTTAGTTCTCCGGTCTCATTCCAGTCGAGCACGGTGCCGTAAACTTGTGGTCTCCCTTCGTTAAATCTGATTCTATCTGTCAGTAATGCCACTTGTTTGCCGGGTACATCTCCCTGCTTTTCTGCGTTGGAGAGGTGGTCAAGAAATTTCCGTTGCAGGGCAGGGGTACAAATGGAATGCTGGGCAATTAGCCACGCCGCTCTAGACCCTTCTAATCCCACTTTTGAGATCCCGGGCCAGCCGTGCTCTTCTATGATTTTATCTAGGGCTATTGCATTTTCCCTGTGAACGCTTCGCATGGCCTCATGGTAAGTGCCATACAATTCACCTTCTTCAAGCAGCTTATTTCTTGTATCAGTGTCTTTCTTTTTGAGGAGCTCTAACTGTTTGAGTAGGTCATTGTCCATGCAGGTCTCTCCCAATGCACGACCAGGCTAGCGCAAGCCCGACTGCACCCGCCACAGGCTGGCGTAGATGCCGTTTAGCTCTAGCAGTTCTGCGTGGCGACCCTGTTCGACGATTTCGCCGTCGGCCATTACGTAGATGCAGTGGCAGTGGCGAATAGTCGAGAGGCGGTGGGCGAGTCGGCGGCGTCTGGAAGCTCGCCGCCGGGGCGATATTAGCGTTGGACTAGCCGAGACAAGGCTGGCTTTGGATGAAATGTAGGAGAGGAGTGAGGAGGAGTTAAGGTTTCTCAAAATCCTTCATTTAGCCTGACAGCAGTATCTTAAGCTTTGGGCCTGGAGTAAGATCTCGACACATCGTTGAGGCAGGGCCAATGCTAGATCGTTTCTGGGAAGTGCTGGGCTACGTATTTGCCCTCAACGGTGAAGCTTTTCGCATTGCCACCACCGTCCCGGCTGGCCAGGGGCTGGCGATGCTGGTGGTGCTGCTGGCGGGGCTGTCCCAGGGCATTGGTCAGGGCATTGTTTTGTTCGTCAACCAGGTTAAGCCGGCGCGGTTTGTCTTTAGCCTGCTGATTAATGCCGTGCTGTTTGCCTGTGGCTTTTTAGCCCTGGTGCTCAGTACCTGGCTGGTCACCCTGGCGCCCTGGTCGAAAAGTTTGCCCTTGGGCCAACTCGTGACGGTGCTGGGGTTGGCCTACGCACCGCTGCTATTTAGTTTCTTAGGCGCCATGCCCTACCTTGGGGTGCCGATTTTAAACCTGCTGTCGGTTTGGAATCTACTGGCCATGGTGGTGGGCTTGGGCGCGATCGCCAACCTGGACATTAGCAATGCTTTTGGTTACGTCGCCTTCGGCTGGATTTTGCTGCAGGTGCTGCAAAACACCATCGGTCGCCCCATTGCCAGCCTAGGCAAACGCATCGCCAACCGAGCTGCCGGAGTAGATCTGGTCACGAGTCGCAGCGATCTGGCAGACTCATTTCAAGCCTCTCTGGCCCAGACCCCCAGCCGCTGGAAGGAAGAATTTACCCAAAGTATTGACGCCCTCAATCGGGGCAATGTGATGGCGGCCATGGCCGGAGAACCCACGGCGATCGCGATCGCGGGAGCGGGAGGTACTGTTGCTGCCGTCTCTGTAGGCGCTAGCCCCAAAGCAGAACGCCTGGGCAGCGGGCTCAAAACGGGGTTGGGGCTGCTTGCCATGGTGGTGCTGACATTGGTGGTATTGGTGCTGTTGAGGCCCTTGCGCGAATGGTGGTTTGGTTGGCTCAACGGTCTGCCGACCCTGGTGCGGCTGGTACTAAATCTAGTTTGGATTAGCCTAGTGGCCCTGGTGGTAGCGGGTCTTTTGGCCCCTCTAGAAACCTTGGGCTGGTGGGCAGGGTGGTACGACGACGACGTCAACACCACCCTCAACGCTGGGGAATTGGCAGAGCCCGTGGCTGACACCAATCAGATCAGCCGCTACGTGGTGTATCTCGACGGCATTGGCATCTCCAGCTTTGAATACCTGCCCGATATTGAAGAATTTCTCGATACCCTGGCTCCTACACTACCCGAAGATGTAGCGCTGATTCGCGGCATCATGCCCTACTCGGTGATGAATGCCCCCCTAGATGAAGACCGCCCCCTGGCGTTTCTCTGGCGCTACGCCGACAAACTGCGGTTTGCCAATCCGATGAGCGTACTGGGGCTGCTGGTCAACATTCGCAATATCCTGATTGTGGGCGTCTCCGCCGACAAGCGCTACGGCCCGCTCTACAACCAGGGTATTGCCCAGGTGGTATTTAACGGTCTGGTGAAGAATGGCTACCAGGTGGGGAGCGGCACCCCGGTGACCTTCATTGGCTATAGTGGCGGCGGGCAAATGTCCTGCGCCAATGCCCCCTATCTCAAGCGAGCGCTGGGAGCACCCATCGACGTGATTTCTTTGGGGGGAGTCATCAGCGCCAATATCAACATCCTCAAGCTAGAGCACCTCTATCACCTAGTGGGTGAAAAGGATGTGGTAGAAAAACTGGGCCCGAAAATTTTCCCCGGTCGGTGGCAGCTGTTTCCGCTGTCTTACTGGAACCGGGCCAAGCGCCGGGGCAAGATTTCGTTCATTTCTATGGGGCCGGTGGGGCACCAGGTGCCGGGGGGCATTCTCGACCCCAAATTGATTTTGCCCGATGGCCGCAGTTCTCTACAGCAGACCCTGGATACTATCAATGCCATTTTGCGCGGTGAAATGCTAGAAACGGGGCTAGAGCGCGGTAGCCAGACCAACAACTACGATGCCTTTAGCGCTACTCCCCTGGTGCAATACCAGAGCTATCCCCTTGACCGGCAACCCGACCCCAGCCTCTACCGGCCTATTGGCGACTGGATTGGCCGCCTGATTTTGCCGGCGAAAGCCGAACGATTTGGCGGGGCGTTTTATGAGATTCACCACGCTCCGGCGGAGCACTGGGGGCTAGTGGGTCAGGTGGTTAAGCTGTGCTGGTCAGACCATCCTTTCACCCAAAAGCTGGTGCAGGCGGTGACCCATGACGTGCACTTTAGCGCCGATGCTGAATACGCCAGTCGCTTTGGCGGCGTCATTAACCCCGTGCGGCTCAACCACTGGCTGCGGGTTGACCCGCTAGAATCCCTGGCGGGATCGCTGCCGGGCGACGACATGATTGTGGTGGTCGAGAACCCCGAGGTGGTGCTGGGTACCGCTGGGGCTACTCTGCTGATCGATGCCCAGCCCATGGAGGTGACCGGGCGCTACTACGGCCTGGTGCAGTTTGTGGGGCCGACCGTAGAGGATCAATGGCGGGTGCGACACTTTAACCGGGTAACCCGCACCTTTGATGGCCCCGAGGAAATAGTCAGCCTGCCTGCGCCCCAGGAGATGGGGGTCTATGGCAGCGAGCCATCGACCTCGCAAGATCTTGAAGAATCGCCCTATAACGAGTCGGGTTGGTATGTCTACGGAGCGCAGAATGTCAGCGGCCTATTCAAGGTGCAATCGCTTGGCCCTCGGGCGCTGTTTCGCCTGCAACCTGAGCGGGTAGTGTTTGGGGGAGCTAAGGCGTCCTATCGCTATATTCGCCAAGGGGCTTGGGCTGAGGTGGTAGCCCAGAAGGGCAAGGTCAACTCGGTGCTCTGTACAGCGAGAGACAATGGCCGCCCGGAGGCGATCGCAGAAGCCATCGACGAGTGGCAGGTGGGCGATCGCGCCCTGATCTTGCATACCTACGGCGGCATCGGCGGCCATAAAAAGGAACCCGCCGCCTTTAGCCCCATTTTCTTTGGTCATTTTGCCTACGGGCGAGCCGAGGTCGTGCACGACCCGCTGGCCGACGAGCGGCGGTTTGAGATCCGCTACTACCAGGTCTATGCCCACAATATCGACGGGCTGATTGCTGGGACGCTACACTGGTCGCGGTATCAGGGCGATCGCCAGCGAGGTTGGCTGGGCACCCGCCCCACCTGCGATATTTTGGTCAAGCTCGATTTGTTTAACCGGGCCTATCACTTCAAAAACGAAGTCCGTTCACCCCTTACCCGTATGGAGGCTCACCTGCAAGCCATGACCGCCCGCTATCGCATTGGCGATGGCACCGGCGGCACCTTTGTCGGCCCGTCAAACAACTGCTCCCAAGATTCTAACCAGGCTTTGTTTGCCAGCCTGCAAGGCATGACCCACAGCCTAGATCGCCATGCCGATGCCCTCAAGGCCTGGAGCGAGCAGCACCCCGACCAGGCGAATGCTCTACGTCAGCTCGAAGCCTTTGGCCAGGATCTCATCAGCACGCTACAGCCCCTGGGCAGTTCTCGCCCCGACTGGGAAAAGAATGAATTTAATCTCGGTAGCTCCATCGAAGACGAACCAATTCGTAACCTGATTATGGGTTTGGGCAGTTGGCGAACGGTGCTGCCCCGCAAGGCCAGCGATGTGGTGGTGCACAAATTTCTCAAGTACGGGGCCTCGGCTTGGGTGCTGCGCACCAGCCAGGTAGGCGGACACGATCCCGATATCGAACCAATCGCCCCCATGACGTTTTAGATCAGTGGGACAACAAGGATGCTGGGAGATCGAAGCCCGTCAGCAGAAACCGGAGCAAAAGAATCAGGTTCTAAACCAACAGCCCCTCCAAGGAGGGCGGGCAGGCTTGTTTGCCAAAGGTCAAAGCTGATGCCAGACTCAGGTTGTACCCGGTTGCTTACCCTAACGCCTGGTTTTGGCAGCGGCAATTGCCCTCGACTCAATCAAAAACCCAGGAATGTCCTCCAGTTCCTTGGCGTCGAGAGCATACTGTTCGCACACCAGGCTGAGGCGGCTGCCCCCGCTGACCATAGCGTTGATCGAATGAGTCAGGTCACCCTGAAAATGCAGCAACAGCCCCGGCTGCGGCCGAATCTGCGCCACTCGTCGCCGTCCCTGCTGGAGCACCAACTCGCCGCTGGACAGGTCGGCGGGCACCTGCACATAGAGCACGCTCACCTGATCGGGCGGTTCAATGGTTTTGCAGTACGACCGCAGCGATCGATCGATATGGGGGTCAACCCGCGACCCCTGGTTCAGCAGTAGTGGGTTGAGATAAAAGGCATTGCAGTCGGGCAGCAGCGCGCGATCGAGGTAGGGCTTAAAAAACGGAAACTGGCGCTCGACCTCGGTTCGGCCCGACCGGGTAAACACCACCGAAAACCCCTTGGTGGCGACAAAATCGCGGTTGAGGTTGTTGGTGGCGAAGTACCGGCACGCCTGAATGCCACCCCGCAGGTTGTGGAGATAGGCCGTGGAAAAGGCCTCGGGTTGGCAGCGATAGTAGGGCATAGGGGGAGTGCAAAGGCTGAGACATCAAGGCATGGCCTAGGGTACAAGGTATCAGGCAAACGGTTTAAGGGTAGGCCGTAAACCGTAAACCCGAAACCGTGCTAGCTTAGCACCCGACTACCCTAACCAAAGGCTGGCGCTAAAGCTAACCCACTGCTGGGCCAGCAAGAACAACCCGACAGCGGCTAAAACCCACATCAACCGGTTGAGCGCGGGTAGGGTTAGAACCGCCAGCATAGCGCCAATGCCCACAAAGGCGAAGGGGGTGCCAAAATAGTGGCGCGATGTGCTGTAGAGGTATCCAGAATTGGCCAAAAAGTTGATGATGGAATGTACGCCTGAGAAGGCGATCGCATAGAGCACCGAAAACCGCCCTACTAGTTGCAGCATTGCTGTAGGTGAACTTGTAGGCAGCGCCGTCAGCCTAGCTTTACCAAAGTGCCCCAGCCCTGCCATTGCGCCAATAAACGCCAGAGGATGCACCAGCAAACTATACAACCAGGGCTGCCGTGGCAGGCTGAGGGTTAGCAGCTCTCGCTGCCGATAGGCCCCATAGATGATCCAGCCCAGGGCCGCAAACACCAACATAGGGGTGTAGAGACCATGCAGGTCGAACAGCAGCGATCGGGGCAGCACCAGCAGCCACGGGCGCAAGGCGAGGCTGCGACCCCAGGTCACCTGAGCATGAAAAGGACCGAAGAAATCACCTACGGTGTTGAGGCAAGTCAGGCCAACCACGCCGTAGCCCACCAGGCTACCTGCCCCAATCAGGCTGGCCAGTATGAGCTGGCGGGTCGGCAGCCCCCAGCGCCCTGGGGATATTAGCGAGAGCCGCTGCATCAAAAGCAGCATGGATAGGGTAAACGCGATCGCAAACCACGACTGCACCAACGCCGGGCGCAACAGGTTGAGCAACGCCGACAGCCCAAACACCGCTGTATAGAGGCCGACCGTTTTGGCCTGAGACAGCGGCGACTGCTCTACCTCGTGCAGGCACAGCAAAAATAGCAGGCTCAATACCCCAAACAAACTCTCGGTGTAGCCAATCGATTGAAAAATAGCGTTGGGCCCCAGTGCGTAGAGCACCAGCACCACCAACGCCGCCGCCCGATGACGCAAAATGCGCTCAAAGGTCCACAGTGCCAGGGGCAAAGAGGCCAAAAAAATCACCTCTGACCCTGGGAGAGCGACCTTTAGCGCCTCAGCTGCGGTGGCGGGAGACACCAACCACCGCACTAGCCCTGGCCAGAGGGGGTAAAACGCGCTACAGCCAGGGTTAACGGCTAAGTTGGCGTAGTGGATGGCATCGTTATAGTCAAACTGGTCAATGGGCTGCAACACCCAAAATTTTTGCCAGCCTGTCCCAGTCGCCAGCAGTACACCGGCCTGTACAAGCAGATAAACACTGCATACTGCCGCAATTTTGAGCCCAAACCGAGCCAAATTTCCTGGGGCAGAAGAATTCTCTGCCATGTTGAGCCTCGCCCTGCCGACGGTTTAGCCTCATATCTTACTGGCAAGCGAGATGTTGGAGCGGCATACCGTGCTAGACCTAAGATCGCACCGAAGCAGGAGTCAGCTGAGGCGGCAGGTCACTGGGTTCGCCTTCGAGCAACAGGGTGCGAATCAGACGAGCTAGGGCCCGCTGGGCGAGACCGGCGACAACCTGTTGGCCCATGGCCTGGGTTTCGGGCTTAAACAGCAGCGGGGGAATGCGGGTCGCCACCTGGGCCGCGTCAAAGCCGGGGGTGTCTTTGAGAATATCGAGAATGCGGCGTAGGTTATCTAGATCACTGGGGGCTGCGGCATCGACAACGGGGGCATCTTGCTTGATACCCAACCGACGCTGTACGGCGATGGTGATCGATTGCACCGTATTTTGGCCAAAGCTATCGAGGCCGTTGACTAACTCAGAAACGATGCGATCGCGCAAAAACGAGCCCCCGTCTGAGAACAAAAACCCCAGGGTCTGGTCGATCAGCCGCTCCATATCGTATTCGTCGCTATCGCGGGCGTTGCGCAGCAGATTTTCGAGCCGGTTCCAGCGAAAGCTGCCATCTTTAAACAACAAGTCTTGCAGAGAGGCGCGCAGTTCAGGCGACTGATCGGTCAACAGGCGCTTAGCCACGTAGGGGTAGGCCTTGCTCAGCACCTTAAACTCAGGGTCAACATTAATGGCAATGCCTTCTAGCGTCACCAGCGATCGAATAATCAGGGCGTAGTAGGCAGGTACCCGAAAGGGGTACTCGTACATCAGCGCCGAAAACTCATCGGTAATACTCTTGAAATTCAGCTCGGCCACGCTGGCCCCCAGGGCGTTGCTAAACACCTCGGAGAGCGCCGGAATAATTGGGCTGAGATCGGTATCGGGGGTGAGAAATTCGAGCTTGACGTAATCGTTGGCCAACCCCTCAAAGTCGCGGTTGACCATATGTACCACCGCCTCAATCAAACCATAGCGCTGGTAGGGTTTGACCTCGCTCATCATGCCAAAGTCGAGATAGGCCAGCCGACCATCGGCCATGGCCAGCAGGTTACCGGGGTGGGGGTCGGCGTGAAAGAAACCGTGCTCCAGCAACTGCCGCAGCGAACATTGCACCCCCACATCGATCAAATGGGTGGCGTCGATGCCTTTGCGATTCAGAACCTCGATGTTGGTGAGCTTGGTGCCTTCAATCCACTCCATGGTGAGTACCCGGCGGGCGGTGTACTGCGGATAGATGTGGGGCACGTAGATATCGGCAATGTGGCCGTAGAGTCTGGCAAAGCGCTGGGCGTTTTCGCCCTCGTGGGTGTAGTCCATCTCTTCAAAGATGCGCTCACCAAACTCATCCATAATGGCGACCAGGTCGCTGCGAATCTGGCTGATGCGATTGGTCGCAAACCGAGCCAGGCCTCGAATGATATAAAGATCGAGAGCGATGCGCTGGGCTAAACCGGGGCGCTGTACCTTAATCGCCACGTCTTCGCCGCTGTGCAGTTTGCCCTTATAGACCTGGCCTAGGGAAGCGGCGGCGACAGGGCTTTCAGAAATTTCAGCGTAGATCTGGCTAGGGGGGGCACCCAGCTCTTCTTCGATAAAGCGATAGGCGATCGCATTGGGAAAGGGTGGAATCTGGTCTTGCAGCGTCGTCAATTCTTCCAGAAAAATTGGCGGCACCAGGTCAGGCCGGGTCGAGAGCGCCTGACCAATCTTGATGTAGGCCGGACCTAGCTTGGTCAACATCTTGCGCAGCTGGGCGGCCCGCTTAGCTTCATTTTGGGCACTGCGGCCACCCCGGCGGTCGAGCCAGAGTTGGGCAAAAAAACCAATCAGCGGCAAGAAAATACCGATAAACCGCGTCCATACCTGAAACGGGCGGCGACGGTAGTGGGCGGCGATCGCATCGGGGTCGTAGCCAAATTCTTCAAAGGGATCTTGGGCCTTAGTGGCCAGGGTGCGGGGTGGGGTTACGACATCTGCGGCCAACACCTCGCCAGTTACCGTAATCGCTTCGGCATCGATAATGTCGATAGAGCCCCCGCTGCGGTGGGCCGAATCCTGAGTGGTGTCAAAAGCCATAGCCAGCTCGGTGAAGAAAATCAAACCCTGAGACAGCCTGGGTCTTAATTCCCAAACCATACTCGTAAACTATTGTAACGGTTTGTCTCCACAATCCCAGGTGGTGACCTCCCTACTTCCCCCTATCGAATGCCGCCCATAGAGGGATATGTCTGGCTCCCAGCCCCCCCAACCTAGCCACTAGGGTAGGTTGGGGGGATTGCCTGAGCGATCGCAAACAACTCCTGCCAGCTAAATTTTCTCAGCTAAAAACTCCACCAGCCGTGTCACCTTTGCCGACAGGTGACGATTCACCGGATACAGCGCATAGATATTGATCGACGGGGGCGGGTAGTCAACCAAAATAGGACACAATCGCGCTTCCTCTAAATCCTTTCCGACCATGAACTCGGGCAGCATCACAATGCCCAACCCCGCCAGGGCAGCGGCTCGTAGCACCTCGCCATTGTTGCAGCACAGCGGTCCGTTAACAGTAACGGTGTGCTGCACCTCGCCTACCAAATTCCAGCTATTATCTTGAGCTCGATGGCCATAGTGCAAACAGGCGTGGTGCCTGAGCTCATCGGGATGGGCCAGAGTGCCGCGCCGTTGCAGGTAGGTGGGGGCCGCACATAGCACCAGCGGGCAAGGAGCCAAAAGGTGGGCGATCAATCCCGAGCCGGGCGGCTCGGCAGCAATCCGCACGGTGACATCAAAGCCCTCTTCAATCGGGTCAATACGGCGATCGTTCAGCACCAATTCCACGTGCAGCTCGGGGTACTGGGCCATAAACGCCACCACTAGCGGGGCCAGGTGCCAGGTGCCAAAGGTCATCGGCGCATTGATGCGCAGGCTACCACGCGGCTCTTGCTGTAGACGGGTCAAGGCCAGCTCGGCCTCCTCGAGATCGGCGAGAATGGCAAGACAGCGATCGTAGTAGGCCCGCCCCGCATCGGTGGGCGAAACTCGGCGAGTGGTGCGGTGCAAAAGCTGAGTTTGCAGATCTGTTTCCAAATTCATCACCAGCTTGTTCACCGCCGATCGCGATAGATCCATCTTGCGGGCGGCGGCGGCAAAGCCCCCAGCCTCGACCACCTGGGTAAAGGCGCGCATGCTTTCGAGTTTGTCCATCTTGGGGGTGAGGGAGAGTGAGGAAATGGGTAGGTGAGGGAGTAGATAGCGTGGGTCATGCTAGTGCAATCCAATTGCAGCAAGCGTTTGAAGACTGACCCACGGGCAAATCAGGCAAGGAATAGCAAACAGACCAATTGTCTTCTTCCAAGCGACAATGCGTCAATTAAATTGCCTATTGTCAATTGATTAGCATCAGTATATCGTTAATTTATTCGGATGTTTCCAATCCATTGACGCTAATAGGAGGTGTCTCTAATGATTACGGTTCGTCCTGCAAGCGATCGCGGTGCCGCTAACTTTGGCTGGCTCGATTCTCGTCACAGTTTCTCCTTTGGCAACTACTACGACCCTCGCCATATGGGCTTTGTCAGCCTGCGGGTGATCAACGAAGACAAAGTATTGCCCAGCCAAGGCTTTGGCACCCACGGCCACCGCGATATGGAAATCATCACCTACGTGCTCGACGGCGCGCTAGAGCACAAAGACAGTATTGGCACCGGCTCCGTCATTCGCCCAGGGGATGTGCAGCGGATGTCGGCAGGAACGGGCATTCGTCACAGCGAGTTCAACGCGTCCGACAAAGACCCGGTGCACTTCTTGCAAATTTGGGTGTTGCCCGAGGTAGAGGGCATTGCCCCTAGCTATGAGCAGATCTCAGTGGCCCCCGAGGCCAAGCAGGGGCAGTTGCGTCTGGTCGGTTCTCGCGATGGCCGCGATGGGTCGGTCACCATTCACCAGAATGTCAGCCTGTACGCGGCGACCCTTGCCGAGGGCGAGCAGGCTACCCACACCCTTGCACCGGGCCGAGTGGCCTGGGTGCAGGTGGCTAAGGGCGCAGTTCATCTCAACGGCCATGCCCTTACCGCCGGGGATGGAGCCGCTGTCAGCGACCTAGAGATACTGACCCTCACTGGGGATGAGGCCGAGGTGCTGCTGTTTGACATGGCCGCCTAACAAGCTTGCGGCGGTGGGGGTAACTCGCCGCCGCAAGATGTCTGAAGCAAACAAACTCGTAGGAGAGGAAGAACGGATGGCTGAACCTGTTATTGCCGATACTAAGCCTGTGGTGATGGAACTAGAGGCAGGAGACTATTTCTGGTGCACCTGTGGCCAGTCAAGTAAACAACCCTTTTGCAACGGAGCCCACCAGGGCACCGAGTTTACCCCGATGAAGTTTACGCTAGAGGAAAAAAAGCAGGTGGCTCTCTGTGCCTGCAAACACACCGACAATACCCCTTTCTGTGACGGGAGCCACAGCAAACTCTAGGGTGAGCCAATCTTCAAACGCTGTCAGCTTTTCTGATAGGTAACAGGATTTTATCTGGTAGACCACGGGTGTAGTCTAAATCTGCACCTGTGGTTTTATTTTTTTGGAAAAAAAGAATATCAATCGACTTTTGCTTAGTGTCTGCTTGATTCACTACCCAGATCGATGACAACTCTTTGGGTGCAGATTCTAGACGATAGCTAGTACTCTACGGCGCAAGTTTAGATATTACTCTTTAGGGCTAGGGAGCTAGGGAGCCAAGCGATCCGGAACGGTGGACATATTTCAGTCTTCGAGTACTAGTGGGTCACTTGGTATGAACATCGCCAATCTGGGAAGGGCTACTTGCCCTGATTCTGCTAAATCAAGCGATTTAGCAATGGCTATATCCGAAGCAAACGACCCACTAGTAGTTCTGGCGCAGACGACCGCGAGTACGGCTACTAAGGCGATCGCTAACCAAACCGCGATCTTTTTCGGTCAGGCCGCTAATGCGCTGCTGAGCCTGGTTGAGCTGGTGATTGTCGGATAGTCGGTTGATGAGATCGGCCTCGTAGGCACGCTGACGAGGGCTAAGGCGAGACTTTCCCATGGGGCAATGCGTTGGCTTAACTATTGGTCTTAGATCCTTAGTCAAAGTGTAGTCTAAGTTTGTGGGAGACTGGTTGGGCAGCAGTCAGAAATTGTTACTTTTATTACCTCCAGTCTTTATTCTGGCTCAAGATGGCTAATCACAGAATGGTAGATCAAGGGTGAAAGGCTAGTACTCTGAGGCGGAAATGACCCAGCTGTTTATTCACGCGGAAACCCTTATGAGACCTGGGGTTCCCGTTCCGCCTTCTGCCTTCTGCCTCTGCCTTCTTACTGCTGCCTTTCGGTACTAGATCCCTGTGTCTAAGGCATTGATCAACTTATCGAGGTAGATCATCATTAGATTGCTCTGGTCGCCGGGCATGGTGTTGCGCACTTCTTCTTTGAGCAGACGATAGGCCACTACACAGGCAGTCTGGCGGTTAAAAGCGCGGATGATGTTTTGCATCCACACCAAGTACTCTTCCATGAAGCCGTCTTCGTCGTGGAGCAAAATGCCTTTGGAAATATACTCAAGGGTAAACATCATATCGCGCTGACACTGCTGACCATGCTCTTGCAATACCTGGCGGTGGGGAGTCTGCATCAGCCGTCGCAGTGAATTGAGCACCAGGTCTTTGCCATGGTCTCGAACGTAGCTGTAGAGATTCATGCGAGTTTGAAAGGCCTCCACCATGTCGTTGAAGGGGCGAAGTTCGGTATCAGTCAGGTAGCGGCCATCAGCATTTTGGACAGAGGTGAGTAAGGCGTTATTCATGACAGATAGGGCGCGATCGCGCGGTCTCGATGGGTTCCATCCCAAGGTGCCCAGTGGGGTTATGGTGATTTGTTATACCTAAATATTTCTTCGCACTTAGATGAGCAATGCTTGCATCTGGGGCCTAGAGCTACTAGAGCGGCGTCAGGCCACCGAAAGCCCCTTCAGCGAGGCCTCTGCCGAGGTGGTGCTGGAATGGCTGTTGGAGAATGACTGCGATCGCGACCAGCGCCAGGTACACCTGGTTGATCACACCGGCCACACCGCCGCCTGGACGGGTCGCGACTGCACCGGTTGGGCGGGGCACCGCACGTTTGCCAACGTGTCGGTGGCGGGAAATATGCTGACGGGGCCAGGCGTTTTAGAGTCGATGGCCGATGCGTTCCACGGCGGGGAGAGAATGGGTTTGAGCGATCGCCTGCTGCTGGCCCTAGAAGCAGGTGAAGCCGCTGGGGGCGACAAGCGCGCCGCCCTCTACGTAATGGATAAAACCCCGTATCCACATCTGGATCTGCGGGTTGACCACCACGATGACCCAATTACGATGCTGCGAACGCTGCACAGTGAGGCCCATCAAGACTACTACCAGTCTCTCCGCCAGAGCATGCCCAGCCAGCTGAATGTGCCCCAGCGAAATAGGGCCGTTTGGCTACCTGAGGCGGTTTAGCTTCACCCAACTCTCGATTAGGATCTGATTGGCCCAATCTACCTGATCATCTGGGGGACAAGGGTTTGGGCAATCAGCGTCATCAGCCAGTGATGTACCTCTGGCCAAAAGTCTGCGTATTCCAAGTAGGGGGCCATGCCAGTAAAGTGCGGACTTGAGCGTTGAGCCCAGGGCCCCCAGTCCAAAGCTCAACGCTCAGGTCATCCCCCGGGTCACCCCTTGACCAGGCTCAGCGCCACTGCTTCGGCCACTCGAATGCCGTCGATGCCGGCGGACAGGATACCCCCGGCATAGCCCGCCCCTTCGCCAGCGGGGTAGAGCCCAACGGTGTTGAGACTCTGGAATTGCTCATTGCGCTGGATGCGAATAGGCGATGAGGTACGGGTTTCGACCCCGGTGAGCACGGCGTCAGCCATGGCAAAGCCAGGGATTTTGTGATCGAAGGCAGGGATAGCCTCGCGCAGGGCGGCGATCGCATAGTCCGGCAAACTCGTACTCAAATCTCCCAATTTCACCCCCGGTTTGTAGGAGGGGTGTACCGTGCCAAGCTTGGTGGAGGGGCGATGGGCCAGAAAGTCTCCCACCAGTTGCCCAGGAGCCTCGTAGGTGCCGCCGCCTAATTGAAAGGCACCCGCTTCCAATTGTCGTTGTAGGGCAATGCCCGCCAGGGGCCCCTCAGGATAATCTTCGGGCGTAATGCCGACGACAATGGCGCTATTGGCGTTTGACTCATCGCGGGCGTACTCGCTCATGCCGTTGGTCACCAACCGGCCCGGCTCGGAGGCCGCTGCCACCACCTTGCCCCCGGGACACATGCAAAAGCTATAGACCGAACGCCCGTTTTCGCAGTGGTGCACCAGCTTATAATCGGCGGCCCCAAGCCGAGGGTGCCCGGCCTGGTCGCCCAGCCGACAGCGATCGATCAGCGACTGGGGATGCTCAATACGAAAGCCGATGGAAAAGGGCTTGGCCTCGATGTAAACGCCGCGCTCGTAGAGCATTTGAAAGGTATCGCGGGCGCTGTGGCCTACGGCCAGCACCACATGGCCGCTGGTTAAGGTGTCACCGTTGTCGAGCCGCACGCCACGCACCTGGCCCTGGTCGATATCGATATCGACCACGCGGGTCTGAAAGCGAATTTCGCCCCCCAGGGACTCAATGGTGGCCCGCAGGTTTTGCACGATTTTAACCAGGCGGTAGGTGCCAATGTGGGGCTTGTTGATGTAGAGAATTTCGGGGGCTGCCCCGGCGTTGACCAGTTCACTCAGCACCTTGCGACCGTAGTGTTGGGGGTCGCTGACCTGGCTGTAGAGCTTACCATCAGAAAACGTGCCTGCGCCGCCTTCGCCAAACTGAGCATTGGATTCGGGGTTGAGGGTTTTCTTGAGCCAAAACCCGAAGGTATCGACACTGCGATCGCGCACCGACTTGCCCCGCTCCAAAATTATGGGCCGGAACCCCATCTGGGCCAACAGCAGCCCCGCAAACATGCCGCAGGGCCCCATGCCAATGACGACGGGCCGCTGTAGCAGGTGCTCGGGAGCCTGGCCTACCGGTTGGTAGGTCATATCTGGCGTCGGCACCACATGGGCATCTTTTTTAAACCGCTTGAGCAGGGCTTTTTCCTTAGGTGTTTCTACATCAACGATATAGACCAGGGTGATGTTGCTCTTTTTGCGGGCGTCGTAGCTGCGCTTGAAGATGGTGTAGGCGGTCAGGTCTGCCGCCGCCAGGTGCAGCTTTTTGAGAATGGCGGCCTCAAGGGCGGCCTCGGAATGGTCTAGGGGCAGTTTGATTTGGCTGAGGCGTAGCATACGGCGAGGGCGGGCTGGGCGAAGCGCAGAAATTCATCATGCCATATTGACCTGGGGAGTCACCATTCTGCTGACTATCCGTCAGGAATGTTATGGCCGATCGCTGTATAGGGTGACATAGGCTACATCAAAAGGATAGACAACCATGAAACTAAACCTGGGCTGGGCATTGCTGGGAGGGTTACCGTTGAGCCTGCTGAGCAACCTGGGGGGCGCTGCGCTGGCCAACACCATTGAGATGACTGTATTGCCCACCCACGGGCCAATCGCCAACTGTCCGGCAGGGTTAATTGCCCACGAAACCTCACAGCCTTATTTTGAGGGGGGCTATGCCACCAACGGCATGATCAAACTACGGGACGTGGCTACCAATATTCAGATCCTACAGTCGGATGACTTTAGTACGACCTGGGTCGGCAGGCTCAAGCCAGAATATCGCCATTGCGAGGCCTCCGGCGGTATGGATAGCATTGATGGCGAAGCGTTCCAGGGGCACTCCTATATCCGCATTCAGCTGGTCGATGGCCAGATCAGGGCTATGCTCGACATGACCGGCATGGCCGATGCCAACGGGTTTACCACCGTGATCACCTATCAGGGATTGCGGGAAGGGAATCCTCGCTGGACCTGGGCCGGTACCGATTAGTTAGGGTCAGGCCATGAACGGGCATTGCTGGGCAGACATTGAGCTACTATTTTAGCCGCCGGGCTCCTAAGCTCTAGCTCAGGGCAATCGTTACCCAACTCACGCCGCCTACCCCCGCTATGACTATCTTCGTCGCCCTCGATTTTGAAACCGCCGATCGCTACCGCGATAGCGCCTGCGCCATCGGCCTGGTGCGGGTCGAGCAGGGTCAGGTGGTCGATAAAGTCCACTACCTGATTCGCCCGCCGCGATCGGGGTTTGAGTTTACCCACATTCACGGCATTACCTGGGCTCAGGTGGCAGATCAGCCTGATTTTGCAGAGTTGTGGCCTCAGATAGCGACCCTGTTGGCCGGGGCGGACTTTTTTGCCGCCCACAATGCCCCCTTTGACCGTAGCGTGCTCTACGCCTGCTGCAGGGCCTACGGGCTTCTGCCGCCGACCCCCGAGTTTGTCTGCACCGTCAAGCTGGCCCGGCAGGCGTGGAACATTCGCCCCACCAAGCTGCCCGACGTGTGCGCCTACCTGGGCATTGCCCTCAACCACCACGATGCACTGTCGGATGCGGAGGCCTGCGCCCAGATTGCGATCGCATCGGCGCTAGGGTCTGTTAAAAGCCCCCTAAAACCTTGATTTTGCCTACATCGAGGATCAGGCCTAGACTGGTCTGTCGTACGGTAGGGTTCGTCGATGAATATTTGGGATTAGCCAATGCGCAGCAGTTCAACATCAAACAGCAGCGTCGCATTGGGCGGAATCACCCCGCCAGCACCTCGGCTGCCGTAGCCCAGCTCAGCGGGAATCACCAGCTTGCGCTGCCCCCCAACTCGCATGGTGCCAACGCCTTCATCCCAACCCTTGATCACCTGGCCGACGCCAATTTGAAAACTAAAGGGACGCCCGCGATCGCGGGAGCTATCAAACTTAGTGCCATCTTCGAGGGTGCCGGTGTAGTGCACGGTAACCCGCTGCCCAGACTGGGGCATGGCTCCGGTACCCTCAACTAGGTCAACGTACTGGAGGCCAGAGTCGGTGGTAATCAGGGTTTCGTCAGTCATGTCAGCAGGGGTCTCAGCGGTACTCTCAGAATCCAAATCAGCAGCAGCCTGGGCGATCTGAACGGTGCGATCGCCTAGGGAGGCAGCTGCTTCGACGACCGCCGCTGCACTCAGATTAGAGGCCATAGCCTCGGGCTGGGGGCTGGTGAATTGAGCGACCACCAGCACCACTAGACAAGCAGCTAAAACGCCCAGACTAATTAAAATTTCTCGCACGATACATCTCCCATCGCAGCTCGCTTCATATCGTGATCATATAGCAAATGCTTCACCCAAACCGATAGCCAAACCCTCGCAGCGTGGTCACGTATTGTGGATTGGCCGGGTCAGGCTCGATCTTTTCGCGCAACCAGCGAATGTGCACATCGACGGTTTTGCGATCGCCGATAAAATCAGCCCCCCAGATCGACTGAATCAGCTCTTCCCGCGACCAGACTCGATTGGGGCTTTGCAGAAAGAGTTCCAGCAGGCGAAATTCTTTCGGCGACAGGTTGACCTCTTGCCCCTTGACCACCACCCTAAACTCGCTGCTGTGCAGCACGATATCTTTGTAGGTCAAAATTTCGGCGTTGGGCTGCGCTCTACGCCACTGGTGTCGTCGCAGCAGTGCCCGACAGCGGGCAATCAGTTCACGCATGCCAAAGGGCTTGGGCAGGTAGTCGTCGGCCCCCACTTCAAGGCCCACCACGCGATCCATTTCGGCGGCCTTCGCGCTCAAAATCAAGATGGGCATATCCAGATTGTGGTGGCGCATGAGTCGGCATAGATCCAATCCATTAACTCCGGGCAGCATCAGGTCAACGATGGCCAAATCGATCACAAGCGCATTCAACTTCTCTTCGGTAGGCGGGAAAATCAAATCCAGCGCCCGCTGCCCCGATTCGGCCGTCACCACTTCATACCCTTCCTCTGTCAGGGCCATGGCTACGGTTTCACGAATCAGATCTTCATCGTCAATGACAAGAATGCGCTCTCGAGCCATGGGCAATGACAACCCAGAAGGTAATTTTTGCACAGCGAGGCGAAACCCGACGGAGTATCCATACAAGCACCAGACCAGTAGCTACTGACCAGCACCGCTAAAAACAGCAGGCCCGTTGGTGAGACAGTAGCTTCTAATGCGAAGCCGCAGCCCAACAGCCTACATTAAGATGCCATCGTCTCTGGTTGAGCTTAAGACAAGGTCGGATTCTGGTTAAGCTTGTGTAAATACACAATCAGCAGGCTGGGTTGGATCCCTCGCTAAGCCTACAGGTTAGGGTCGAGTTTCCAATTCAGAGGTGGCTTGAGGCCGGGCTTTGATGGTATCTATCACTGGCAACAGCACGGCCAGCCGACAGCCGCTATCCGCTGTGCCCTGTAGCTTGATGTATCCGCCGTGGCGTTGGGCCAGGTGCTGTACTAGCCGCAGCCCCAGTTGGGTTTGAGACCGGGCCGGTCTGGGGTCTGAGCAACCCATCTCAGGACGATAGTCAGATCTGGCTGGGCTCGAGAAATAGTCGAGCACATCGATGGGCAAACTTTCTTCGAGCCAGGGGTTAGCTAGCCAGGCTATGAGGGTCAAGGCTGGACCCCGGCGGCAGGCGTGAATACACAGCGTACTGTGGGCCCCAGCCACCTGCATAATGCTGAAACTGAGGTGATACAAAATTTGTTTGACGGTGCGTTGATCTAAGCTCCAATGCTGTTCGCCAGGTTCGACAGTAAAAATGAGAGTCTGAGCTGACTTATCGGCCAGAGGGGTGAGCAGCGTCATCACCCGTTGCCCCAGGGTCGCGATGTCGATGGTGGTCGCAGTCAGGGCGGGCATTTCGGCTTGGGGCCACCCCAGATCGAGAATTTCATCCACCAGGGTCATAAGACCCTGACTACTGCGACATACGATGTCGGTATATTCGCGCTGTTTTTGGGTCAGCGGGCCGTAGATTTCGCGGCTGAGCATAGTGGCCATGCCCAGTATCGTGGTCATGGGGCCGCGTAAATCCTGGGTGAGCTGGCTGAGGAGGCCGATGTGCGCTCCCTGCCCAAGGGGGGATGGGGTGGACAGATGCGATCGCCCAGCTATCGTTCTATCCATGGCAACCTGCCGTTCGTACTCGCTCATGCCCCAGCGGGCCGCCATGGCCAAAAAGCCCAGATCTTGCTCGGTAAATCGCCGCGGTTGAGTATCCATGACTGCCAGGGTGCCGATGCAGACGCCCTGGGTGGTCATCAGGGGCACGCCGCCGTAGGCTCGAATGCCGTAGGTGGCCACTAACTCACTCTGGGCCAGGATGGTATCATCGGTAGCGTCGGTCAACAGCAACGGCTGTTCGCTGTCCAAAATATATACCCCAAGTCCCTGATCTAGGCGAATCTGCCGCTGTTGGGACAGCGGATTACCCACCCCGAGGCCCGACAGGCCATAGGCGGCTCGCAGCGATTCGGTAGCGCTGTCGGCAAGGGTCACGATCGCCAAAGGCATGGCTAAAAACTGGGCCGCCAACTGAGCGGCTTCGTCCCAAGCAGGGATGCTGGTCTGACCCTCAAGGCCCAGATCGACGATGGCCTGGCAACGCCGCTGCTGGCGATCGGCCTGAGATTGCCCCGGTAAGGCGCAGGCTGGCCGGGCTACAGGGGCGGCCAATGTTTCTGTCTTTAAGTAGGTGCCATCAAGGCCTCTCGCTGACCTCTCTTCAGGAGGCATTGAAAATACAGAACCGCTCATAGCCAACGCTTAACCTTGCTGCGACACAGACCCTAGAATGCCCGAGAGGTCTGGCCCAACTAACGGCCAACGCAAATCAACGGTATCTTTTTTAACTAAACTCTGGGCTGAGACTCTAGAAAATCAGGAGCCGATTGAGAAGGTTAAGCTGGGCTCAGAGCAGGCGGGGGCTGGGCCATGGCGAATGGCCTTAAATCACTTGGGCCGGTTCAGCCAGGGCGGCCGTGGTTGTAGCCTTAGTGCGATCGAGCACCGTCCACAGATGCTGGAGCATTGGCTCTACCCCTATGCCCGCCACCGCCGAGATGCCGTACACTGGCCCCGGCACCTGGGCTTTAAACTGGTCGATTAGCTCCGCTAGAACCTGTGGGGTGAGGGCATCAACCTTGTTGAGGGCCACTACCTGGGGGCGATCGCTCAGGGTGCGCCCGTAGGCGGCCAGCTCCTGCTGAATAGTGTGAAAGTTGTCGATGGGGTGTTCGGCAGTGGCATCGACCACGTGCAGCAGCACCCGCGTGCGCTCAATGTGGCGCAAAAACTCGTGGCCTAGCCCCAAACCCAGGTGTGCCCCCTGAATCAGCCCTGGAATGTCGGCAAAGACGGTGCCATCGCCGGTAGGGCGACGCACTACCCCCAGGTTGGGCACCAGGGTCGTAAACGGATAATCGGCAATTTTGGGACGGGCCGCCGACAGGGCCGCAATCAGGGTCGATTTGCCCGCATTAGGCAGGCCGACGATGCCCACCTCTGCCAGCAACTTCAGCTCTAGGCGCAGGTGGCAGGTTTCGCCGGGCAACCCCGGCAGGGCATGTTCTGGAGCGCGGTTGCGGTTACTGAGAAAGTGGCGATTGCCCAGTCCGCCTTTGCCGCCCTGGGCGACACAGAGCAGATCCTCAGCTTCTACCAAATCGCCCAGGAGCTCATCGGTTTCAACGTTGTACACTGCCGTACCGCAGGGCACCTCTAGGTAGAGATCAGCGCCAGCGGCCCCAGTCATGTTCTTGGGCCCACCTCGCTGGCCATGCTTGGCTTTGAAGCGGTGGGCAAAGCGAAAGTCGAGCAACGTCTGTAGTTGTGGGGTAGCCCGCAGGTATATCGACCCGCCGGGGCCGCCGTTGCCCCCGGCTGGCCCTCCCGCCGGGACGTACTTTTCGCGCCGAAAGGCGACCATGCCATCGCCACCATCACCGGCAATGACCTCAACCTCGGCCTGATCGATAAATTGCATTAGTTGGCGCTGCTGTTACTAGATTGAGAAGACTCTTGAGACTGCTGCAGCTCCACCATCACCGTGCGAATCTGTTCAGCCAAAGCCGGATCTTGGGGATGGGCGGCTGTAATGGCGTTGAACCGCCTGACGGTAAGTCCGTTGGCTTCTACGATAGTGCTGGCCTGGTTGCAGTAGTCGACCACGATGGCCCGTACGCTGTTGCGTAGGCTGCGAGACAGCTGGTTGAGGTTGGCCGTACCCATGCAGGAAATATCGATCGAGCCAATATTGTAGCCTGTACCCGTGAGCAGCGTTTGAATCTCACCGTAGGCTTCGCTGCGATGGCTATCCATCTCCAGCACTGACGTGGCGTAGCCCACAATCTCTTCAGGCGAGATGTCCCTATCCTGGGCCTGGGCAGCAGCCCCCAGCCTGATGCCTTCCCCAGCGGGGATTGGGATCCCTGCCCCGCCCACTAGGACGGCTAAGCTGGCCATAGATGCCACGACTAGGGTACGGCGAGCGGGCGGCAAAAAATTAATAAATGGATGAATCATATATGTGTTTCTCCTGTACTGGCTCGAACCAGAATGACCCTGTGCTCCAACCCATTAAAGCGCTTTCGGGAGCGATCGCATCCATCGGAGCGATCGAAAACCTTCCAAACCCAGACGAGGGGTAACCCCGGCTAGTTCCAGCTCCGGCGCTAAAGGCCACCGGGCTTAAATACCCGGCAGAGCTCGATCACTTTCGTCTGTAGGGTAGCGCGTTCATCTCGGCCCTGCTTTAAACTAGACTCTAATTCTAGTAGCAAAGGCAAGCTCTGTTGCAACTGGTCGCAAGTTAGCGATCGCACCTCCTGTTTTAAAAAATAGATCCGCTTAGGGTTGGCGATTTCGGCAGCGGCGGCCACCTCGGCATCGCTGCGCAAACCAGCCAATACCTTAAGCCATAGCCACAGGCGAAACTGGCTCACCAGGGTAGCCACAATGCGCAGGGCCGGCTCATTGCGATCGAGCAGGTCATTCACCAGGGTCAGGGCTGTGGAGGTATCGCCCTGTTTTACCGCCTGGGACAGCTTGAGACTCGTCTGCGTCGATATGGTCACCAGGTCGGTAACCACAGCGGCGGCAATGGGTTGGGGGTTAGTCCCCCAGTAGAGGGCCAGCTTTTCTAGTTCGAGGTGGAGTTGCCGGGTATCGTTACCCACTGCCTCGGCCAGCGCCTCTAGGGCAGCGGTCTCTAGCACCAGCCCCCGCGCCTGAGCGACCGCCACCACCTGCTGGTGGATTTGATCATGCTTCCAAGGGGGGATCGTGGCAAACTCACGCACCTCTCCCCAGGCTTTAAATAACTTCGTAAATTTAGCTCGTCCGTCGGGCTTGGCCACGCTGGTGAGCAGCAACACAGCCGTCTCAGGGAGCTGAGGTAGGGTGCGCTCAAACTCTGCCAGCACCATCTCCGGGCAGCGCTGGCCCAGCCCGGTATTGGCCAGCCACACCAGCCGTTGCCCCTGGCCAAAGGGCGGTGTCATCGCCTGGTTGAGCGCCTGGGCCGGGCCGTTGGGGGCATCCGCTGGAATGACATCGTAATTGAAGCTGGCCCAGGTCTCATCCAGGGTGCGCTGGCGCAGGTCGCGAACGGCATTTTGCAGGGCGAAGTCGTCATCACCCCAGAAGTAGTAGGCGGGCATAGGAGGATCAGGATCTGAGGGGCTGAGGCAAGCAGAGATGGGGGATGTTTTTACCCTGTCAGCTGGCTCAACATCGCTAGCTGGCGACCTCTAATCCTGGCCATTTGCCATGGGATGATGGCACCATCGAGGTGGAAAACGCCTAGGAAACCGAGGGTTGACGTATGCCAAAGCTGATGCAAAGCCCTATTTTAGAAGAAAGCATGGCGTTAATTGATCGAGAATTTGGTCCTCATCAGTTCACCCCGGCGGAGTACGCGGTAGTACGGCGAGTCATCCACAGCACCGCCGATTTTGAATTTAAGCAATTGGTGACCTTTAGTGCCGAATCAATCGCAGCCGCCCTGCAACACCTAGCCGATGGCGGGCCTATTGTTGTCGATGTGACGATGGTGCGTCAGGGAGTGGCGAGTATGGTGGCGCGTACGTTCCAGAATCCTTTGCTGACGGCGGTGACGGCGGGGGACCCTGCTGCGGTCGGCCGCACCCGTACCGAGACCGGTCTACGGCGCTGTTTAGATCACTATCCCAACGCGCTAGTGGTGATCGGCAATGCCCCGACGGCCCTGCTGGCTTTGTGCGATCGCATCGATCAGGGCACCGCCTGCCCGGCCCTAGTGATCGGCGCGCCGGTAGGCTTTGTAGCGGTAGAAGCCTCAAAACAGCGCCTGGCCCAGACCCCGGTGCCCCAGATACGCGTGACCGGGCGCAAGGGGGGGTCTCCTGCCGCCGCCGCCATCCTCAATGCGCTGCTGGTGCTGGCCTGGGAACAGTCATGATGACGCCAATTCACGTGGTCGGGGTCGGGCTAGCGGGGCAGATGGGGCTGTCAGCCAACCTCCTAGCCCTGGTAGAGCAAGCCGTAGTACTGATCGGCAGTGCTCGCCACCTGAGCTATTTTCCTGATGCAGCGGCGGAGACCTGGCCCCTCAACGACCTACAGGCCACCCTCGATCGCCTGCGGGGCTGGCTGGCTGAGGGCAAGCCAGGTATCGCTGTGGTGCTGGTGTCTGGTGATCCACTCTTCTTTGGGTTAGGGCGACTGCTGGTGGAGCAGCTACCGGCGGCAAGCCTGACGTTTCATCCGCACCTCAGCGCCATACAGCTGGCCTTTAGTCGGCTCCAACTTCCCTGGCAGGGAGCGACTCTGATCAGCGTCCATGGGCGATCGCTAGACGCACTCACGGCAGCTCTACGCCGAGGCGACGATTTGATCGCGGTGCTGACCGACCCCACCCACAATCCGGCGGCGATAGGGCAGTTGGCCACAGCCCTAGAGCTACCCTATCGCTACAGACTATGGGTTTGTGAAAACCTGGGGGGCGATACCGAAGCCCTCCACTGCCTTACCCCCGAAACCGTAGGGGGCAAAACCTTTGCCCCACTCAATGTGGTGGTGCTCCAGCGGCAGAGCGAGCCCCCCTCAGAGCTGGAAAACCTACCGCTGATTGGGCTGCCCGATCGTGCCTTCGCCACCTTTAGCGATCGCCCCGGACTGATCACCAAACGCGACATTCGCATTCAAATTTTGGCTGACCTCGCCCCCCACCCAGACCAGACCATTTGGGACATTGGTGCCGGCACCGGATCCGTCAGTGTCGAAATTAACCGCCTGTGCCCCACGGCCCAGGTCTACGCCGTGGAGAAAACCGCCGCTGGCCACGGGCTGATCCAACAAAATCGTCGCCGCTTGGGCAACGATAATCTGCATCCGGTCTATGGCGTCGCCCCCGATGTGCTGGCCTCTCTACCCGACCCCGATCGCATTTTTATCGGCGGCAGCGGCGGGCACCTGGCCACCATTCTAGATCTGGCGGCTCATCGTCTTCGCCCCGGGGGTCGTATTGTTCTGGCTTTAGCCACCCTAGAGCACACGGGCATAGTGCTGGCCTGGGTCGATCAAAGGGAAGTCAGCAAACATTCTTGGCAGGTGCAACTGCGCCAGATTCAGGTGCAGCAGGGGGTGCGCGTTGGGCCGCTGACCCGCTGGCAACCGCTGACACCCATTACCCTGATTAGCCTGACCCGCTTTCCCCAGTAATAAAAAGCCCTAGTTTTTAAACCTGAGGCAGGTTTAAAAACTAGAGCCAAATAGCCACACCCCAACTCCGGTCAACAGCAGCAGCCCTAGGGGCAGCACCCCTGTCAGCGGCTGGTCAGGTAGCCCCACCAGCCAGATAGGCTCGGCCCGCCCTGGCTTCAGCAGTGCTAGGGCATCGATCGTCGCGATCGCAAAGACCCACCCGGCATGCAGGCCCCAGGCTAGGCCCAGGCTCCCGCCTGTTGCCCAGCGGGCCAGCAGCAGCACCGCACCCATCAGGGCCAACCCCGGTAGCTGAGGCGCTCCGGCTGGGCCATCCCAGACCAGGTGAGAAATCGCAAAAATCAGGCAGACTGCGATCGCCATGACGCCCAGCGGCAGCGCCTGCCCTAGCCCGTTCACCAGTACCCCGCGAAATACGAGTTCTTCGATCCAGCCGATAAACAGCGCCAGGGGCAGTACTGCAAGCAGCACCACCCCTGGCGGAGGCACATTTGGGCTGATGGTTGCCGATGACTCAGCGATATCTTGCCGAGCTAAAGGCGACCATGTTCGCCAGCCAAAGCCGACCTGCAAAGCCACTAGCGCAATCACACCCGTTGCCGCGACCCCAAATCCTAAGGCCGCTGTAAGCATGAAAGCACTATTCCAGGCGATCCCATAGTCAGCCCAAGACCCTGAAACCAATCGACGATGCACCTCAACGGCAATCGGAACCATCAGATATAGCGGCAGCAGTAGCGGCAGCTTATGCTGAGCAGCCACCGGATAGATCAGCGGAACCTTACCGATACGAGCAACAATCAAACTGGCAGGAATGCCCAGCCCCATCCAACTTAAAAAAAAACGGTCAGATGAGCAATTGCCAGCGGGTTGACCGACGCAAAAGTCATGGTAAATCGGTACTATTCTGCGTCAGAATCATCATCGAGCTGTTTGAGATGGATATGCTTGTAGCCCAGCTTGATTTCAAACTCATCACCAGACTTGAGCCCCATTTCTTGAGTATAGGTAGCCCCAATTACGATCTGGCCATTTTTGTGAACGCTAACGCGATAAGTCGGCTCACGACCACGACCATCTTTGCTGCTTTCAGGGTCAAGGTTAATGCCTTTAGCCTCAAGCAAAGCGTCGTAGAAGCCAGAGAGGTTGACCCTCACCTGGTTATCTTTGGTCAAGGTGTAATAGCCGCACTCTTTAGCCGTTTCGCGCTTAGTGAGGTTGGCAAGGTCTTTAACCTTTTGCAGCAATGCTTTGCCAGTTAGGGGGTTGGGTTTTTCTGCCATTGTCAGGGAAAATCCTTATGTAAGACGTAAGACCAGATGCCGTAAAACAGCGCTGACAATCGCTAAAGTATAACGTTGACGATCGCCAGTGAATAGCAAAAGAATAATAGCAAATAAATTTGCTCGATTGCACAACTAATTATAATCACGGTGCTAAAAGCTGTCACCGGAAAAATATGTAAATTAGAGGAGAATCTCAGAAATTTCTCGACCTGAGGAAATCTGGACAGGCCATCGCGATCGCCGTCTGGAATTGCTCCTTTGTTGGCCGTGATTATGCTGCCACCTGGATTTCTAGGGTAGACTGCACAATAGCTTTGCCATGGGGTTATCTCTGATTTGGCTGGCTATGGTTATCTATTTATTTAAACGACGGTACTGCTCTAAGCCCAATTTGGTTAAACCTTTAACCCAGTGTCTGTCAGGGAATCATTTATTTTTGGGCGAGAATAATCCTAGAGTCTGGTTGCTTTAGGCCCCAAGTAGATGGAGTCTGCCAATAGATTGCGGACGATTTGTTATATATGCCAAGTTATAAAAATCTGAGTTCAAGATAATCCGCTGTGCGCGATGGCTCTAGCAAAGTCTAGCGATGGCAGCAGCCGACCGCAAAGATGACCTAAAATCACAGTAACTTGAGGTAAATCCCCGCCTTACAGACCTCATCGTGGTCGTATCGGCGGGTGACTTCCTCGGGGGCTGAGTCCCCGACCCTGCCGTCGTAGCAATGGCTAATCGCGGAACTGAAACGAGCCGCCTAGGCCAGAGTACGAATGCCAACCGAGACTCTAATAAATGGTGTGCCCCCTGGATTGGCTGTGCTAGTCACGCTCCATCGCTTGATTATGCTTTAAACGGTCAGTGGGCTCAAGTAAGGAGCAAAATCGGTGACGCTTAGCCGCATCAACTCCTCCTCAGGTGTACAGATAAAACTGGCTGACTTGTGCTGACCATCCCCCTATTTGAGAGCGCACCTGATCAGCCCGAAGGACAATTAAGCTCTCAATTACTGCCCTTGGGCAAGACGATACAGGACGCCAGCGCCCAATTGAATTTGCCTGGCCATCAATGACCACCGTGGGCTGCAGTACCCTCGGTGGTAGGCCTAAAAAATCTTGCTAATGAAGGCCATTAGCAAGATTCAGAACCAGCCGCCCAGAGTTCGTTGTTAGCCTTGGCGCAGCTGATCGAGAACGCTTTGGTCTTCCATCGTAGAAGCGTCACCGACGATCGCTTCACCACTGGCCAAATTACGTAAAAAACGGCGGATGATTTTGCCCGATCGCGTTTTGGGCAGGGCATCGGCAAATTTAATATCGCCGGGCCGGGCAATGATGCCAATCTCTTTCACCACATGTTGCTTGAGTTCTTGCTTGAGGTCATCGCTGGGGCTGTAATGGTCTTCTAAAATCACAAAGGCAAAAATGTCTTCACCCTTGATCTCGTCCTTACGACCCACTACAGCAGCCTCGGCTACCGCCGGATGCGACACCAGCGCCGATTCAATTTCCATAGTACCGAGGCGGTGGCCCGATACGCTAATCACGTCATCGACGCGACCCATGACCCAAAAGTAGCCATCCTCGTCTTTGCGGGCTCCATCCCCGGCAAAATACAGATACTGACCGTCGATCGGAGCAATGTGCTCCCAATAGGTGCGACGGTAGCGATTGTCGTCGCCATAGACCGTGCGCATCATGCTGGGCCAGGGGTGCTTAATCACCAGATAACCGCCCTCGTTGGGGGCGACGGGATGGCCATCGAGATCGACCACATCGGCCAAAATGCCTGGGAAGGGCAGGGTGGCGGAGCCAGGCTTGGTCGGAATCGCCCCCGGCAGCGGCGTAATCATAAAGCCGCCGGTTTCGGTTTGCCACCAGGTATCGACAATCGGGCAGCGCTCATTGCCAATTACCTGGTGGTACCACATCCAGGCCTCGGGGTTAATCGGCTCGCCCACGGTACCCAGCAACCGCAGCGATGACAGGTCGCGGGCCTTGGGCAAGTCATCGCCCATTTTGATAAAGGCGCGAATGGCGGTGGGAGCGGTGTAGAAAATGGTAACGCCATACTTTTCAATCACATCCCAAAAGCAGCCGGGGTTAGAGGGGCGCGGCACCCCTTCGTACATCATCGTGGTGGCCCCATTCGACAGCGGCCCGTAAACGATGTAGCTGTGGCCAGTAATCCAGCCGACATCGGCGGTGCACCAGTAGACATCGGTGTCTTTGATATCAAAGGCCCACTTAAAGGTCATGTGGGTATAGAGGTTATAGCCGCCAGTGGTGTGCACCACCCCCTTGGGCTTGCCGGTGGTGCCGCTGGTGTAGAGAATAAACAGCAGGTCTTCGGCGTCCATTGCTTCGGCAGGGCAGTGGGCCGAAGCGGTAGCCTGAAGCTCGTGCCACCAGTGGTCACGACCCTCGACCATCTCAATCTCGGCCTGGGTGCGCTGCACGACCAATACGCTCGACACGCTGGGCACACCGCCCTCCGCCAGCGCCTGATCGACTGCTACCTTAAGGGGCACCACTTTGTCTTTGCGAAAGCCACCATCGGCGGTGATTACGACCTTGGCCTCAGCGTCGTTGAGGCGATCTTTGAGAGCCTCAGCGCTGAAGCCGCCAAAGATCACGGTGTGGGCCGCCCCAATGCGGGCACAGGCCAGCATGGCGATCGCCGCCTCCGGTACCATGGGCATATAAATGCCCACGCGATCGCCCTTTTGCACCCCTAGCCCCTTCAGCACGTTGGCCACCTGGCACACCTCCCGGTGAAGCTGCGCGTAGGTGAGGGTGCGGCTATCGCCCGGTTCGCCCTCCCAGATCAGGGCCGCTTTATTCCGCCGCCAGGTGGTGAGATGGCGGTCTAGGCAGTTATAGGAAATATTGATTTTGCCCCCCACAAACCACTGGGCAAAGGGCGGCTGCCAATCGAGCACGGTATCCCACGGTTTAAACCAGTGCAGTTCTTGGCTGGCCAGTTCAGCCCAAAACTTGGCCGGGTCGGCCGCGGCCCGTTCTGCTAACGCTTGGTAGTCGTCTAGGGTCTTAATCGAGGCGTTTTGAACGAACTCATCGACAGGCGCAAACAGGCGATTTTCGTGGAGAATCGATTCGATGGTGGGGGAAGCCATAGACAATGCTAAGTCTCGTGAAAATAGAAATCAACGTCCTATCATAGCCGCCGCTAGTCTAGCAACATGCTTTGAAAACCATACGTTTTTTGACGGCCATTTGAATATTTTCTGGGGATGTCTTAATTTTCTACAGCGTTATGCCCCTGGGTTAACCGTGCGATCGGTGGCGCGGACAGGGCACCGCAGGATAAGGCTAAGACCCATTTAACTACTTAAGACTTCATTGAGCAGCGCCGATTTCATTCCATCAACTGATTTAATCAAAGTCAACCCCACCCTATTATCTCGAGCCCAGCGCCAGGGAATAGTCGGCCACTGTTGCGGCATGGTTTGGGTCGTCACTATTGCATTTAGGGGTATCAATGGCCTATTTGGTATCGTCAATGCAGCGTTTTTGGCGACGATGGCCCGCTATTTTGATGGTAGCTGCGGGCTATGTTTTGGTGGCTAAGCTCAGCTATCACGTGATGGGGATGGAGACCTCGGTGCTCCCAATCTGGCCACCAGCGGGCTATAGCCAGGGCATATTGCTGATTACTGGAGCTACCCTGGCTCCTGGTATCACCCTGGGATCGCTGATACAAACCCTCACGTCTCCCGACCACACGTGGCATCGAGATAGCCTAGCCGCCTTTAACAACACCCTTCAGCCCTTAGTTGGCCTCTATCTGCTACGGCGCGTAAAGTTTGCCAACCCCCTCCGGCGCGTTAAAGACGTCGGCGCTTTTATCGGTTTAGGGGCAGTCGTACCCGCCACGCTCAGCGCCACATTAGGCGTTACTTACTTTTATCTAGTGGGATTGGTAAGCCGAGATTTTTTCAGTACCGCCTGGTTTAACTGGTGGATTGGCAATGTTACAGGCGTTGTCGTTATTACAGCCCTGATGGTGACCTGGCGGCAGGGCATCCAGCGCTGCCGCAACTTCTCTTTCCCACCGTTTATTGCCCTGTGGGGGGTAGTTTTAATCAGCCTGAGCTGGTTTTTATTTTGCGATCCCTGGAACCAGCTACAGCCTCCTTACCCGCTGTATATTGTGTTTCCCATTGTGATCTGGGCGGCCCTACGATTAGGCCCCCAGGGGGCAACGTTAGGCACGGCTATGGTTACCTTGATTGCGACCTGGGGCATTACCCAGGGGCAGGGGCCCTTTATTATCGCCACGGGTGATTCGGCTCGGGCGGTGCTGTCGTTGCAGGCGTACATTTGCGTTTTGGCGTTTACGGTGCTCATTTTGGCCAGCGTGGTGGCTGAGCGAGAACAGGCGCAATTAGATCTTCAAGGAGAAAAAGAAAAATCAGAGCAACTCTTGCTCAACATTTTGCCCCTACCCATTGCCAATCGTCTGAAGCAGGGCCGCAATACCATTGCCGACCATTTTGCCGAGGTAACGGTGTTGTTTGCCGATATCGTCGAGTTTACCCAGCTCTCTGAAACCCTCAGTCCCCAAGACTTGGTCGCTCTCCTCAACGATGTGTTTTCTCAGTTTGACCAACTGGCTGAGCGCCATCGCCTAGAGAAAATTAAAACCATTGGGGATGCCTATATGGTGGTGGGGGGGATTCCCTACGCCCGCGATGACCATGCCCAAGCGGTGGCCAATATGGCGCTAGATATGCAGGTCGTCGCTCAAGCCTTTGGCGATCGCACCGGCCAGGCCTTTCGATTGCGCATTGGCATCAACACCGGCCCAGTGGTAGCTGGAGTAATTGGCACTAAGAAGTTTATCTACGATCTCTGGGGCGACACCGTTAACACAGCTAGTCGCATGGAATCGATGGGCATAGCCGACCATATTCAGGTCACCGAAACCACCTACACCTATCTACGCAACACCCATAACCTGGAATTACGTGGAGAGGTGTGGGTAAAAGGCAAAGGGAACATGCTTACCTATTTGCTGCGATCTAAACGCTCGGTAACTGCTGCCCAGTCGATCTAGGTATTGTTGTCTGCGGCCCTGGGGCCACAAGTTCTCCTCATCTGCTGGGTATACTAAAGTCTTAATTGAGGTTTTTCGCGCAGGTCCTATTTCATGCGGCCTGCCCATTCAGCAACCTAAGTCATCTTCATGGGTCTATGACTACGGCTAAGGCATCGGTACCGGCACAGCAAATCCCTTCACTCCCCAATCAGAACCTTCTGATTGAGACTATTCTGGGAGTTTCTATTTTCGATTTTAGTAGCCTACCTCGAGAGTATTTCATCACTGCCGATAACGAAAGCACTAGCTGGGTACAGGTCGTGTTTCAGGCCCTCGGGCTAAAGGCACTCCTGATGTCGTCCCTAGAGTTAGATGGGTTCTCCCACATTTGCATTGAACTCGACCAGCAAACGGCTATCTTAGTGAGGACAAAGGAAACCTATGTAGCCTTGCTGATGGCTCAGCCCCTAACCTTTGCCACCGCCCAAGAGGCCGATCAATTTAGTCAGTGGGTGAGGCAGTTTGAGCGTCAACTGCTGCGGGAACACAGCCGCTTCATTTCAGTTTAAAGCAGGCGGTGCCTAGGGCAAGAAGCGATCGAGAGCTGTTTTGAGTTCGGCGATCTCAGCTTCAATATTGCCATCCTCGGCCGCCCGACCGATACATTCACTCAGGTGCTCATCGAGAATGATGCGGGCCACCCGGTCTAAGGCCCCGCGCACCGCTGCGATCTGCACGAGTACATCGGGGCAGGGGCGACTCTCCTGCACCATGGTCTTAATGCCGCGAATATGCCCTTCAACCCGGGCAAGGCGGTTGACAATGCGCCGCAGCGACTCGGGATCGTGCACATGGGGGTGGGCGCTGCTGTCGGATTTACCAGCAACCTCATGGAGGTGAGAAGGGGGGTGGGAACTAGGGTTATGCAATGGAGGTTAACAATGAGTAGAGAGATCGAGCAGGAGGGGGGATCGAGCAGGAGGGGATCGGGGCTGCGGCCTGGAAATCAACGTGACGACTCGGCTGTACCATGCTGGCCCAAGTCACCTAAAACCGAAATAACTAGGGGGCTGCCGGAAACCCTGAAAGAGTCGCTAACTCCTCTAGGGATCTCACGCCTGGATACAACTGACCGTCAATTTCCCAGGTGGGGTAGCCCTGTATTCCCCGCTGCTGACAGAGGTCTGGCTGGGCGTTTTCGCCATCGGCAGCACATTCGACATAGGGCAATAGATCAGCCGCGTCGTTAAAGATGGCCTTTTGGTCAGCGCAGTGAGGACACCAGTAGGCTCCGTACATTAGACTGCCGGTGCTGGTCAGATGCTCGGCCAGGGAAGTTTCGTAGGCGCTGTCCGATGCGACCCCGAGGTCTTGGGGGCTGCACCCAAATAGCACCACGGCCCCTAACAGTAGGCTCCCCAGCCCAACTAAAGATTGTGATCGCCGGGACGAAGAATACAACAGCTGCACCATAGGCCTGGGAGATATCAGTAACTGAGGGCTGTCCAGGATTTGCCCCCGTGAGCAGACCCCCTTAGTGTAGCGTCAGGGCCTTGGTATGGGCGAGTAGAGATCCATCACTTGGGCCAGGTCGAGCCGCGATCGCGGCCCAAGTTCCGGCCCCGAGCGATGCCCCTGGTTGAGGTGGTCAGCGGCGGCACAGCCAATCATGGCAGCGTTATCAGTGCAGAGGCTGAGGGGCGGGAAGATAACCCGCAGATCGTGGTCGGTAGCCGCCTGTTGCAGATGGTGGCGCAGACCGCTATTGGCCGCTACCCCACCCCCAACGGCGACCGTAGACAGGCCGTAGTCACGGGCGCAGGCCACCACCCGCCGCGTTAAACTGCGGGCCACTGTCGCCTGAAAGCTGGCGGCCAGATCGGCCACAGGCAGCGGGTCTATGCCCTCAGCCCTGAGCTTTTCGACCAGCCGCAGCATCGCGGTTTTGAGCCCGCTGAAGCTGGAGTCGTAGGGATGAAAGCCCCCCGTTGGCAGCGAAATATTACCTTCAGGCAGAGGAAATGCCTTGGGGTCACCCTGCTGCGCTAGCCGATCGATGACGGGGCCACCCGGATAGCCTAGCCCCATCAGCCGCGCGACCTTGTCAAAGGCTTCACCAGCGGCATCGTCGCGGGTTTGGCCCAGCGTCTGGTACTGGCCACAGCCTTTGACATAGATCAAGCTGGTGTGCCCACCCGATACCAGCAGGCAGAGATAGGGCGGCTGGAGGTCAGGGCTGGCCAGGTAGTTGGCGTAGATATGACCCTCCAGGTGGTGCACGCCTAGGAAGGGTTTTTGGCGCACCATGGCCAGGGTCTTGCCCGCTGTTAGCCCAACCATGAGTGCGCCCACCAGCCCTGGGGTGCAGGTGGCGGCGACCCCATCGATATCGTTCCAGCCGACTCCAGCCTGGGTCAGCGCCGCGCTGATGCTGTCGCCCAGGGTGACCACATGATGCCGGGAGGCCACTTCGGGCACGATGCCGCCGTAGGGCCGGTGAATCTCGATCTGAGAGGCCACGACGCTGCTGAGCAGGGTGCGATCGCGCACTATCGCCGCCGCTGTTTCATCACAGCTGGTTTCTAACGCTAAAACTGTCGCCATCGTGATTACTACCGAAATAGGACTACAGCGGGATACACCGTAATTTGTAGAGATGTAAACACCCTACCGATCTTAGCTTTACGGGGGTTCGGCGGCGGGGTATTATGACGACCAAGTTGGGTGAATTTTTGTTCAAAAAACTTAACTTTACGTTCAAATCGCCCTAGTTTCTTAGGTAATTAAAAGGAACGGTTTATGCGACGGTTTTTTGCTGTAGCGCTTGTAGTCTTTCTCTGGTTCGGATTTGCCCCCCCGGCCTCCGCTAGCTTAGCGGGCGACAATGTATCGGGCCTCACTCCCTGCGGTCAAAATGAAGCCTTCTTGAAGCGGGCGGCAGGTGCCACAACTGAGCAGGCCAAAGCTCGGTTCGATTTTTACGGCAACTCTAGCTTGCTCTGTGGCAGCGACGGTCTGCCTCACCTCATAGTAGACGGCGACCTGGCCCACGCCGGGGAATTTCTGATTCCTAGCTTGTTGTTTCTCTACATCACCGGGTGGATTGGCTGGGTTGGCCGGTCTTACCTGATCGCTGTGCGCGGTGACAAAAGCCCTGAAGACAAAGAGATCATCATTGACGTGCCCCTGGCGATTAAATGCTCTCTCTCTGGGTTTGCCTGGCCCCTGACTGCGTTTAAAGACATCGCCAGCGGTGCCATGTTTGCCAAGGATGACGAGATCACCGTATCGCCTCGCTAGGCAACCTGCTGTACCGATCGAGGACAACCACCCAGGAGACTTTAGACCATGGACAACAACTTGCTTCGGTATCTGTCATCTGCGCCAGTGCTCGCCACGGTGTGGATGGTGATTACCGCCGGTATTCTGATTGAATTCAACCGCTTCTTTCCCGATTTACTGCTGCATCCCTAGGGAAACTCCTCGAAGAGGCCGCTTTTCGAGGTAACTATGAAGATGGTTTTTGAGATCTTAGCTGCTCCTAAAACCATCTTTTTTACTTGCTGTGTTTTGTTTGAGTTGGAGACCTTCCCCTATGACAGATCTCATTAAGCCCGCCGGGGATCCACAAATCGGTAATCTAGAGACACCGATCAATTCCTCTGGGTTTTCTAAAGCCTTTATCGGTAACTTGCCGGCCTATCGCGTTGGGCTATCTCCCCAGCGTCGCGGCCTAGAAATTGGCATGGCCCATGGGTACCTGCTCTATGGCCCGTTCGCGCTCCTTGGCCCGCTGCGCGATTCTGATATTCCTGGGTTGGCGGGGCTGTTGAGCGCAGCCGCTTTGGTGGTCATTTTGACCGCCTGCCTCTCGATCTACTCGGGGGCTGGCGTTAATACTGCCGTCACTAAGACCACGACCCCCTTCACCCCGCCCGCTAGCCTTGAGACCGATGAGGGCTGGAGTGAGTTTGCCGGTGGCTTCTTGATCGGTGGTATCGGCGGGGTTACCTTTGCCTACTTGCTGGCCGCTAACATGCCGATGCTGACTACGCTGGTTAGCGGTGGCCACAGCTAAGCTGAGTCAGCCCATTTCGTCAGTTAATACAGGGACGGTGAATCGCAAGCTTCATCGTCCCTTATTGTTCGTCTACCTAGATTGCCCTGATCGCGTCTACCGCCGCCTCGATCGCCAGGGCTACATGGGTCCAGTGGGTGCCCCCTTGGCAGTAGACAATGTAGGGCTCCCGCAGGGGACCGTCGGCAGATAGCTCTGAGGTACTGCCGTCGATGAAGGTGCCCCCGGCCATCACTAACTCGCTGTCATAGCCCGGCATGGTGGCCGGGACAGGTTCTACGTAGGCATCGATGGGAGAGTAGCGCTGCACAGCCCGGCAGAAGGCAACTAGCTTTTCTGGTGAGCCCAGGCGAATAGCCTGAATGACATCGCGCTGGGGGTGGCTGGGGGGCGGGTTGACGGGGTAGCCCAGATTGTCAAAGCTGGTCGCTAGCAGATAGTTACCCTTCATGGCTTCGCCCACCATTTGGGGGGCCAGAAATAACCCCTGGTACAGTAGTCGATTTTGATTTAGGCTCGAGCCACCGCTGGCCCCAATCCCCGGGGCGGTCAGGCGGCAGGCGGCGGCGGCCACCAGATCGGCCCGACCCGCGACGTAGCCGCCCGTGGGGGCGATAGTGCCCCCGGGGTTTTTAATCAGCGACCCGGCGATCAGGTCGGCTCCGACAGCGGTGGGCTCACGATCTTCTAAAAATTCGCCATAGCAGTTATCGACGAAACAGACAATATCGGCATTCTGCCCCTTGACCAGGCGTATTATTTTTTCGATTTCGGCTATGGTAAGGGTTGATCGCCAGCTGTAGCCGCACGATCGCTGGATGTGCACCAATCGGGTTTTGGGCCCAACTGCACTAGCCAGGGCATCCCAATCGAGGGTGTTAGCGGCGGTTAACGGTAACTCTCGATAGGACACCCCAAATTCTGCTAAGGATCCCTGGCCGGCGCTGCGTAAACCAATTACTTCTTCTAGGGTGTCGTAGGGGGTGCCTGCTATGGCTAGCATCTCATCACCGGGACGCAGCACACCGTATAGGGCACAGGCAATGGCGTGGGTGCCCGACACAAATTGCGATCGCGCTAGAGCAGCCTCTGCCTGCATCACATCGGCAAATACCCGATCAAAGGTGTCGCGGCCAAGATCATCGTGGCCGTAGCCCGACACGCTGTGGAAGTGGTGACTGCCAACCCGTTGCTGTCTAAATGCTTTCAGCACTCGTCCCAGATTGTGCTTGACCTGGGCGTCAATTCCATAAAAAATCGGAAGGAGTGTCGAGTCTGGCAGCATCATTGGGTTTGATTGTTGCAATGGTTAAATTTTTTCGTTAAGAAACAGGGGTACTTATTCTCCCCTACATTTGCTCTGCCTGCGCAAAATTCTGATCTTTAAAGAGTCTTGTCTAGGCCCTTGTCCAAATTCTGAGACTTCTGCATGACTGCTGTAACTACCGAGCGTTTATCCCGCGATTGGGTCACCATCCTGTTTATGATTGCCGTCCACAGTCTGGCGGCGCTAGCGTTTTTACCCGCTAACTTCTCCTGGGCTGCGGTTGGGGTCGCCCTGTTTCTACATTGGTTAACGGGCTGTCTGGGCATTACCCTGGGTTGGCACCGGTTGGTCTCCCACCGCAGCTTTCAGGTACCCAAGTGGTTAGAGTACTTCTTTGTGCTGTGCGGCACCCTAGCCTGCCAACATGGCCCACTGATGTGGGTTGGCCTGCATCGCCACCACCACGCCTACTCTGACCAAAGCAATGATCACCACGACTCTAACAAAGGCTTCTGGTGGAGCCATATGGGCTGGATGCTGCGCGAGGTGCCCGCGACCAACGACATTGATCGCTTTATCCGCGATATCAAAGACGACCCCTTCTATTTATTTTGCGAAAAGTATTTTCTGGCCATGCAAATTGCCCTGGGCCTGACCCTCTATGCCCTGGGCGGTTGGTCTTTTGTGCTGTGGGGTGTTTTTGTGCGCCTGGTGGTGGTTTACCACTGCACCTGGTTAGTGAATAGCGCCACCCATAAGTTTGGCTATCGCAGTCATGAAACCACCGACAGATCGACCAATTGCTGGTGGGCAGCCCTCGTCACCTATGGCGAAGGCTGGCACAACAACCACCACGCCTACCAATACTCGGCCCGCCATGGTCTCAAGTGGTGGGAGTTTGATATCACCTGGCTCACCATTAGTCTGCTAGAAAAAGTAGGCCTGGCCAAAAAAGTGAAGCTAGCTAATTCCACTGAGGCTTGAGCTGCCGATCGCCCATTCGGGCCATAGTGTAAAGCCACAGCAATGGGGCAGCGAGATGCTGCCCCATTGCTGTGTAAAGCCGCTTTAAAGCGGGACTCACGCTGAGAGATCTCGATGTCTACTCCAACCCCCGCAAAATATGCTGGGTGGTGAGCAGGGCGCTCAGCCCTACAAAGCCGCTGCACCGACCTCGCTGGGCCGTCATCCCGAGGGCAATACTAGAAGCTTGGGTGGGGTTACGCGTAAACCGTGGTGACGTGTTGATGTAGACGACAGCGCTAGTTACCAACTGGGTAAAGCGGTTGCTCTCGGTATAGCTTTCGGTGGCAATGGCGTTAGCATGGCCACTGCTGTGGTGGTTCATAAAGGCGGCGGCGGCGGTGACATCGTCTGCTAAACCCAAAACGACGGTTTTACTCAAAAAAGGCCGCTTCCAGTCGGTGGCGGTGGCGGGCTTAACATCGGGCAGGTCACCGAGCAAAGCCTCGTCGGCCAAGAGCTCAAAGTCTTGATCCCACAGGGTGTGGCACAGCTGCACAATGGTCGATGGGCTACAGCTTGGGTGAATCAATACTTTTTCGATGGCATTGACCGCGTCAGGCTCACCCTGATGGCTCTCTGTAATCATGGCGGCAACGGTATCAAATTGGCCCGTAGCCGACCAATAGAGGTAGCAATTGCCCATAGCGATTGGCAACACTGGCACCCCAGCCTGGCGCACCACCTGCTGCACCAGCCCGGGTCGTCCGTAGGGAATGATTAAATCGACCTGGGGAGATTGAAGCAGCCAGGTGCGGGCCACATCCCCTTGTTCTTCAGTGAGCGAAAGCAGGCAGTGCTGGGGTAGGCCAATTTGGTCGAGGGCTTGGTGCAACGCTCGCAAAATGGCTTGGTTAGTCTGGCTTGCTTCGTTACTGCCTTTTAGCACGAGGCCATTGCCTGTGCGCAGACACAGCCCTGCCATAATCGCCGATAGCTCTGGAAAGGCCTCGTATACCAGGGCTACCACTCCCAGTGGCACAACCTGGCCATGGCCCAGCACAGCCTTGCTCGATCGACTAGCGGCCGGATGGATGAGCCCGCGAGGATCACCTAGGTAGGCCAGTCGGCGCACTATCTTGGCTGCGGTTTGTAGCCGCTCAGGGGTGAGCTTAAGCCAGTCGAGTAACCGCTCTGGCACCGCCATGTCGAGACTGGCTTCTAGGTCGAGGGTGTTGGCTTCGAGAATATCGTCGAAGCTGGCTTCTAGCCGGGTCGCCACCGCCTGGAGCAGCTTGCTCTGGGTCTCTGCTCCAGCGGCTACCAAATCATAGCTAGCCTGGCGCACCTGCTCTACAGCGGCACTAAAGTCGTCTTGGGTAGCCAAATTTACCATGGGTTTAGCGCCGCGATGCCATCCAAAACATACCAACAACCGCCAGTGATACCGCCAACGTTGTCAGCAACCGAGCCGTTGAGGGTGTGCTATCGGGGGTTTGTAGGGTAGCCAGCAGCAAAAAAAACACCATGATGCCAAAGGCTGCCAGTACAACCAGGGGCAAATAGCTCACGCTCAAGGACGATCGATCGAGACGCCACTGCTGCCCACTCCACCGCCAGAGGCGTTTGTAGGGATAGTGGGTAGAGAGTTGCTCGATCACGTAGCCATCGTCTTGCACTACGAAAATCTGCTGACAGCGATCGCAGCCAAAAGCTTCGGTGAGCGTAATCGGTTTAATACAGCCATTGCGGCGACAGGGGCAAGGATAGTCAGCGTTTTGGTCAATCTTTTGGCTTTTGTAGGTACGCACAGCACTGCCGAAGGGGGAGCGGGATGGGCCGGTAACCACCATCATTCTGCCACATTAACCAAAACCTCCGCCGAAACACAACCAGTCTAGGTCGTCAATCCCGAAGCCTTTATTAAGGCCGCTCGATTTAGCGCTAGATGTATCTTCTGCCGCTTGAAATTTTGAAGATAAACATGGTAACTAAGGATCACTCAATAGCTTTAGCCCTGACCCCCATTAGCCCGCCTGGGCAGGATATTCCTATGGCTACCGATCGCCTGGAGATGGCAGTGAGAAATTTTCAACATGTCAATCAAATGGTGGAGCGCTACACTCGTCTGTGCCGCGCCTACGTTAGCCTGTCCGAACGCTTTCATCAGCTCGATGTCGACCATATGACCCTCAAAGGCCAGGTGGTACCCCTGATCAAGACCCTCAAAGCTCACCAGGCTAAACTCCGGACTGCTGAAGCCGAAACCGCTCGCCTACAGACCACCCTAGGCCAACAGCAGGTGCAGCTAGAGGCGGCCCTCGAACAGCAAGAGGCGCTGCATCGGCAAGAACTCCAGCAGCTGACTCAAACCTACGAAGACAAACTACAGGCCCTCTCCAACCACGTCGCCGAACTTCAGCCCTTAGAACAGCTACTCAGTGCCGACACCCACGAAGAACTCAGCGCCGCTGAAGCCCAAATGGAGTTGGTCGAAGCCACCCTTCAGGAAATGGAAGAAGATAGCTCCCCCGATCTCTCAATCGAAGAGAAAGCACTGCTGGCGGCCTACCGGGCTAACCCAACGGCTTTCTTAACGGCCCCGGCCACCGCTGGCCGCGACAGCGAAGCTGAAGAGCCCGTAGCGTCTATGTGGCATTACTACTACGACGAACAGGTACCCGAAGGCTTGGATGCCTAGGCCTGAGTCGATAGCGAGTTAAGAGACAACCTTACTCACAAGCCAGTTGGCTAGACCGCCTCTAAAGGGTGCGCAAATGCGCTGAATTTGTGTTGCCGAAAAGCACTGTTGATAAAAACAGAGAATATTGCCATACACCCCATTGGCATAGAAGGGGGTATCTTGAGCCAGGTTGAGAGTCTGGAGGTCAAAAACCTTGGCCCTAGTACCCGAGGCATAGTCAACCATGATGCTGAACCCATAGCCCCGCTGCTGTAGCTGGTGCAGACAGTCTAAGGTGCCCGCCAAAAACTTAGGCGACCAACCCTTTTCACCCTTTTGGCGACTGCCGCCGCCACCATACTCAAACATAACCACCTGGGGCAGCAGGGCCACGGGTAGGTCAGCAAACTGCTGAATGACCACTGGTTCCCAGCCTTCAATGTCGAGCTTAAAGGCGGTAATTTGGGTAGCGCTCACCTGGGCGAGCAACGTGGCTAGGTCTAGGGTAGCCACCTGTCGGGTGTCGGTAGAGGCCCCAAACCAGTCGGCCGCTAGTGAGCTAAAGTTGCTGTTGGCCAGGTTGGCAAACTGCCCCATGTGTAGCGTTTGAGCGCCGACTCGATCAGATAGGCACTGCTCAATCAGCTGAATGGAATGTTGCCGACAGATGGTTCGCAGCTTATCGGCGGGGGAAGGTTCTACCGCTACGGTGGTATAGCCTAGGCGGGCAAATAGCGCACAGTAAAAGGCAAAGGTACCCACCCCCACATCGACACAAAGCCCCTGGCGCTGGGGGTCGAGCTCGGGCAACAGCTGTTCTAACAGGGCCTGACAACAAGCTTCAACGCGCATTAGGTGGCCCTAACGAAAATATGTCTTAAGCCTAGACGATTTCAGCCCAAGGGGAGAGTTGGCCGGGGAGCTTCAAGCGCAGCAAGCACCGTCATGAGGCGACCCATTGAGCGCAATCTTCTTCTTAGGGCTAGGGGGCAGGGGAGCTAGGGAGCCAAGCGATCCGAAACGGTGGACATATTTCAGCCTTCGAGTACGAGTTAGGCACTCAGTTGCGATACCTTATGGCGCAAATTTTCCTGGGCCTGGCGTTCATACCGTTGGCGAAACTCGCGGGTTGTGAAGATCGCATCTCGGGTGAGGAATGAGCTCAGTCTATTGCGCCGGGCCGCTCGGTACTGAGCTTCGGGTACCCAGGCGTACTCCTGACGAATGGCGCGATCGTAGGCCTCAAAATGCTCTGGATCTGCGCCGAGGATGCTGAGGTCGATATCGAGCATCAGGTCGATGTCGCTATTGGTAGATGCGTGGGTTTTGGTCGCGAGAATCATAGTTGAGATGCTAGCGACAAGGCCAGGATCGACGCCTACAGAGGTTAAATATTCGCTTGCCCATTGGGCGCTGAGGGCTTCGTTGTCGGTACGGCGAGGGTTGTACACTGCATCGTGAAACCAGATTGCGATCGCGATCGCAGCGGGATGCTCAGCAAGATGACGAACGCGATCTAACTGCCGCAGGCAGTCGGTGATATGGTGCTGGCTATGGTAGTGGCGGGTTGGCTCCCTGTAGGCGATCGCCAGCGGCTTGAAGACATCAATCTGGGGTGTAATCCCGAGTTCTATCAGATCCGCAAGCAAGGTTTCCCGATCAAAGTTAGATTGCCGTCTCATGATCACCTAACGGCGGCATTGTGCAGCAGATTATATGTGCAGCAGATTATAGTGGATTCCAAAAACTGGACGAGTAGGTAAGCTCCGAAACTCCCGAAGAAACGATAGAAGCCAACCATGAGCAAGCAACACCGACCGTCACAGCACCACGCCGGATGAGACGTATTGCCAATGGTGTGTCAGGTTTCGCGATAACGCCACCCTCCCTAAGATGCGCCCATAGGGCTGGCCTACTGCGCTCGGCTAAAGGCCACCGCCGCCGCAATGATTAAGCTGAGTAATGCCAGCGGCACCCAAAGGTCATTTGCCATCATCATGAGGCTACACCATGTAGCGTGTGGGTGAACTGCCATGACTGTATCCGACCGGGTGATCTTTTTACAGGAACGCACCCCCCTCAGCCTGCTGCCTGCGACTACCCTGGCCTCCCTCGCCCGCCGCTTAAAGGCCGTCTCGGTTGCCGCTGGGGAACCCGTCGTCGAAACAGGGCAAGACCCCGAGGGGCTATATATTGTTTGGCGGGGTAGGCTGGAAACCGAGACCGCCATGGGCGGTATGAGCTATTTGCCCGGCGCGGTGCTGAACCTGGAGGCGTTGCTGCTGGAGCAGTCTGCTGAACAAACTATCCGCACAATTACCGACAGCACGCTCTGGTTTATCGATCGCGATCAGTTCCAGACCCTGATTCAGCAATACCCCGATATTTTGCGCACCTTTACCCGACAGTTGGTGGATGCAGTCAAACGGCTGTCGTTTCAGTTTGACCGCGAACAAGAGCGCCAGGGATTGCTGCGTCCCTACCTGGTGGCCAAGGCGCGGCGGGGGGTAATTGGCCACAGTCGCTATGGCGATCGCCTGCGTACGCAAATTCGCACAGCGGCTAGCCATCGGCGGTCTATCCTGATCTTTGGCGAGCCGGGGCTAGAAAAAGACAACCTCGCCGCCCTGATTCACTTTGGCTCAACCCAGCGACGACAGCCCATCATCAAAGTAGACTGCGGCCAGCTCCAGACCAGTGGGGCCGATCTGTTTGGGCGATCGGGGGGGCGCATGGGGCTGCTAGCGGCCTTAGGTACCGGTACCCTGGTGCTCAACAATCCCAACGAACTCGATGCCGACCTGGTCGAGCCGGTGGCCCATCTGCTCGAAACCGGGCAGTATCGACCCGTAGGCCGCAACGGCGAATCCACTCCGCTAGTCACCGCCGAAGCCCGCATCATTCTGCTCTCAGAGCAAGCCGTGCCCACCCTTGACGGCCTGGTTAGTGACACGATTAAGGTGCCGCCGCTGCGGGTGCGTAAGGCCGACATCGAAGACTGGGTCAACTACTACCTATCGCTGGTGTGCCGTCGTCGGGGCACAGGCCGCATAGCCGTTACCCCTGAAGCCATTCGTCGCCTGCAATCCTATGACTTCCCCAACAACCTGCGGGAGCTAGAGAACCTGATAGAACGGGCGGCAGCCCAGATAGCCGGGGGCGGGTTGATTACTGAAGAAATTATCTGGCCCGCCCAGAGCAAAAAGAAGCAGCTGCGGCTCAATTTGCTCAACCGCTACCCCGCTCTACGGCGGTTTCTGCGCAGCCCCTGGTGGCCCGATCGCATCAACTATGGCATTACCCTGACTCTATTTGCAGGGGTAATCGCCTTGCTCTGGTTTGGCCCCCAGCAGCGAGAAGAGAATGTAGCGCTGACGGTGTTTTGGGCCTGGTGGTGGCCCCTGGTGCTGCTGAGCTTCCCGTTTGTGGGGCGGCTGTGGTGCGCGGTGTGCCCGTTTATGATCTACGGTGAAGTCACCCAGTGGATATCTAAAAAGCTGTTTCCCGATAGGCTCAAACGCTGGCCCCGGCAGTCGGCAGAGCGCTGGGGGGCCTGGTTTCTCTTTGGCCTGTTTACCTTAATTTTGATCTGGGAAGAGGTATGGCATTTAGAAAACGTTGCTTACCTATCGGCCTGCCTGCTGCTGCTGATTACCGCCGGGGCAATGATTTTCTCGGCCCTGTTTGAGCGCCGGTTTTGGTGCCGCTACCTGTGCCCCATTGGCGGCATGAATGGCCTGTTTGCCAAGCTCTCGATGACCGAGCTACGGGCCCAGCAGGGCACCTGCTCAGCCGAGTGCACCACCTACCAGTGCTACAAGGGTGGCCCCGAGAAAGGCGAAGGCCAAGCAACCCTGGGCTGCCCGCTTTACTCCCACCCGGCCCAGCTCGAAGACAACCGCGACTGCGTGCTCTGCATGACCTGCCTTAAGGCCTGTCCCCACCGCTCAGTGGAACTCAACCTGCGCCCCCCCGGCATTGAGCTGTGGACCACCCACCAGCCCCGCGCTGCCGAGGTGGCGCTGATGTTTTTGCTGCTAGGGGCCGTATACCTGCACCGCCTGCCCGAATTGCAGGGGCGGCTGGGCCTGCAACTACCGCTGGCAACCATCGCGGGCCACAGTGGAGTCGCGCTCGCCCTGCTCGCCCTGCCGGCCCTGTTGCCCCTGGCGATCGAAGGGCTGATCTGGCTGGTGGCGCGGGGGCAAAGTCGCACCTTCGTCAAGCGGGCCTACGGCTATTTGCCCCTGGTGTGGGCCGCCAACCTGGCCCACTATCTGCGCCTAGGTCTGGGGGAGGGTGGCCGCATTTTGCCCGTATCTTTTGCCACCTTTGGGGTCTCAGGGCTAAATTTGCCGGTTTGGGTTGCCCACCCAGCAGTGGTAGCCTTTCTTCAGGGAGCAACGCTACTGCTGGGGTTAACCCTCTCACTATGGCTAACGGCCAAACTCTGTCGCTATGGCTGGCAGCGTTGGTTGCAGCACGGATGTACAGGACTGCTTACACTCAGCCTGTGGTGGGTGATTCCGGGATTTTAACGATGGCTCAATCAGGGCCGTGGCCCCTGTCGATTTAGCTGGCCTAGGCTGGTAAAGTTTTGGTGCTTGGGTCACCCAGGGTAGTGCCCCCAACAGTCGCAACTACCCCGGGCCTGGTAGTTTAAATTTCGCCCCAGCAGCACGCATTCGCTGCAGCACGCATCTACCCTAGTCAGGCTAAGGGTGCAGTGCATTCCATCACTTCATGTTCCTCCTCGCGGTTTTGCTCATGTTCCAGGACAGTTCGCTGGACTTTAAGCTGGTGCAACGGGTATGTCTGCTACAGCAGGCCCTTGATCAAGCCAAGATCTCAATCGAAGACATGCAGGAGCAGTTGGCTAACCACGACATGCTCCAGGCTCACCTGGCTCAAACCGAGGAGTACTCCAACGTTCAACAAAAAATTATTCTCAACCTAAAGCAGCAGCTCGCCGCCAAAGATCAGTGGCAGCACGACGTGCTGAATCAGCTTTTGACTGGGGTCAGGGGCCTCGTTGCCGATCAGCATCTTGAGCTTGAGCGGCTGCGGGTACGGGTTCACCAGAGCCAGGCGGAGGTACAAGACTACCTAATACGCATCAAAAATCACTACCAAAGTTTGGCGGTGGGGCGCCATCAAGCTCATGAGCTAGACCTCAACTCGGAGGTGATGATTGCGCGATCGCTCACCGTCAGTCTCAGCAGCCAACTTCAGGCTGCCCGGCAACACATTCAGCACCTCGACACCACGCTCTCAAGCCACCAGGTCACCCTAGCCCGCATGCAGTCCTATCTCCAGGGTGACGGCCAGGGGCCGAGTGAAGCTGGCGATTTACCCAGCCTGCCCGCCGCCAACGCACCCGCCCTAGATGATGACCCCGTCGCGCTCAAGGCCACCATCGAAGCCCAGCGGCAGAAAATTGCGGAACTCAGTGCTGAGTTGGGCCAGCAGTTTCAGCAGCAAACTAGCCTCAAGCACCGCTGCCAGCAAATTGCCGCTGAGCGCGACAACATTAAACAGCGAGCCGTTGCCCTCAGCCTAGAGAACGAAGCGTTGCAAGAGCAGATTTGGCTTCAAGACAATACGCTGGGCTAGCATCGCCTGACGCCACAGCCCACCCCCTCCCTGTCTAGTGGGCCTCACCAATGCGATCGGGCAGTACCCCATCCAGCAGCGGCGTGAGTGAATCCTTCAGCTGACCCGCTCGAATGAACTCAGCGTAGGTATCAGCCTCGATCGCCAATAGCTCTTCCCGCAGTTGGTCTGAGGCAAATTCTCGAATGCTGTCGTTTTGCTGCTCTAGTTTAGCCATCTTCTCTTTGACTTCTGATAGCTGGCCTTCTACCAGAGCCATCTGGTAGCCGACAAACTCAGGGTCAAACTCCTGGTTAGTTTTGATCTCATCCAGCCGGTTCATGACGCGGGTAAGGGCTACCCGCTGGGCGGTCATCTGCTTGTATGCCAGCTTTATGGGCTGGTCGCCCAGTAGCTCCAGGTACTCGAGCAGGGGTTTTGTGGTCAGACCCTGCACCAGCAGGGTAAACAGCATGACGCCAAACACAATGGCGATAACTTCCTGGCGATCGCCCAAAACCGCAGGCACACTCAGAGCCAGAGCTACCGATACCGACCCTCGCAGGCCACCCCACCACAAAACGGTTTGCCCCTTGATGGGCAGATCCATCTCAGGGCCCGTGACCGCATTGCTGATGAACCCTAGCCCGTAGACGCTAACCGCTCGAGCCGCCAGCATAATCGCGATCGCCACAACAATCTTGTCGAGTTCCTCCACCAGCCCATCGAATCGGACCTGGTCACCAATCAGCAAAAACACAATGGAGTTAATAAAAAACGACACAAACTCCCAAAACTCCGACACCACCAGGCGAGTGCGGGGGTTCATGCCAATGCGCGAGCCAAAATTGCCCAAAATCAGGCCCGTAGTCACCACGGCAATCACGCCGGAGCCGCCCAGTTCTTCTGCGACCAGGTAGGTGCCATAGGCCGACACCAGGGTCAGTGACTGCTCCACCAGAGGAATGTCAAACCGCTGGGTCAAAAAGGAGAGGCCAAAGCCAATTAGCCCGCCGATGCTGATGCCCACGCCCACAAACACCAAAAATCGAGCAATGGTAACCGACACGTCAAACTGCTCTAGGCCGAGGGCAATCCCGAGCACCAGGTTAAACGCGACAACCGCCACGCCATCGTTAAACAGGCTCTCGCCTTCCATGACGGTGGTGAGCTTTTTATCGACCCCCAGTTCGCGAAACAGAGCCACCACCGACACCGGATCTGTCGCCGACAGGCTGGCCCCCACTAGCAACGCCGTCGCTAACGAGGCCCCGGCAAAGGCTTGCAGTCCCCAGACCAGGCTACCGACACAGATAATTACCCCCACAATGGCGTAGAGCACAACTGGTACCGAGTACTGTTTCAGCCTCGTCCAGTTGAGGTTCCAGGCGGCCTCAAACAGCAGCGGCGGCAGAAAGATAAACAAAATCAGCTGGGGCGACAGATTAATCAGGCGGACATCCAGTACCGCCAACCCCAGACCGACGAGCAGCAGCAGTAGGGTGTAGGGAATGTTGCGCAGCACACTGAACACACGGGATAAGGTGGCAACCCCTAGGGATACCGATAGCACCAGGCAAAACTGACGCAGGTGTGCTTCGATTGTCGGATCTTCGAGAATGGGCTCGGCGGCAATCAAAAAATCCATAGAATGCTGATCCTGCTTTCTACAACGCGATGACTCAACCACTGGCGTGATCTGAAGGCGATGGGCACGCAATGCTTTGCCCATCCTACGCAGGTTTTACATTTAATTGCGCTTTCCTACTTACAACCACTGGGCCTCAGACGACCTCACCATGACTCTAAGGACTTCAGCGTAAACCATTCAGATGCACGGGCATTTGCATTTTAGAAAGAAATTTGTGGCATGGCCTGTTTTTAGAGGCTCGGCTTTGACGTTAGGAGGATTCTGGCATCAAATAATATCTAATCTTTGGGATCTTTCTAAAGGGCACAGGCTAAAGGGCACAGGCTAAAGGGCACAGGCTAAAGGGCAAAGGCCTGCGCCCCTACCTCGGGTTTTGGGGACAATTTCACGATTGCTCATCACTGTTTCTGGCGAATGCCGTCGGCCTGGGATAGCAGGGCCTCGGCAAAAGACAGGGATTGCTGGTGAGACTCGCCCCCCGCTAGCTGAGCCAGTTCTTCGCGCCGCTCAGTCAACGATAGGGGTAGCACTCGTACCACGGTGCGTTCGGTAGCGTTCTCCGCAGTCTTGCCCCCCTTGGCTAAAGCGGCTTCAACCACCTGCTTACCGACCCGAAAATGGGCGTCGGCCAGGGCTGCCACCATGGGTTGGTGGGTGACGCATAGCACCTGGTGCTGGCGGCCCAGGTGGTAGAGCTTTTCTGCGATCGCCTGGGCCACCCGCCCCGACACCCCCACGTCGATCTCGTCGAACACCAGCGTCCCCACCGGGTCAACCTGCGAAAAGCAGGCCTTAAGGGCCAGCAAAAACCGGCTCATTTCCCCGCCGGAAGCGGTTTCGGCCAGGGGTTGCAGGGGTTCCCCAGGGTTGGGGCTAAACAAAAACCGAATGCTGTCAGCCCCAGCTGCCGTGGGTGTAATGGGCCTTAGCTCCACCTCAAACTGAACCCGATCCATCGCCAGGGGTTTGAGTTCACTCACCAGGCGGGTTTCTAGCTCCTGGGCCACGTTCCGGCGCAGCTGGGTCAGGGTGGCACAGGCCTCTCCCAGAATTTCCTGGGTCTTATCGACCTCAGCTTCTAGGGCTTCGACAGATTGACCCTCCCCCGACAGTTCTGCCAAAGATTGCATCACCTCGTCGCGGTAGGCCACCAGTTCGGGCAGAGTGCGGCGAAAGCGGCGGCACAGCCCCTTGAGCTGGCGCATACGCTCTTCAACTTCGTCGAGGCGCTGGGGATCGGCCTCCACGCTGGCCCCGTAGGCGTTGATCGCCCGCCCGGCCTCCTCAACCTGGGTGAGGGCTTCGCTCACCATACTGAGAATGGATGAAAGTGCTGGGTCGTAGCGCTCCATATCGACCAGAATGCCTTCAGCTTTGCCCAACAGGTCGGCGCAGGCATCATCCCCCGCCTCACTCTCATAGAGAATCTGGTAAGCCCGGTAGCTGTTTTGCTGGAGGTCAACGCTGTGGTTGAGGCGATGGTGCTCCTGAGTGAGCAGGTCGAGTTCTTGGGGGTCGTCAAGCTGGGCCTGCTCTAGGTCTTGCTGGTGCATTTGCAGCAGTTCGAGCTGGTCGCAGCGCTGCTGGTCGGCTTTACGGCGAGCAGTGAGCCGTTTTTGGGCCTGGGTAGCAGCCTGATAGGCAAGAGCTACTTGCTGGCGCTGGGTTCCCAAGGGGGCACCGCCAAAGCCATCGAGCCACTCCCGCTGGCGATCGCCCGAACCGAGCAACACCGTCTGCCCCTGGGCGGTAATCTCGACCAGCTTTTGGCGCAGCCCCTCTAGTTGAGGGCGCGTAGCCGGTTTGTCATTGAGAAACGACCGACTGCGCAGGGTCTTACCCAGGGTCAGCTCTCGCCGCAGCATCAGAGGGCCATCCGCCAGGGGTAATTCTTGTTCGGCTAGCCAGGTGTGAATTTCGTCGGGTACCTCAAAGGCGGCTTCTACCAGTGCTTTTTGGCTGCCCGATCGCACCAATCGCTGGTTAGCTTTGCCCCCCAGCACCGCATCGATGGCATCGAGGATAATCGATTTGCCGGCCCCGGTTTCGCCAGTCAGCACATTTAGCCCTGCCTCTAGCCGCAGATCGAGATGATCGATCAGGGCAAAGTTCTCAATGTGCAGGGCCGTTAGCATGGGAGCAGCATGTTAGTACCCACGTATTTTAATAGGAAGCCCTGCCGATACGCCGCTGAAAACAAGCAAGAATTTAGAGGCGCGCATTTTCGCCGCTAGAAAGTCAGGCCATACCAAAACCGATGCGGAGCATCTAAACTACCTCATACCTAGCATAAATTTATTGATGTAGGCCACCTAGAAAAGTGCCCAAAAGCGTTTCGGGAAAGCCTACAACAACCTCAGTGCTCATCTACTTTATTTGACGGGTAAGACCCCTGATGCCCAGAGTTAACAACCGCTACAGGCAAGGTTAGACAAAACTTCTCAGTATTTTGACCCGCTTCAGTAACACTGTCAGAGCAACTGAGCCAATGAAGACAAGCATGAAGTATAGAAGAATTACCAGAACTGACGACCATCGAGCAATTCCATCGACATAGGCTAATTGCTGGATATCAAGCGAGCCTGGCAAAGTGAGAAAGACGTGAAAGCCATAGATACCTAAGGAACACTGGGAAATAAATTTGACAATGACAGGGACCCTTTGCTCCGACAGCAAAGCTAAGTACAACAATAGCCAGGAGCCAAAGATGAGAGAGGGTCTCATATAGTGCTGGAGAGGAGCATGACCCAGGTTAATTAAGATACCTAAAGCTGTTAGATGCCATTCAAAAATAAAAAAAGCGATCGCCAAAGAAAACAAAATCCAAAGCTTCAATCTTAAAGATCCATTGAATTGCTGTAAGTTATTCTCCTCTAATTCTTGAACAGTGATAAATGCTGTGAAAATGTAGGGTATAAAAACGAGAGGATTATAATCCCACTGGGAGAGACTGTCGAAAAACCCTATTCCAGGCCATTGGAAACCTTTCTGGATCATAAAAAAATTTGCTGTGGCAAATCCGACCACCATAATGCATGACAGTATGAGGCCACAATAACTGATAGCTTTTTTGAGCTTTGATTCTATCCTGAAAAAAGACAACAAGAGAAGTTGAGCGAGGCAGGTAACAAAAATGAGAGAGAAGAAGAAAAAGTAGGGAGTGGTATTGCCGCTAACAATAAATTCTATTACTCCCTTCAAAGAAAAAATGATGCTTTCTATAGAACCCCGCCAAAACAGGGCTTCAAAGATGGTTATTGAGCCAACCCAAAATAGGTATGTATAGATCAGGCGGCGTAGTCTTTTTTTAGCAAAATAGACTAGCCCTTCATTATCACTCTTAAAGTAAAAGAGAAACAAGGAGATTTGAAGAAATACTGGAACTGCTAAATATGCAACAGTTGCGCTGGGCAAAAAAACTACATCACTAGTTATAAAAAGATTTGGAATATAGAAAACATAGGTCTTTAATGCAACAATTGAAATTGAAAAAATAGCACGCAAAAAATGCAAGCCTTCAAATACATTCTGTTGTCTTACAGGAGAGCTATGGATAATTTGAGTTGAAAAGTTTTCCTGACAAGACATATGTGTTACCTCTGTTTTTAAAGGGTTATTGATTTGTCATAGATGAAAAATAACGAGTACTACCAGATGAGTTCATGAATATAGCTTGAATCCATAAAAACTACCACAGTTTTGCAAAATTTATCATCAATAGAAACCTAGTACAGTCTATCAATCTGCTTTAGCTAAAACGTTGATTGGTGGAGAAGAAAATCCTCGGGCATAGTTTAACCCTTGAACTTGGATCTTTTCCTTTCCATAATAGGTGTCATAAAGTAAACAAGGCTGAAAGCCTTTGAATGGCTGAACACTGTACATTTTGACTGATGGATTATCTACATCCACATGCTCGAGCCGATATTGATTTGCTGATGAATTAAGCAACACCCATAAGGGATATTCATAAACATCCAGGCGATCAAAAGACATCCCAATATCAGGGCATTGCTGAGATTTGATAAAATCTACAGCCCTTATCATGGATTCTTTGATGTCAGGCCTCCCGATAAAATACAGGTCTAATCTATTGACATTAAATATATTTTCAATTTTCCCAGTTTTGAGAAAATGACTGTTTGCAACCAGAGGCTTATTTTCATCGAAGAGAATCCATGGTAATGCTGCAATAATTAAGGCAATAGCAGTGACATGAACTATCCTCCTGCCCCAGAAATCTGACAAGACACAACCGACGAAGGCAGATGATAGAACAAAAAGAGGTAAGTGTAATCTATTGTGAAACGGTGTCCAGGCAAGTAATAAGCAAAACAGTAGAAATCCACTCAGAATACATAGAATATAATTTAGCAATAATGTCTGGTTGTGCAGTTTCTTATAGAAATACCCTAACCCTAAGCAGAAAGCCGAAGTGATTATCAAGAGCAAGTGAAAAGGATTTCCAGCAAAATCTCCGTGATTGATTAGGCTATTTAGTTGGAAGTTTCCGGATGTTGATAGGGGATCATTAATATCCCATCCCAGAAAAGAATATAGGGAGGATAGCTTCTCAATAAAAAACCTGTTAATAGAAGGAGAGGGAGTCGAGAATTGCAACGCTAGATTTCTAATAATATTAGAGCCTAATATCGAAATACTAATAGCCTTATTGGTATAAATGATGTAATCAGGAGATTTTCCTAGAGGATGCTGAAATATTTCAAAATTGCGGACAAAAAGTGGAAGGTTAATTAAAAGTGCTGGCAAGGCCACCTGATAAGCAGGTTTATAGACGCCTAATCGAAGCGATCTAATGAGCAGCACAAAAAGCCATACTAGAAAAGGGAAAGCATAGAGATATGCCGTTCCTTTAGACAAGATGGCCAGCCCTAAACTTAGGCCGACTAATAGAAAGTTAGCTTTTTCAGGTGGTGTCTTTACTGCTTTTAAACCATAGTAGGCTAAACACACTAGCCAAAAGGCAGCTACATAGTCATTTTGGCTGCTTGAGCCTTGAACTACGCCCATGGGTAATGTTGAGCAGAAAACGGAGGCAAAGACCTGACCATAAATATTCCCCCCCAGTTGTTGAGCTATCAGGGAGACTCCGAGGATACTACCTATCATGCAGAACCACTGTACAAAATTGGCATAGTAGTCTCCTCCATTTAAAATCTGTAAATGTAAGATGACATAGTTTGCCCAGGGTGATAAAAACAGTTGCGCAGTATAGTTGGTTGGGAAATGAGCAACATTGCGGTTCTGTATCCAGTGCATGACGCGAGGCATGTGATAGCCTAGCGCGTCATTGACATTAGGAGGAGCCATCAGGGCAATCAGACCAACAGCCCCGACGATAAAAATGATGCCTAGTAGCTGTATCTTGAGGCGGTGTTCTAATAAATTTCTGCTTTCCTTATTGGTTATGTTTATCCTGCAAAGCCATCTTCGAGTCCATACTCTATAAGAATTTTTCTTGGTGGAATACAGATAAATGCCTCCTAGAGCAACACTAATAGATATCCACCAACCTAACAGCCAGCCAAATGTTAGCAAGCTACCAAGACTTAACAATTCAGTAATGAGCGTTAATGAGGTGCCCACAATGACAGACGATAATAGAAAATTCTCGCGACAACATTTTTTATTCCTATTTAGAATCAGGAAAATAAAACCAAAGCTAACTAAGGGAAGAAATGCAAACATAGAGCTAGGTGGCTCCTCAAATAAGACTTCTTAGAAATTAGTTTTCCAGGAATAATCTAAATGCTAATGTATTGCTAAAGCTCTTGTGTCTAAGAGCAAGATATTTAGTTGGACTGGGATTTAGAACTGTGTGAAGACAGGTTTGGGACATTCACATCATATTAATAAAATATTCCTGTGAGTTCGGAGGACAAGATAGTGAGCGCCATGCAGAGTATGAAAATGATTTATATTGATTTTTAGAAAAATTCTATAGCGGTTCTCACTCGGATAAAGGGCAGGTCAAATGTTCAAGTCTATTAATCTCAATAGTCTCCCAAGTCGAGGTGTAACTTACTCGTCCAGGAATCGCCATAAAACTTTTTTCACGAATACTGGACTGCATAGAAGTAGGTGACTTGATTAGTCTGGGGCCAAACAAGAAATAACAACACTCCGGACAGTTTTTGATGGCTAACGGTAGAATGCGGGTTTCAGGCCTCTTTAACAGTATCTCGGGCAACGAGAAATCAAGGGTTTTAGCACTTGCCCAGAAAAGTGTCCGAACTATTGAAATAAGAAAAACAGCAGTCAAAAACTTTATGACACCGAACCTCTAAAGTAGAGGTGTACTCCGAGCCTAGAAACTTTACCCAAAATGCCGAATAAATTAGCAAAAAATCACTTAGCCTGAAACATTTTATGTCAAACAAGCTTTCACCTAAGAAGGTACTACTTTCGTCCGGAATAAGGAGAGGGAAAGCATAAAAAAACCCATTTTTTTATAGGGCTGTAAATTTTAGATAAAGATTTAAGGGCTGGGCAGTCCTAAGTTCTTGATTGGATTTCTAGGCCGCCAAGTCAGGTGCACCAGCGCTGGGGCAGGAGTCTAGCTTAGCGGCGATGAATTTAGACAAAAGTAGAGTGGGCGGACTGTTGGGAAAA